>NZ_JBFAVD010000010.1:0-138060 GCF_040679615.1 Streptomyces sp. NPDC052225 | reverse complement strand
CCGCTGGGCGGAGTTCGCCTCCGGCGGCTACTCGTGGTGCTGCGCCCCTTGCGATTGCCACGCCGGGGTGACGCGCGCGAGCCGGTCGTTGACGCTTGCGCGCGCAGTCCCCCGCACCGCTGGGCGGAGTTCGCCTCCGGCGGCTACTCGTGGTGCTGCGCCCCTTGCGATTGCCACGCCGGGGTGACGCGCGCGAGCCGGTCGTTGACGCTGGCGCGCGCAGTTCCCCGCTCCGCTGGGCGGAGTTCGCCTCCGGCGGCTACTCGTGGTGCTGCGCCCCTTGCGGTTGCCACGCCGGGGTGGCGCGCGCGAGCCGGTCGTTGACGGTTGCGCGCGCAGTTCCCCGTGCCCGTGGGTGTGGTCGCCTCCGTGGCTGGGCGCGTTGGGGGGCGCGCCCAGAGCTTGTTCGGAGTGGGTCAGGACGCCTGGGTGTGGGGTGCGTGGTGGATCTCCACGCCGGGGGTGTCGCCGAAGGTGAGGCGGCACGTGTCCGCTCGGTACGTCGCCATGGAGACGGCCGCGGTGACGCCGCCGCTGAGGTAGCGGGTCGTCACGACGAGCACCGGAGCGCCGGGAAGGCGGTCCAGCTCCTTCGCGTCGTCGGCGCGGGCCGAGCCGAGTTCCACGGCGCGGTCCTGGCCGTCGAGGCCGAAGCGCTGCAACTCCCGCAGGACGGCACGCGCGCGTGCGGCGCCGGAGGGGGCGTCTATGGCGGTGAGGTCGGGCACCGAGCCCGACGGGACGTACAGCAGCTCGGCGGCGACCGGCTGACCGTGCGAGACGCGCGTACGGCGCAGCACGTGGACGGTCTCGCCCGCAGCGGTCCCCAGCATCTCGGCGACCGCGGCCGGCGGCACGTCCGGCGTGCAGTCGACGGCCTGCCACGCGTCCCCGCTGGCGCCGGGCCAGTCCTGGTCGGTGGAGGCGACGGCGACGCCCACCCGGGGCGGCGCCACCGTGGTGCCGACGCCGCGGCGTCGCTGGAGGCGCCCTTCCAGCTCGAGCTGCTCTAGCGCCTGACGCAGCGTGGCGCGGGCGACGCCGAAGCGGGCCGCGAGGTCACGCTCGTTCGGCAGGATCTCCCCGACGGCGAACTCGGAGTCGAGCGCCTCGCTGAGCACGGTCTTCAGGTGCCAGTACTTCGGCTCCGGTGCCGCTTCCAACTGCGTGGTCCCCACCCTGTCCTCCGCAACAGCCGTGCCCCGGCGGCTTTTTAGCGCCCTTGTTTATTAAAGGTTCCTGCACTATCCCTGCGAGAGTAGGGCCGCCCCTTGGCTTGGTCAAGACCAATCCTCGATCGGTTACGGCCCGCACAGGGGCCTTGCCGCAGAGCGTTCACGGAGGGCCGCACTCCGTTCATGCGGCGTTCGCGCGGCACGTCCGCGGCACAAGCAAGAGGCCCGCCCCTCGTACGACGGGAACGGGCCTCAAGTGACGCTCAGCTCACGGCATCTGTTCCGCCGCGCTGAAGAGCGACCGGAGCTTGTCCGGATTGCGCACGATATAGACGTACTGGATCTTGCCGTCGACGACGCCGAGTTGGAAGGCGCTGTCGGGCTCGCCCCGGCGGGAGGCGAGCAGCCCCGGGCCGCCGTTGAACTCCACGAAGCGGAATCGCATGCCGTCGGCGACACCCTGCCGCGTGGCCCCGTCCAGGAAGCGGCCCACCTTGTCGGCGCTCTCGATGACACGCAACGGCGCCTTCGCCTTGCCGCCGCTGTCGCCGACGAGCCGGACGTCGTGAGCGAGCAGGTCCATCAGGCCGTCGAGATCTCCCTCGCTCGCGGCGGCCAGGAACCGCTCGGTGAGGTCACGCTGTTGGGCCGGGTCGGCATCGAACCGCGGCCGCCGCTCCTCGACATGCTTGCGGGCACGGGCGCCGAGCCGGCGCACCGCGGCCTCGCCGCGGTCCAGCGTCTCGGCGATGTCCGAGAAGGGCAGCCCGAAGGCCTCACGCAGCACGAACACGGCGCGCTCCAGCGGGGAGAGCGACTCCAGGACGACGAGCACGGCGAGCGAGACGGAGTCGGCGAGCACGGCCCGTTCGGCGGTGTCGGGGACGGTGGGACCGAAGTCGGTCACGAGCGGTTCGGGCAACCAGGGCCCTACGTATGCCTCGCGTCGGGTCTGGGCCCGGCGCAGTCGGTCGAGAGCGAGGTGCGTCGTGATGCGCACCATGTAGGCGCGTGGTTCGCGTACGTCGCTGCGGTCGGCCTGCGACCAGCGCAGCCAGGCGTCCTGCACCACGTCCTCCGCGTCGGCGACGCGGCCCAACATGCGGTAGGCGACGCCCATGAGGACGGGCCGGTGCTCTTCGAAGACGTCGGTCACGGTATCGGCGGCCACGATTCCCATCCCAGCCCACCAACCATGCGCTGTCCACACGGCATCGCCCGGTCCGCCCGGCGCCGTGTCGCGTCCGGAGACCTCCCGCCTCTTGAACTGGACGCTACTGAGCGGTAATTGTTGCTGACAAGGAGTCTAAGGAACCGTCGGGGTGTGGCGGGGACAGGGAGCGGGCGACATGGCGGCACAGGCGACCTTCACCATCGAAGGCCCCGGCGGACCCCACACGGTGTCCTTGTCCTACGAGAGGGCAGGCTCCGGAGAACCGCTGCTCCTGCTGCACGGCATAGGCCACCACTGGCAGGCCTGGGAACCCGTGCTGCCGATCCTCGCCCTTGAGCGCGACGTGATCGCGGTGGACCTGCCGGGCTTCGGGAAGTCGCCCGCGCTGCCGGACGGCATGGCCTACGACCTGACAAGCGTGGTGCCGGTCCTGGACGCCTTCTGCCGCCACCTCGGCGTCGAACGGCCGCATGTGGCGGGCAACTCGCTCGGCGGGCTGCTCGCCCTGGATCTGGGCCGCGAGAAGCTCGTACGGTCCGTCACGGCGCTGTCCCCCGCGGGGTTCTGGAACGAGACGGAGCGGTACTACGCGTTCGGCACGCTGCTGGCCCTGCGGCAGGGCGCCCGGGCACTGCCGCTCCCGATGATCGAGCGGCTGTCCCGCTCGGCCGCCGGGCGCGCGGCGCTGACGAGTGCCATCTATGCGCGGCCCGGCCGCCGTTCACCGGAGGCGGTGGTCGCCGAGACGCTGGCGCTGCGCGACGCGACCGGCTTCTGGCCGACGCTGGCGGCGGGCCGTACGGTGCGCTTCCAGGACGACGTTCCCGAGGTGCCCGTCACCGTCGCCTGGGGCACTCGCGACCGGCTCCTCGTGCGCCGGCAGGGGATCCGCGCCAAGCACACCCTCCCGGACGCCCGGCTGGTCCGGCTGCCCGGGTGCGGTCACGTGCCGATGAACGACGACCCGGCTCTCGTGGCCCGCGTCATCCTGGACACCAGCCGCTGACCGTCCGCCGAACACCCCCGAGCCCAGGGCCACTCCGGCGGCGACGAGCGCGCTGCCGGCGCCCTGGGCGAGGCCGTAGCCGCCCGCGCCGACCAGCGGAGCCGTGCACGCGGCGGCCACCGGGATGAGGCCGGAGAACAGCGTGGCCCGCTCCGCGCCGATCCGCTGCATCCCCATGTACCAGCAGACGAACCCGACGACGGTGACGATCACGGCCTGCCAGAGAAGTGCGGCGGTTTCCGCGCCGTCCGGAACGCGCAACCACGAGGCGCCGTCGACGGCGACGCCCACAACTGCCGACTCCAGTGCGGCGATCGCGCAGACCACACAGGACAGGAGCCGGGGTCCGAGCGGGCGCAGCACCGGCACGGCCAGTACGGCGAAGCCCACCTCTCCGGCGAGGGCGCAGACGGAGAAGGCGATCCCGAGGGCGTCGGTGCGACCCCACCCTTGGACGGTGAAGGCCCCGGCAGCGACGAGCAACGCCCCGTAGAGGACGATCCGTTGAGGGTGCCGTCCGCCGAGCAGGGGCACGAGGACGGCGACGACGACGGGCGCACAGCCCACGAAGACGCCGGGTACGGCGGGTTCGGCGGTCCGCTCGGCGGCGAGCACCGCGAGGTTGAAGCCGACCATCCCGACGGCGGAGAGCAGGGCGAGCCTCCCCCACTGGCGCCGCCCGAGCCGCCGCAGCGGGGCCGCGCCGCCGCGCCCGACCAGGGGCAGGAGCAGCAGGCAGGCGAGGCCGTAGCGCAGGAACTGACCGCCTGCGTACGGGTACTCGCCCAGGACACTGTTGGCGGTGAAGGAGCCGCCGACCAGGATGCAGGCAAGTGCGGCGAACAGGGAACCGCGGAGCGAGGTGGCTTTCATGGTGTCGACGCTAGGAGGACCGGTGGCCTGGTTCGAGGTCCACTTGCAGGCTGCTGTCGGGGACCAATGAGACCGGGCCGTCGGCGCTGGCGCGGGGCGCATTAGGGTCCACCGGTATGACATCGTCGCCGCGCCCTCCCGTCGCCGAGGCCGATCCCCCGTCCGCCGCCTGGGAGTTGCTGCTTCCGGCGGCCGGCGCTCCGGCACGCGCGCGTGGCCGCTCGTTGCAGGCGGCGCTGCGGGACGCGGTGCGGTCGGGGCGGCTCGCGCCCGGGACGCGGCTGCCGTCGAGCAGGGACCTGGCGGGCGATCTCGGGGTGTCGCGCGGCCTGATCACCGAGGCGTACGAGCAGTTGGCGGCCGAGGGCTATCTGCGCAGCACCCGGGGGTCGGGGACCTGGGTGGGCGAGGCGGTGCGGGCGGCCCCGCGGGGCGCGCGGGACCTGGCCCCTGGCCGGCCCACGGGAGCCCGGGTCGACTTCGTGGCGGGCAGCCCGGATCTGTCGCTGTTCCCGCGCGCGGCATGGGCGGCGGCACAGCGGGACGCCCTGTCCGAGCTGCCGCACCCGACCCTCGGCTACCCCGACCCGCGCGGCCTGCCGCAGTTGCGCACGGCGCTGGCCGGGCTGCTCGCGCGGCGGCGCGGTGTGGTGGTGGACCCGGAGCGGATCATCGTGTGCTCCGGGGTGACGCAGGCGGTGACCCTGCTCGGCTTCGTGCTGCACGCGCGCGGGCAGCACGCCATCGGGGTCGAGGACCCCGGCAGCCCGCAGTACGAGGAACTGTTCGCCACGGCGGGACCGCGGGCGGTGCGGCTGCCCATGGACGCGCACGGCCTCGCCATGGAGGCGCTGGCGGCCTCCGGGGTGCGCACCGTGGTCACGACACCGTCGCACCACTTCCCGTCCGGCATCGCGTACACGGCCGGCCGCAGGGCCCGGCTCCTCGACTGGGCGCGGGCGGTGGACGGCCTCGTCGTGGAGGACGACTACGACGGGGACTTCCGCTACGACCGCGCTCCCGTAGGCGCGTTGCAGGGGCTCGACCCGGAACACGTCGCCTATACGGGCTCGGTGAGCAAGTCGCTCGCGCCGGGGCTCAGACTGGGCTGGCTGGTCGTCCCCGACGGGCTCACCGACGAGCTCGTCGCCCGTAAGCGCTACATGGACCTCGGCAACCCGGCGCTCGACCAGGCGGCGCTCGCCCGCTTCGTCGCGCGCGGTGACTACGACCGGCATCTGCGACGCTGCCAACGCGCCTACAAGGAGCGCCGGGACACCTTGGTGGCCGCTCTGGAGGAGCATCTTCCGGGCACGGAGGTGTCGGGCATCGCGGCGGGCCTGCACGCCATCGCCACGCTGCCCGGCCGCTACGGCCCGCACGCCGCGCTCCTCGAACGGTTCGCGGCCTCAGGGGTGGCCGTCCGCCCGCTGAGCCACTACGGGGCGGCCCCCGGCGAGGCACTGTCCCTCGTGCTCGGCTACGCGCACCTGGCGCCCGCACGGATCGCCGAAGGGGTGCGCCTCTTGGCGTACGCCGCTCAGGAGTTGGACCACGCGCGCGTGCAGAGCACCAGGCGGTAGCCGTCGGGGTCCTCGACGGTGACGCCCCACTCGTTCCAGTAGGGGTTGGGCGAGGCGACCCGCTTGCCTCCATGTGCGGCGAGGCGGGTGACGAGTTCCTCGGGGACCGGCCCGTCGACGTACACGACAAGGAGGTCCTCCGCGGTGGGCCGGGGCTCGACCGGTGCCGCCTGTTCGTGGACGAGTTCGAGGTGCCAGGAAGCGTCGGGCCAGCCGAGCATCAGCAGATCGTGCTCCCCCGGCTCCGGTCCGCCCTCGGCCCGGTACACGACGCTCAGGCCGAGCCCGCGGACCCAGAACTCCTCCGCTGCGGCGAGGTCCCGGGACGGGCGTGCGATGCGGACATGGGCGGAGGCGAGAGCCGGCGCGGTCATGGAGGTCCCCTTCGTCGTGGACCCCGACCGTAGGCCGGGGTCGATCGTGCGGACATCGGGCGGCGGCCCGGTCCGCCACGGGACCCTGGTCCTAGGACCCATGGAGGCGGCTTCCGCGCGCCCGGTTCCCTTGATGGTGGGGGCAGTTGTTCACTTGGGGTTCGTGTGCGCGCCGTGACGCGACAGTAGGTGTGGCTCTGCGGCGCCGTGCACGGACCAGGCACCGCACCGTCGTCGTGACCGTCACTGGAGGCGCCCATGTCACACCGTTCGCCGAGTTCCCTGCCCGGCCGCCGTGGAGTGCTGCGCGGTTCGCTCGCCGCGACGGCGGCGCTCGCGCTGCCCGCGATCGGAGGTGCGGCCGCCCCGGCGTTCGCCCTGTCGGGGCGCCCGAAGGCGGGCTGGGGTGTGCAGGCCGGTGACGTCACCGCGCACTCGGGCCTGGTGTGGGTGCGCTCGGACCGGCCCGCGCGGATGATCGTCGAGACGTCCGCGACCGAGTCGTTCCGCAACGCCACCAGATGGCGCGGTCCCCTCGTGGGCGCCGACACGGACTTCACGGGGACGACCCGGCTGCGGGGCCTGCCGCCGGGCGAGCAGATCCACTACCGCGTCCTGCTCGCCGACCCCGACGACCCGCGCCGCACGAGCGAGCCGGTCGCCGGCACGTTCCGCACCGCGCCCGTGGGGCGCCGACACGATGTGCGGTTCCTGTGGTCGGGCGACATCGCGGGCCAGGGCTGGGGCATCAACCCGGACCGGGGCGGCTACCGCGTGTACGAGGACATGCGCGCCCTCGACCCGGACTTCTTCCTGTGCAGCGGCGACAACATCTACGCCGACGGCCCCATCCTGCCCAGCGTGACGCTGCCCGACGGGCGGGTCTGGCGCAATGTGACCACCGAGGAGAAGTCCAAGGTCGCCGAGACGCTCGCGGAGTTCCGCGGCGCGTTCCGCTACAACCTGCTCGACGCGAACCTGCTCCGCTTCAACGCGCAGGTCCCCACGATCACGCAGTGGGACGACCACGAGGTCCACAACAACTGGTACCCGGGTCAGATCCTCAGCGACAGCCGCTACACCGAGAAGAACGTGGACGTGCTGTCCGCGCGTTCGCTGCGCGCGTTCAGCGAGTACTTCCCCGTGTCGACGCTGCCGCCGGGCGACGCGGACGGCCGGGTGTACCGGGTGCTGCGGCACGGCCCGCTGCTCGACGTGTTCGTCCTCGACATGCGCACGTACCGCAACGCCAACTCGCCGAACAGGCAGCCCGACGACACGAACGGGATCCTCGGCGCCGAACAACTGGCATGGCTCAAGCGGGAGTTGTCCCGGTCGCGGGCGACCTGGAAGGTGATCGCCTCCGACATGCCGCTGGGCCTCGTCGTGACGGACGGGGCGACGAACTTCGAGGCGGTCGCGCAGAACGACCCGGGCGCTCCGCTCGGCCGGGAGTTGCAGATCGCGGAGCTGCTGCGGCACATCAAGCACGAGCGGATCACCGGCACGCTGTGGCTGACGGCGGACGTGCACTACACGTCGGCGCAGCATTACGAGCCGTCGAAGGCCGCGTTCCAGGACTTCGAGCCGTTCTGGGAGTTCGTGTCGGGGCCGCTGGCCGCGGGCGGGTTCCCGGCGGCGAAGCTGGACGGGACGTTCGGGCCGCAGCAGGTATTCCTCAAGGCGCCGCCCCGGGCGAACACGTCGCCGGCGGAGACGCCGCCGTACTTCGGCGAGGTCGAGATCGACGGCGGCAGCGGGGAGTTGACCGTGCGGCTGCGGCAGGAGGGCGGCGACGTGCTGTTCTCGAAGACGCTCCAGCCGGGCCGCGTCGGCCAGTGACGGACGCCGAGGTCGGCGGGCGCGGACGGTTCACGGGCACGGAGAGTGATCGTCCGCGTCCGTCGCCCGTGGCCCGTGGCCCTCCAGCTCCCCTGGTGGCGCAGGCGCGTCGGCTGCACGCGCCGGTGGGCTGAGGCGCCCCGGCAACCGGCGACGGGGCCGGTCGCCCCGATGAGCCCACCCGACTCTCCCGCCTGTCCCCGGCCACCCCGCCTGGCACCCTCACCTGCCACCCCCAGAAGTGCATATCGGGCAAAACAGCTATAAGCACTCTTTACCCATCGGTCACAAACCGTTCGTGATCACGCAACACCGTTCCTTCACAGTGGATGCATGAGTCCAGACATGTCTGATGTGACGCGAGTGAAGCACGGCCGCCCGACCCACCACTGGCGCAGGGATCTGGTCGAACTGGCCGCCCTGTTCACGGCGGTGGCGGTCGCGGACGCCGTGGCCAACATGATCGGGCACGGCCCGGACGGGCCCGTGCTGCTCACGGTGTCGGCCGTGGTCCTGGTGGCCACGGCCGGGTTCCACGTGTGGTGGTCACGACGCCACGATCACGCGCCGCCGGCGCCGGATACCGGCGCCCGGCCGGCCGCCTCCCCCGAGGCGTCGGCCGGGCAGCCGGGCACGGCGGCCGCACCGCTCGACCCGGAGCAGAGCGTGCTGTGGCGGATGCGGACGACGGTGCGGGACGAGCCGGGTTCGCTCGCGGCGCTGTGCACGGCGTTCGCCCACCGCCGGGTGGACATCCTCAGCCTCCAGACGCACCCGCTGGCGGACGGCACCGTGGACGAGTTCCTGCTGCGAGCGCCGCGGGAACTGGCCGCCGCCGAGCTGACCCGGGCGGTCGCCCAGGCCGGCGGCGCCGGTACCTGGATCGAGCGGGCCGACGCCCACGACCTGGTGGACGCGCCCACCCGGATCCTGGGCCTTGCGACGCGTACGGCGCTGGACGCGGCGGAACTGCCGCTCGCGCTGCGCCAGTTGCTCGGCCGGTGCACGATCAAGTCGCTGCCGGCCGCGGCCAAGGGGGCGGCGGGCCGCGACGGGATCCCTGTCGAGGGCGGCTTCGACGAGACCGCGATGCGGCTGCGCACGCCCGAGGGCGGGGTCATCACGGTGGAGCGGCCGTACCTGCCCTTCACGCCGACCGAGTTCGCGCGGGCCCGCGCCCTCGTCGAGCTCGACACGCGGCTGGGGCCGCGGGTGCCGCGCAGTCAGGACGTGCTCACGCTGCCGGAGGGCAACGAGATCACGGTGCGCCGCGCGGACGTCGCGGATGTGGCGGCGTCGAAGGAGATGCACGAGCGGTGCTCGCAGCGGACGTTGAGCATGCGGTACCACGGGCCGGTCGCTGACGCGGACCGGTATCTGAACCACCTGCTGAGCCCCCGTTTCGGCCGCACGCTGGCCGCGCAGACCGCGTCCGGCAAGGTCGTGGCCCTCGGCCATCTGCTCTGGGACGGCGACGAGACCGAGATCGCGCTGCTCGTGGAGGACGACTGGCAGCGCCGCGGCGTCGGCTCCGAACTGCTCGGCCGCCTCGTCGCGATGGCGGTCGAGGCGGGATGCGAGAGCGTGTACGCGGTGACGCAGGCGTCCAACACGGGCATGGTCGCGGCGATGCGCGCCCTCGGTCTCCCGCTCGACTACCAGATCGAGGAAGGCACGCTGGTGATCACCGCCCGTCTCGATGCGACCCCGGTGGCGTCCCGGCTCCCGTACGAGCAGGCCGAGCACCACTGACCACGGAGGGCCGGCCCCGCGCCGTGTCCACCGAAGCGTCCAGCGCCCGGTCGAGGTCGGCCCACAGGTCCTCGACGTCCTCAAGGCCGACCGACAGGCGCAGCAGCCGGTCGCTGACGCCCGCGGCCCTGCGGTCGTCGGCGGCGACGATGCGGTGGCTGATCGAGGCCGGGTGCTGGATGAGCGAGTCGACGCTGCCGAGGCTGACCGCCGGGGTGACGAGTTCCACCGAGGCGGTCACCGCATGCGGGTCACCTCCGACCTCGAAGGCGACCATGGCACCGCCGATGCGCGGGTAGTGGACGCGGGTGACGCGCGGGTCGGCGGCGAGGCGCCGCGCCAGTTCCGCCGCGCTCGCGGAGGCGGCCCGCACCCGTACCGGCAGGGTGGACAGGCCGCGCAGCAGCAGGTAGCCGGCGAGCGGATGCAGCACGCCGCCCGTCGCGAACCGCACCTTGCGCAGCTCACGGGCGAAACTCTCGTCGCAGGCCACGACGCCGCCGAGGACGTCGCCGTGACCGCCGAGGTACTTGGTCGCGCTGTGCAGCACGAGCCGGGCGCCGCTCTCGACGGGCCGTTGCAGCACGGGCGTCGCGAAGGTGTTGTCGACGAGCAGCGGCACGGAGCCGCAGGCGTGGGCGACGGCCCGCAGGTCGACCTCGGCGAGGGTCGGGTTGGCGGGCGACTCCACCATCACCAGGCCGGTGTCGGCCCGGATCGCGTCGGCGATGCCGGCCGGGTCGACCCAGGTGACCTCCGAGCCGAGTGCGCCGGCGGTGAGCAGATGGTCGCTGCACCCGTACAGCGGGCGGACGGCGACGACATGGCGCAGGCCCGCGGAGAGACGGACGAGAAGGACCGCCGTCAGGGCCGCCATGCCGCTGGCGAACGCGACCGCCGCGTCCGTGCCTTCGAGGCGGGCGAGCGCCGTCTCGAAGCGGGCGACGGTCGGGTTGCCGAGCCGGCCGTAGACGGGCGGTCCGTCGTCGAGGACGCCGTCGGCGGCGAACGCGTCGATGCGGGCCGCCTCGCCGCGGCTGTCCGCGGACGGGTACGTCGTGGACAGGTCGATCGGCGGGGCGTGCAGGCCGAGGGCGGCGAGGTCGTCGCGGCCCGCGTGCACGGCTTCGGTGGCGAGGGCCCGGGGCCGGTGCGGGGTGGGCGCCGTCCGGGAGTACGTCACATCCTCGTTGATGTCCATGGCGCCAGGATGAACAAGGACCGGGCCGATCGGTTCAACTCCCGTGCTACGTTCGCCGGATGGGTGACTCCCTCGTACTCGATCCGGTTGATCTTGAGATCCTGCGGCTCCTCCAGAACGATGCCCGCACCACGTACCGGGATCTCGCCGCGCAGGTCGGCGTCGCCCCGTCGACGTGTCTGGACCGGGTGACCCGGCTGCGCAGGGCCGGGGTGATCCTCGGGCATGTGCTGCGACTCGATCCCGCGCGCCTGGGCCGCGGGCTCCAGGCGCTGCTCTCGGTGCAGGTGCGGCCGCACCGCCGCGAGCTCGTGGGCCCGTTCGTGGAGCGGATCCGGGCGCTGCCCGAAGCCCGTACCGTCTTCCACCTGACCGGCCCCGACGACTACTTGGTGCAGGTCGCCGTGCGCGACATGGCGGATCTGCAACGGCTCGTGCTCGACGAGTTCACCGCGCGCCGCGAGGTGGCCCGGGTCGAGACCCGGCTGATCTTCCAGCAGTGGGAGTGCGGCCCGCTGCTGCCGCCCGGAACACCCGGTACGCCGGACGCGAATCATGGTGACGCGGCCCCCTGACTCGTACGAGGATGTCCGCATGTCAGACACCGCGAGCACCTCTCAGCCCCAGGCCCCGCTGCCGCGACAGATCGCCGACCGGTACGTCGACGAGCTCGTCGCCCTCGACCCCGTGAACGGCACGTACCTCGGCGTCCGCGCCTCGTCGAGCAGGCTCCCCGACCTGTCCCCCGCCGGTCTCGCGGCCCTCGCCGACCTCGCGCGTGACACGCTCGCGCGGCTCGACGACGCGGAGCGCGCGCCGGGCGCCGACAGCGACGTCGAGCGGCGCTGCGCCCGGCTGCTCCGTGAGCGCCTCACCGCCGAACTCGCCGTGCACGACGCCGAGGAGCACCTGCGCGTCGTCAGCAATCTCGGCTCGCCGGTCCACAACGTCCGCGAGGTCTTCACGGTCACGCCGACCGAGACCGACGAGGACTGGGCGGCCATCGCCGAGCGGCTGCGGGCGGTGCCGGCCGCGTTCGCCGGGTACCGCGAGACGCTGACGCTCGGTCTGGAGCGCAAGCTGTACGGCGGGCCGCGGCCGACCGCGACGTTCATCGGGCAGCTCACCGAGTGGGCGGGCGAGGGCGGACAGGCGGGCTGGTTCGAGGAGTTCGCGGCCGGCGGGCCCGAGGCGCTGCGCGGCGAGCTGACCGAGGCGGCCCGCGCCGCGGACGCCGCGACCGTCGCGCTGCGCGACTGGATGCGCGATGTGTACGCGCCCGCGATCGAGGGCTCGCCCGACGTGGTCGGCCGGGAGCGGTACGCGCGCTGGTCGCGCTACTACAACGGCACGGATCTCGATCTGGACGAGGCGTACGCGTACGGCTGGAGCGAGTTCCACCGGCTGCTCGGCGAGATGAAGGCCGAGGCGGAGAAGATCCTGCCCGGTGCCGGGACGCCGTGGGTGGCGCTCGCCCATCTCGACGAGCACGGGCGGCACATCGAGGGCGTCGACGAAGTGCGGCAGTGGCTGCAGAACGTCATGGACGAGGCGATCGACGCGCTCGACGGCACCCACTTCGAACTCGCCGAGCGGGTGCGGAAGGTGGAGTCCTGCATCGCGCCGCCCGGCAGCGCGGCGGCCCCTTACTACACGCCGCCGTCGGAGGACTTCTCGCGTCCTGGCCGTACGTGGCTGCCGACGATGGGGCAGACCCGCTTCCCCGTCTACGACCTGGTCTCGACCTGGTACCACGAGGGCGTCCCCGGACACCATCTCCAGCTCGCGCAGTGGGCGCACGTCGCCGGTGACCTCTCCCGCTACCAGGCGACGCTCGGCATCGTCTCGGCGAACGCGGAGGGCTGGGCGCTGTACGCGGAGCGCCTCATGGACGAACTCGGCTTCCTCACCGACGCGGAGACCCGGCTCGGCTACCTCGACGCGCAGATGATGCGGGCGGCACGTGTCATCGTCGACATCGGCATGCACCTGGAACTGGAGATCCCGGCGGACTCCCCGTTCCACCCCGGCGAGCGGTGGACGCCCGACCTGGCGCAGGAGTTCTTCGGGGCGCACAGCAGCCGCCCCGCGGACTTCGTCGAGAGCGAGCTCACCCGCTACCTCTCGATCCCCGGCCAGGCGATCGGCTACAAGCTGGGCGAGCGCGCGTGGCTGCTCGGCCGCGCCAACGCGCAGGCGGCGCACGGGGATTCCTTCGACGCGAAGGCCTGGCACATGGCGGCCCTGTCCCAGGGGTCGCTGGGTCTCGACGACCTGGTGGACGAGCTGTCGAAGCTCTGAGTGCGCGGCGGGGGCTGCCGGGCTCGTGGTTCGGACGCGCCCGGCAGCCCCCGTACGCAGGCACGGCATGACCGGCGCTTACTGTCTCCGCCTGGTTGATCAGATATGGGGCGGGCGTACGCGAGCGGGTCGCTGCCGCGGGGGCGGGGCCCGGCGGCGGTGAAGTGTTCGGTGCGTTGAGGCACGCGTGGGTCCTGGAGGATCCGCTCACCGATGCGGAGCCAGCCGAGCTCGAGGCACAGGTGGGGGTGCGGCTGCCGGAGGAGTATCGGGGGTTCCTGCGGTGCGTCGGTGCGGGTGGGGCCGGACCCGCGTACGGCGTGTTCCCGGTGCGGCGCGTACAGGGACGCTGGCGCTGGGAGGGTGACGGCGCGGACATGACCGACCCGTCGCGGCTCGCGGAGCCGTTTCCCGAGCGGGGGCCGGATCCGGAGCTCCTCGACGAGCTGCTCGCCCGGCGGCCCGAGGAGGAGGACTTCGACGCGATCGAGGACTTCGACGACGCCATCGAGGCGTGGGACGAGGAGTGGGAGGCCGTGATGTTCGCTCCGGAGCGAACCGTCGGCGCGGTCTCGATCTGTCATCTCGGCCGCTCCCAGCGGGAGTTGCTGATCGTCAGCGGCAGCCGGCGCGGCACGGTCCGGTCCGACCGCCGGGTGGACGACGTCGATCTCGCCCCGCTGCCCGACGACGACGGTACGCCGATGACCTTCGCCCGCTGGTATCTGCGCCGGCTGGAGAGGGCCGAGCGGACGACCCTCTCCGCGCCGTAGGCGGTCAGCAGCCGCAGTCGTCCGAGTCGACCGGCGCCGTCAGCGGGTCGGCGGCCTTCTGCGCCGGGCCCTCCCACGTCTCGTACGCGAAGCCCTCGCGCGCCCAGTACTCGAACCCGCCGAGCATCTCCTTGACCTGGAAGCCGAGTTCGGCGAGGGCGAGGGCGGCGCGGGTCGCTCCGTTGCAGCCGGGGCCCCAGCAGTACGTGACGACGGGGACGGACTTGTCGAGGAGCTGCTCGGCCTGCTCGGGGATGAGCGCGGTCGGCAGGTGGATCGCGCCGGGGATGTGGCCCTGGTCCCACGAGGCGGTGGAGCGCGAGTCGATGACGACGAAGCCGGGGTCGCCGTCCGCGGCGAGGGCGGCGGCCACGTCGGACACGTCGGCGTGGAAGGCGAGGCTCGCGCCGAAGTAGGCAGCCGCGGCGGCGGGCGAGGCGGGGGCGACCCGCAGGACCGGGTTGACGGCGGTCGGCGTGCTGGTGGTCGTCGGCGTGGTGGTCGTCATGGCGCTGCCCCCTGGGAGTTCCTGTGTGCTGGCGTGGGCGGCCGGGCCGTCTCAGGTGCGGTGTCCGGCGTGTTCTTCCTGACCAGAAATCTACGGCCCGTGATCGTTCCGCTGAAGGTCCGATCCCCGGGATACCTCTTGATCGGCCAGGGATTCCCCTGCTATTCCTGCACCATGACCGCCGAATCCACAGCCGCGCCCGCCTACGTCCCCGACGCCACCGACTGGCGCATTCTGGAGGTCCTCCAGCGGGAGGGCCGCGCGAGCTACGCCGAGCTGGCGCGGGCCGTGTCCATGTCCCCGAGCGCCGTGACCGAGCGGGTGCGCCGCCTGGAGGACGCCGGGGTGATCGAGGGGTACGCGGCGGTGGTCGTGCCGGAGCGGCTCGGGCTGCCGATCCTGGCGTTCGTGCGGCTGCGCTATCCGAACGGGAACTACAAGCCGTTCCACGACCTCGTCGCCGTGACGCCGGAGATCCTGGAGGCCCATCACGTCACGGGCGACGACTGTTTCGTGATCAAGGTGGCGACGCGGTCGATGGGGCATCTGGAGGAGGTGTCGGGGAAGATCGGCGCGCTGGGCTCCGTGACGACGAGCGTCGTGTACTCGTCGCCGCTGCCCCGGCGGGCGATCGGGCACTGAGGGCCTCGGAAAGCCCCGTCCCCCGCCCTGGGCCCGCTATCCGTCCCCCACCCCCCGCTGCCGCACCGTCGACCCCTCCCGTCCCTTCACGACCTCCAGCTGCGCATGGACCCGTCGCCGCAGGTCACCGACGTGGCTGACGATGCCGACGCTGCGGTCGCGTTCGCGCAGGGAGTCGAGGACGTCGAGGACCTCGTCGAGGGTCTGGTCGTCGAGGCTGCCGAAGCCCTCGTCGATGAAGAGGGTGTCGAGGCGGACACCGCCCGCCTCGTCCGTGACGACGTCCGCGAGGCCGAGCGCGAGGGCGAGGGACGCGAAGAACGTCTCGCCGCCGGAGAGCGTCGCGGTGTCGCGCTCGCGGCCCGTCCACGCGTCGACGACGTGCAGGCCGAGGCCCGAACGCCCGCGCCCCGCGAGGGAGTCGGAGTGCACGAGGGTGTAGCGCCCGGAGGACATGCGGCGCAGGCGCGCCGTCGCCGCGGCCGCGACCTGTTCGAGGCGGGCCGCGAGGACGTACGACTCCAGGCGCATCTTGCGTTCGTTGTCGGCGGAGGTGCCGGCCGCCAGGGAGGCGAGCCGCGCGATGCGGTTGTAGGTGGCGCGCAGCGGTCCGAGTCGGCGGGCCTCGGTGGCGACGCGCCGGGAGAGCCGGTCGAGGTCGTCGCAGCGGCGGGCGGCGGCGTCCCGCGCGGAGCCCGCCGCGCGCACCCGGGCGTCGGCGGCCTCGGCGGCGGCGCGCGCGCCGGCCACGTCGGCCCGCGGCAGCAGGGCGGCCGCCGCCGTCTCCTCCTCCGCGAGCACGGCGCGGATCGCGGCCTCCTCCGACTGCCGGGCGTCCAGGCGGTGTTGGAGCGAGCGGTGCTCGCTGTCGTCGAGGAGGGCTGCGGCCGCGGCCTGCGGCGTGTCGAACCCGGCGCGGAACGCGGCGTCGGCGAGTCGCGCGTCGGCGTCCTTGAGGCGCTGCGCGGTGTCCTCGACCGCGCGGGCCGCTTCGGCGGCGGCGGTGAGCAGGGCGGCCCGCCGCTCCAGCTGCGCGGCGCGCGCCTCGACGGACTCGGCGGCGCCGCGCGCCTGCGCCAACTCCCCTTCGAGCGTGGCCTGTTCCCGCTCAAGGGCCTCGCGGGCCGCGGCGCGGGCAGCGGTGCGGGAGGTGGCCTCCTGGCGGGCGGCGAGGCGGCGCTCGTGCTCGCTCTGGGCGCCGGCGAGCGCCTCGCGGGCCGCGTGCAGCCCGGACGCGAGCGCCCGGGCTTCGGCGTGTCGGGCCTCCATGTCCCGTACGAGCTCGGCGAGTTGCTCCGCCGGTTCGTCGCCCGCGGCGCCCTTGGCCGCGGCCAGTTCCTCCCGTACGGCGCCGAGCCGGCGCTCGGTGTCGGTGCGGCGGGCGTCCGCGGCGCGGTAGGCGGCCAGCGCGCTCTCCTCGGCGGCACGGTCCACGTGGCCCGCGGACTTGCGCATGGGCGCCGGGTGTTCGGTGGCGCCGCAGACGGTGCAGGGCTCGCCGGCCACGAGGCCTTCGGCGAGTTCGGCCGCGACGTCGCGCAGTCGCTGTTCCTTGAGGCCGAGCCAGTGCTCGTGGGCGGCGGTGGCGTCCTCGCGGGCGCGCAGCGCGGTGGCCCGAGCGGTGTCGGCCTCGGCGGTGAGCCGGTCGCGCTCGACGGCGGCGCGCGCCTGCTGCCGCGCCGGTTCGAGCTGGCCGGAGAGGTGTTCGGCGCGTGTGGCCGCTTCCTGGGCGTCGTCGACGCGGGTCTGAAGATCGCCGCGGCGCGTGTCCCACGTATCGAGCCACTGCGCGGCCTCGGCGAGGAGGTCGGTGTCGGCGCGCTCCTCGCGGTCGAGTCCGGCCCGCTCGCGCGCGAGGTCGCCGAGGCGCCGCTCGGCCCGGCGCGCCGCGTCGAGCCCGCCCAACTCCTGCGCGACACGCCGCGCGGCCTCGGCGAGCGCCTCCGGCGGTGCCGTCGCGTCGACGGCGTCGGACCCGCGAGACGACGCATCGTCGGCGTCCGGGCCTACGGAAACCGTGCCCGCTCCGCGCAACTCGCCCCGTGCGAACACGTCCTCCCGCTGCGCCGCCAGGTGCTCCGCCTCCGCCGCGTCCCGCAGGCTCAGCGCGGGGGCCACCGTCTCCGCCTTGCGGCCCCGCTCCATCCGCTCGCGCAGCGCCCGGTGCTCGTCGGCGCGCGCCTCCAGGTCCGCGGCCCGGCTCTGCGCCTGCGCGAACCGCTCCTGGAGCCGCTGCGTCTCCGTCGCGTCGGTGAGCTCGCGCTGCGCCGTCACCCGGGCCGACTCGGCGGCGCCGAGGGCGAGATGGGCGTGCGTGTAGTGCTCGCGGGCGCTGGAGCGGGCGGTGGCCGCCCAGGTCAGGACGGCGTCGGCGAGGCCGGGGTCGCCGGGTGCCGCGTCGATCGGCGGCAGCTCCACGATGCCGCCGGCGGCCTGCTGCATGCGATGCGCGTCCGCGAGCAACTCCGCGTCCCCCGCGGTCACTTGCTTCTCCGCGCCGCGCCGGTCCTCCGCGAGCCGCTGCTCCACGGCGGCGAAGCGGCGGGTGTCGAAGAGCCGGCCGAGGAGCCGCCCGCGGGCCTCGGCGTCGGCGCGCAGGAACCGCGCGAAGTCACCTTGCGGCAGCAGGACGACCTGGCAGAACTGGTCCTTGCTCATGCCGAGCAGCTGGGTGATCTCCTCGCCGATCTCCTGGTGGGAGCGGCTGAGGTCCTTCCACTCCCCCGCGACGGCGTCGTACTCGCGCAGCCAGCTCTGCGCCTTCTCCGTCGTGAAGCCTGTGCCCCGCTTCTTGGGGCGCGCGAACGGCGGCTGCCGGGTGAGTTCCAGGCGGCGGCCCGCGACGGTCAGGTCGAGGGTGACCTCGGTGCGCACGCCCGCCTCGGCGTGGTCGCTGCGCAGGTGCTGTCCCTGCCCGCTGCCGTGCTGACGGGCGCCGGGCACGGTCCCGTACAGGGCGTAGCAGACCGCGTCGAGGACGGAGGTCTTGCCGGCGCCGGTCGGCCCGTGCAGCAGGAAGAGTCCCGCGGACGACAGCGCGTCGAAGTCGATCTTCTGCGATCCGCCGAAGGGCCCGAACGCCGTGATCGCCAGGGTGTGCAGCCTCACCGGGCGACCTCGCGCGTGCCGTTCTCGGCGGCGAAGGAGTCGGTGCGCACGGCGTCGAACGCGGCGCGCAGCACCGCCCGCTCGGCGTCGTCGGGCCCGGCGCCCCTGACATGGGTCACGAAGTCCTCCGCGATCTCGTGGTCGTCGCGCCCCTTGAGGCGCTCCGCGTAACTGGCGTCCGGCTCGGCCTCGGTGCGTCTCGGATCGAAGAGCAGGCTGAGCGTGTGCGGGAAGCGCTCGGCGATGCGGGCCATCGGGTCGTCGGGCCGGACCGCGTCGGTGAGCGTGGCCTCGACCCAGGACTCCTCGTGGACGGCGAGGGCGGGGTCGGCGAGCAGGTCGTCGAGGTCGCCGCGGATCCGGGCGAGCGGCCGCGGGACGGGGCAGTCGATCCGCTCGGCGCTCACGGCCCCGTCGGCGCCGAGGTCGACGAGCCACATGCTCTTGCGGTGGTCGGCCTCGGAGAAGGAGTAGGGCAGCGGCGATCCGGAGTAGCGCACGCGCTCGGAGATGACCTGGCTGCCGTGCAGATGCCCGAGCGCCACGTAGTCGACGCCGTCGAAGACGCCGGACGGGACGGCGGCGACCCCGCCGACCGTGATGTCCCGCTCGCTGTCGCTGGGCGCGCCGCCGGTCACGAAGGCGTGCGCGAGGACGACGGAACGGGTGCGGGACGGACGCTCGGCGAGGTCGGCGCGGACGCGCTCCATGGCGGCGGCGAGCACCTGCTCGTGCCCGGCCTTGGCGACCCCGAACGTGTCCTTGACGAGGGCGGGCTCCAGATACGGCAGCCCGTAGAAGGCGACCTCGCCGTGGTCGTCGGCGAGCACGACGGGTTCGCCGCAGCGGTCGGGTTCCGTACGGAGATGGATGCCGGCGCGGTCGATGAGTCCGGCGCCGACGCCGAGGCGGCGGGCCGAGTCGTGGTTCCCGGAGATCATCACCGTGGGCACGCCGAGGTCGGCGAGGCGATGCAGCGCGTCGTCGTACAGCTCGACGGCGGCGAGCGGCGGGACCGCCCTGTCGTACACGTCACCCGACACGACCACCGCGTCCACGCCGCGCTCGCGCACGGTGGTAACGAGGTGGCCGATGAACGCGGCCTGGGCGTCGAGCATGGCCACACGGTGGAACGCCCGCCCCAGGTGCCAGTCGGATGTATGCAGCAGCCTCATAACGCACGAGGCTAACGGGTGGGTCCGACATCACGGCCGGAACGGCCGGAACGCCTGAAACCGCCGCCCCCTGCGCACCCCCCGGTCCCGGGTCTCAGCGCGCGTCCGGATGCCGCCACAGCCCGCGCCCGGCCAGCACCGGCAGGACGCCTTCACCGAACCAGTAGGCCTCCTCGACGTGCGGGTACCCGGAGAGCACGAACTCGTCGATGCCGAGGGCGTGGTACTCGGCGATCAGGTCGGCGACCTCGGTGTGCGAGCCGACCAGCGCGGTGCCGGCGCCGCCGCGGAGGAGACCGATGCCGGCCCACAGGTTCGGGTGGATCTCCAGGCGGTCGGCGCTGCCACCGTGCAGGGCGAGCATCCGCCGCTGTCCCTCGGATCCGGAGCGGGCGAGACCGGCCTGGACGTCGGCGACGGTCTTCGGGTCGACCCCGGACAGCAGCCGGTCCGCCTGGGCCCACGCCTCCTCGGCGCTGTCGCGGGCGATGACGTGCAGCCGTATGCCGAACCGCACCTCGCGCCCCTCCACGGCGGCCAGCGCACGGATCCAGTCGATCTTCTCGGCGACCTGGGCGGGCGGCTCGCCCCAGGTCAGGTAGACGTCGCTGTGCCGGGCGGCGACCGGGCCCGCGGCCTTCGACGAGCCGCCGAAGTAGACGGGCGGCACCGGGTCGGGCAGCCGGTTCAGGCGGGCGCCCTCGACGCGCTCGTGCACCCCGGCGAAGTCGACGGTCTCACCGCGCCACAGCGCGCGCGTGATGTGCAGGAACTCGTCGGTTCGGGCGTAGCGCTCCTCCTTGTCGAGGAAGTCGCCGTAGGCGCGCTGTTCCTGGTCCTCGCCGCCGGTGACGATGTTGAGCAACAGGCGTCCGCCGGAGTGGCGTTGGTAGGTGGCGGCCATCTGCGCGGCGAGGGCGGGCGCGACGAGGCCGGGCCGGAACGCGACCAGGAACTTCAGGCGCGCGGTCTGCTCGACGAGCATCGCGGTGGTCAGCCAGGCGTCCTCGCACCAGGCGCCGGTCGGGGTGAGCGCCCCTTCGAAGCCCAACTGCTCGGCGGTACGGGCGACTTGGCCGAGGTAGGCGAGGGTGGCGGGCCGGTCGCCGCCGGCCGCGCCGGTCGGGACGCCGTGGCCGCCGCCGACGATGTGACGGCTGTCGCCGTTGGTGGGCAGGAACCAGTGGAAGGTCAGGGTCATACGAACGCGTCCTTACGGGAGCCGGGGAGGTACTACGCGGCGGCGAGACGCGCCCCGGCCGCGGGCAGTCCGCCTTCGAAGCGGTCGAGGACCGGGTCGAGCGCCTCCCGCGTCTCGGGCGCGAGCGTGACGGCCCCGTCGGCGGCGACGGTGATGTGCCGGTCGAGGACGAACCAGCCCTGCGCGACGTCCGCGCCCAGCGACGTGAGGACGGGGCGCAGCGCGTAGTCGACGGCGAGGACGTGCGCGGGCGAGCCGCCGGTGGCCAGTGGCAGCACGGGCTTCCCGCGCAGCGCGTACTGCGGCAGCAGGTCGAGGAAGGTCTTCAGGACGCCGGAGTACGCGGCCTTGTAGACGGGGCTCGCGACGATCAGGGCGTCGGCGCGGGCCACGAGACCGACGGCGCGGGCGACCTGGGGGTCGGCGGCGTCGGCTGAGAGCAGCGCATCGGCGGGAAGATCGCGCACGTCGAGGTGGCGGACCTCGTGGCCGCGCGCGGCGTAGCGGCGGCCTATGTCCTGGACGAGGCGGGCGGTGCGGGAGGAACCGGGGGCGGAGGCGCTGCCGGTGAGGGCGAGGAGGACGGCCACGGGAGGTCCTTTACGGGTACGTGTCCAAGGACGTGCGGGCGTGCGGGCACGGAGGCACACGGAGACAGATGGAGACAGCCTGAGACAGACGGAGAAGCCTCGACCGCCTTACGGGCGGGAGGAGTGACGGCGTACGAAGGGTCTCAGCGACAGCCCGCGCTGCACACGCGCGCGAGGTCGACGTGACGTCGCCGCGTGAGGTCGTTTCGCCCTGCATCCATGTCGCGATTACAGCAGCAGGACCGGCGCCGCGTCGAGAGATCCGGGCGGCTGTTCACACGCCGGTCATACGCGGCCCGCAGCGGACCACGGCAGGCCGCGGCGGGGCGCTCACCCGTACGCTTCGCCGCCCAGCTCCAACCCCGCCGACCCCGCGCTCGCATCCGCCAGCCACGCCGTGAACCGCTCCACGTCCGACTCCGGCAGGCCGATCTCGATGGCCACGTCCTCGCCGTAGCGGACCTCGCGGACCTCGCGCCCGGTGGACCGCAGGTCGTTCTCCATCTTCCCGGCCCGCGCGTGGTCGACGGTGACCGTGGCGAGCCGGAAGCGCCGCCGGGTCACGGTGCCGAGTGCGTCGAGGGCCTCCCCGACCGCTCCTCCGTAGGCACGGATGAGGCCGCCCGCGCCGAGCTTCACCCCGCCGTAGTAGCGCGTGACGACGGCGACGACGTACCGCATCTCGCGCCGGGTGAGCATCTGGAGCATGGGGACGCCCGCGGTGCCTCCCGGCTCCCCGTCGTCGCTCGCCTTCTGCACGGAGGCGTCGGCGCCGATGACGTACGCGTAGCAGTTGTGGGTGGCCGTCGGGTGCTCCTTGCGGACGCGCGCGACGAAGGCCTGGGCCTCCTCCTCGGTGGCGGCGGGCGCGAGGGCGCACAGGAACCGGGAGCGGTTGATCTCTGTCTCGTGCACGCCCTCGTGGGCCACCGTGCGGTACTCGTCCTGCATCGGACCAGCGTATGCGCAGGTGGCACCGGGCTCGCCCCCGCCCGGTGCACAGGTGACGATGTGCTGGATACTCGCTCGTCGTCACGTACGTCGTCGTCAGAGCCGTCCGAACAGGAAGCGTCCGCCCATGACCGGCATCCAGGCCGAGAGCCCTGCCGCCACGCCTGCCCCCACGCACCGCTGGCGGTCCTGGCTGCTCGACGGCCTGAGCGAGCGGACGGCCCGTCACCAGGGGCCGCACGGGCACGCCCCCGAGGAGCACAAGGGCCACAAGTGGTGGCGCGTGATGTGTCTGACGGGTGTGGACTACTTCTCCACGCTCGGCTACCAGCCGGGCATCGCGGCGCTCGCCGCCGGTCTGCTGTCGCCGCTCGCCACCCTCGTCCTGATCGCGCTCACCCTCCTGGGCGCGCTGCCCGTGTACCGCAGGGTCGCGAAGGAGTCGCCGCACGGCGAGGGGTCGATCGCGATGCTGGAGCGGCTGCTTCCGTGGTGGGCGGGGAAGCTGTTCGTCCTGGTGCTGCTCGGCTTCGCGGCCACCGACTTCATGATCACGATGACGCTGTCGGCGGCGGACGCCGCGGCGCACGTCGTCGAGAACCCGTTCGCCCCCGAGTCGCTGCACGGCGCGAACACGTGGATCACGCTGGCCCTGCTCGCGGCGCTCGGCGCGGTCTTCCTCAAGGGCTTCCAGGAGGCGATCCGGGTCGCCGTGGTGCTGGTCGGCGCGTATCTCACGCTGAACGTGGTCGTGCTGGTCACGGCCGCCACCCATGTGCTCACCGCGCCGGTGAAGATCACCGACTGGTGGGACGCGATGACGGCGGAGCACTCCTCGCCGTTCGTGATGGTCGGCGTCGCGCTGCTCGTCTTCCCGAAGCTGGCGCTCGGCATGTCCGGCTTCGAGACCGGTGTCGCCGTGATGCCGCAGGTGCGGGGCGACTCCACGGACACGTACGCGAAGCCGGCGGGCCGGATCCGTGACACCCGCAAGCTGCTCACCACGGCCGCGCTGATCATGAGCGGTTTCCTGCTCCTGTCCAGCCTGGCGACGACGATCCTGATCCCGCAGGACGAGTTCAAGGCGGGCGGCTCGGCGAACGGGCGTGCGCTCGCGTATCTCGCGCACAAGTACCTCGGCGAAGCCTTCGGCACGGTGTACGACATCTCGACGATCGCCATCCTGTGGTTCGCCGGCGCCTCCGCCATGGCGGGGCTGCTCAACCTGGTGCCGCGCTATCTGCCGCGCTACGGCATGGCCCCCGAGTGGACCCGGGCCGTGCGCCCCCTCGTGCTGACCTTCATGGCGGCCGCCGTCGCGATCACTCTCTGGTTCAACGCGAACGTCGACGAGCAGTCCGGCGCCTACGCCACCGGTGTCCTGGTCCTGATGCTCTCCGCCTCCTTCGCCTCGACGGTCGCGGTCCACCGGCGCGGACGCCGCCGGGCGACGATCGGCTTCGGCGCGATCACGGCCGTCTTCGCGTACACGCTCGTCACGAACGTGGTGGAGCGCCCCGACGGCATCAAGATCGCCCTCATCTTCATCGTGGCGATCCTGGTCTCCTCCTTCGCGTCGCGCGTGCACCGCGCCTTCGAACTGCGCGCGGGCGCGGTGACGTACGACGAGACGGCCGAACGCCTCATCGACGAGGCGGCCGCGCAGGGCCCGCTGCGGATCATCGCGAACGAGCCGCAGGAACACAGCACGGCCGAGTACCGCGCCAAGGAGTACTGCCAGCGCGAGGACACGCACATCCCCGAGGGCGGCCCGGTGCTCTTCCTCGAGGTGTTCATCCAGGACTCCTCCGACTTCACCGAGGACCTTGTCGTGCACGGCGACGAGAAGCACGGGGTGCGCCGCCTGCGGGTGCACGGGCCCGGCGTCCCGAACACCGTCGCCGCGGTCCTGATGAACCTGCGCGAGCGCACGGGCGAGGTGCCGCACGCCTACTTCAACTGGACCGAGGGCCATCCGGTCAGCCATCTGCTGCGCTTCCTCGTCTTCGGCGACGGCGAGGTCGCGCCGGTGACGCGGGAGGTGCTGCGGCGCGCGGAGTCCGACCCGGAGCTGCGGCCGCGCGTGCACGTCGGCTGACCGACCCGGCCTGTCAGCTGCCGGTGCGGCTCGCCAGATACTCGGTGAGGCCTTCTCCGGTCAGCGGGTAGTAGTCGGACAGGCGCGCGCCCTCGTCGAGGCGGCGGCGCGCGAACGCCTCCCTGTCCTGGTGCAGCAGGGAGTCCTCGGCGAGCGGGACCGCCTTGTCCTGCGGGACGACGACGGCGCCGTCCTCGTCGGCGACGATCAGATCGCCGGGCGTGACGAGTGAACCGCCCACGCCCACCGGCACGTTGAACGCCGAGGGGAACAGCTCGGTCTGCGACGCGTAGTGCGGGGTGACGCCGGTGCACCAGACGGGCACGCCGAGCGCCCGGATCCGCGCCGCGTCCCGCACCCGCCCGTCGACGACGATGCCGGCGCCGCCGCGCAGCTTGAAGTAGCGCACGAGCATGTCGCCGAGGCAGCCTGTGAAGTGGCTGCCGTGGGCCGACACCACGAGCACGTCCCCGGGTCTGATCGACTCCAGGACGCCCCACAGCGGGGTCTTGCGCTCGATGTCCTCCTGTTCCGCGCCGTTGAACACGTCCTCGCGCTGCGGCAGGAACTGAAGCGTCACGGCACCACCGGTGATCTTCACGTCCGGTTCGCGGTGCAGCGGCACCGGTCCGTCGATGAACGTCCGGGTGATGCCCATCTGGTGCAGCTTCGCGCAGGCCGTCGCCGCGCTCACCTCGCGCAACGCCTCCACCATGCGCGGGGTGGGCCGGCTGTACGTGGCGGTGTGGACCGGCGCCCGCATCGACTCGTAGTCACGGGGCACCCCCGTGAGCGCCGTTTGCTGATCCCCAGTCGGGTGCATGCACTTGCCTCTCCGCGTGCACGTCGCACGCAACGCCAGTGACATCATCGCCTATCGATGGTAGATAACAGCCAATCGATTAGTGATGTCAATGCGTCCGTCCATTGATGTCCACGCGTCCGTCAGGAGATCCCCCGTGACCGGTGCTCATCCCGAATCCGCTCAACTCGCCCCGTCCACAGGGTGGTTCGACGAGGCGCGGTTCGGCCTCTTCGTGCACTTCGGCCTGTACAGCCCGGCCGCGCGGCACGAGTGGGTGCGCAGCCGGGAGGCCATGTCGCAGCAGGAGTACGACCGTTACCTGCACCGGTTCGATCCCGATCTGTTCGATGCCCGCCAACTGGCGCGCACCGCCCGGGAGTCGGGGATGCGGTACGCGGTCCTGACCGCCAAGCACCACGACGGCTTCTGCCTGTTCGACTCGGCCCTGACCGACTACACGTCGGCCAGCGCGACCGGGCGTGACCTGGTGCGGGAGTTCGTCGACGCGATGCGCGCCGAGGGACTGCGGGTGGGCCTGTACTACTCGCTCCTGGACTGGCACCACCCGGACTTCACGGTCGACGAGCACCATCCGCTGCGCGGCACGCCGGCGGAGCGGGAACACCGCGACATGGCCCGCTATCGCGCGTACATGACGGGGCAGATACGCGAACTCCTCACCGGCTACGGCGACATCGACCTGCTCTTCTTCGACTTCAGCTACCCGGAGAAGGGGCCGAAGGAGTGGGGCGCCGACGAACTGATGCGTCTCGTACGGGAGTTGCAGCCGGGCATCCTCGTCAACGACCGGATGGGCGTGCCCGGCGACTACGTGACCCCCGAGCAGTACCAGCCCGACCGGCCTCTTGAGCGCGACGGCGAGCCGGTGCGCTGGGAGGCGTGCCACACCCTCAACGGATCGTGGGGGTACGACCGCGACAACCACGACTACAAGGACCCGGGCCTGCTCGTGCGCATGCTGGTGCAGTCCGTGGCCTGCGGCGGCAACCTCATCCTGAACGTCGGGCCCACCGGCCGCGGCAACCTCGACCCGAGGGCCCGCGCGACGCTGGCCGCCATCGGCGAGTGGACCGCCCTGCACGCGCGGGCCGTGCGCGGCGCCGGGCCGAGCACGTACGAGGCGCCCGCGAACGCCCTGTACACGCGGCGCGGACGCCACCTCTACCTGCATCTGCTCGCCTGGCCGCTCAAGCACCTCCATCTGCCGGGGCTCGCGGGGCGTGTGCGCTACGCCCAACTCCTGCACGACGGCTCGGAGATCCGCTTCCAGGAGACGGACGGCGCCCGGCACGAGCACAACAACCTGGCGCCGCCCGGCCAGCCCGCGGGCACCCTCACCCTGAACCTGCCGATCGCCCGGCCCGACGTGCTCCTGCCGGTGATCGAGCTGGAACTGGACGAGGAGGCGTGAGGGCGTGCCGGGACCACTGAGCGAGCTCCTCGGGCACCCGCTCCCCGCGCCGACGGGACGGGTGAAGGTCCCCGACGTCACCCGCCGCGCCGTGTGGGACGCGGTGCCCGCGGATCTCCGAGCGTCCGTACTGGCCGATGCCGCACAGGAGTTGGCCCGCCCCGCGCCCACCCTGTCCGCCGGGGCGTGGGCCCGCGCCTTCCGGGACGGCGACCGGAGCGCGTACGAGGACGCCGCCTGGGATCTCCAGGAACGGGTCGCAGGGCTCGCCCTCGCCGCCGTCCTGACCGGCGAGGTCGCCGACGCCACCGAGCCGCCCGGCGCGTGCCCGCATCTGGACGCGGTGGTCGACGGGCTCATGGCGTTCGCCGAGGCGAGCACCTGGTGCTGGGCGCCGCACGACCGGTTCACGGCGGAGCGCGGCGAGGTCGTGCCGGACCCCGACTCCCCCTACCTGGACCTGGGCGCCGCCGAGGTCGCCGCCCTGTTCGCATGGGCGGACCACGCGCTCGGCCCCCATCTCGACCGGCGCGCACCGGGGTTGCGCCGTCGCCTGCGCCGTGAGGTGGAGCGGCGGGTGCTGCTGCCGTTCGAGCGGCGCCGGGACTGGCGCTGGATCGGCGCCGACGGGAGCGCCAACAACTGGAACCCGTGGATCCACGGCGCAGTGCTCGCCTGCGCGCTCCTGCTGTGCGACGACGCCGTCCGGCGCGCGCGGCTCGTCGCCCACGTCGTGGCGGGCCTCGACCACTACGCTGCGGCGCTGCCCGACGACGGCGGCATCGACGAGGGCATCGCGTACTGGTGGGTGGGCGCGTGCCGGCTCCTGGAGATCCTCGATCTGCTCACCGAGACCGGAGGCCAGGACCTGGACGCCCGTCGACTCCCGCTGCTCGCCGCGCTGTTGAGGTATCCGCAGCGTATGCACCTCGGCGGCGCCTGGTACGTGAACGTGGGCGACGCGCCCGCCCGGCTCGACCCTCAGCAGCCCTGGCAGGTCCCCTACCGCTGGGGCGCGCGGCTCGGACAGCCGGAGACCGTGGCGCACGCCGTGGCCGGGGCACGGGGCCGGGCCGTGGCGCCGCGCGCCGGGCTCGGCAGGGCGCTCACCGCGCTGGCCGACGCCGACTGGTGCCGGGCGGTCACCGCGCCGCGACCACCCGCGACATCGCCCTGGCTGGCGCGCGAGACCTGGCTGCCCCGGCTCCAGATCCTGGTGGCCCGCGAGACGGCGGGGTGCACCGAAGGGCTGACGGTCGCGGGGAAGGCGGGCCACAACGGCGAGCACCACAACCACCTCGACGTCGGCTCGTACTGGGTCGCGGTGCACGGCCGGCCCCTGGTGGTGGACGTCGGCAGACCCACGTACACGACGGCGACGTTCGGGCCCGACCGGTACGCGGCCTGGCCGTTCCGCAGCGACTGGCACAACGTCCCCGAGCCCGGCGCCGCGCAACGGCCGGGCCCGGAGCACCGCGCCCGTGACGTATGTATCGAACTCGACGACGAGGCAGCCGAGTTGAGCGCCGAGATCGGTGCCGCGTACCCCTCGGGCGTCGTCGAACGCTGGGACCGTACGGTGCGGCTGACCCGGGCGACCGGCACCGGCCCCGCGCACGTGAGCGTCGAGGACCGGTGGCGCGGCGGCCCGGACAGCGTGGTGGTGCACCATGTCCTGGCCGGTCACGTCGAGCACGGCGACGGCTGGGCCACGGTCCGCGCACCGGACGGCACAGGCCTTCGCATGGAGTGGGCCGCGCCTCTCGCGACCCCCACGGTCGTCACCCGGAACCTCGACGACCCGCTCCTGACCAGGAGTTGGGGAGACCAGCTGACCCGGCTCAGCCTCACGGCGCGGTGCCCGGATCCCGAAGGGCGCCTGTCCGTACGTTGGTTGGTCGCTGCACGACTCTTGAACAAGCGAACGGCCGCCCATAGCATCGGCATCAGTAATCGATAGACGATAGTCGTCGACGGACGGGCGCTCGCCACCCCGCCGCACCTTCCCCCTCCCCTGCTTCACCGGGAATCCGGCGGCCGGACACCAGCTATCGATTATTCACCACCGACTCTTCCTCGCTGACCAGAACTGTTCAGCACCACGACTACGCAACGGAGCGTGTCCGATGAGATCAATGTGGCGCCGTGCCTGCGGGCTCACCGTGGCTCCCCTGGTGATGGCGTCGGCCGTCGCCTGCGGCGGCGGGTCCGACCAGGCCGCGGGGGGCACGACCCTCCGGGTCATCGTGAACATCACGCCGAACCTGACGGAGAAGTACTGGAACGACCTGTTCGCGAAGTACGAGAAGGCCCACCCGGGCGTGACGGTGAAGCTGGAGCTGACCGGCACCATCGCGGCCGACGCGAAGCTGCGCCAGGACCTGGCGGCCGGCGACCCGCCGGACGTCGTGCAGCAGATCACGCCGAACGCCGACACCGCCTCGCTCTTCGCCGACCTGACCGACGAGTCGTGGACGGCGAAGACGCCGCTGGCCGACCAGTACGCCGTCGACGGCAAGCGTTACATGGTGGGCGTGGGCGAGCAGATCCAGTCGCTCGTCTTCTACAACAAGGCCGCTTTCAAGAAGGCCGGCCTGGACACGTCGAAGATCCGCACCATGGACGACTTCACGGCCGCCATGGGCGAGTTGAAGAGCTCCGGGTACAAGCCGCTCCAGACGGCCGGTCAGTGGGTGACCGGCGGCCAGTTCTCGATGATGGCCGACGCGGGCGTGCTCACCGCCGACCCCAAGTGGACCGCGAAGCGCAACGACGGCAAGGTGTCCTTCGCCGACAGCGGCTACGTCGACTACCTCAAGGACTACAAGGGGTGGATCGACAAGGGCTACCTCGACAAGAGCGCGCTCGGCGTCACCTACGCGGACGGCCAGACGGCGTTCCTGAACGGCAAGTCGGCCATGTACATCATGGGTTCGTTCTTCGTGCCCGCCGCCGACGCCGCGAAGAAGAGCGACGAGATCGGGGTGTTCACCATGCCGACCGACGGGGCGTACCCGTCCGGCCAGTTCGGCAACATCTCCAACCCGTACGTCGTGGTGAACAAGTCGCCGCACAAGGCCGAGGCCATCGACTTCGTGAAGTGGGCGACCACCGACCCGGCCGCCATCAAGAGCCAGCTGGCCTCGGACGGCAACATGCGCTCGGGCTTCTCGTACCCGATGTCGAGCCTCGGCACGTCGGTGCAGAGGATCCTCGACAAGGCGCCGTCGGTGCTCGTGAAGTCGGGCGCGAACCAGCCGGTCGCCGGGTTCAGCGACGAGCTCAACAAGCAGGTCCAGTCCCTGTACTCCGGAGCGTCGCCCCAGGCCGTCGCCGACGGATTGGACAAGTGGTGGAACTCGCAGGGCTGACCGAGGCACAGCGGCGCGGCAGGAACCGGGCCCGGCTGCGCCACACGGCCGTCTCCCTCGGGATGATGGGACCGGCCGTCCTCCTGTACACGGTGATGACGGTCGTGCCGGTCGTCGTCGCCGTGTACCTGAGCCTGACCGACTGGGACGGCTTCTCCACGGCGTCGTTCATCGGGCTCGACAACTACAAGCACCTCTTCGACGACCCGAGTTCGACGGACGCCTGGTACGTGACGGCGCTGATCGCCGTGGCGGGCACGGCCCTCATGGTGGGCCTGGGGCTCGTCTACGCGCTCGCGCTCAAGGCCAAGTCGCGCACGAACTCGTTCTTCCGGGCCGTCGCCTACTTCCCGCACGTGATCAGCGCGCTGATCCTCGGCTATCTGTGGGCGGCGATCCTCGGCACGAACGGGGCGATCAACAACACCCTCGCGAAGTTCGGCATCGCTCCGGTGGGCTTCCTCTTCGACGAGCAGTTCGCGCTGGTCTCACTGATCGCGGTGATCGTGTGGGCGGGCTTCGGCTTCAACGTCGTCCTGTTCGTGGCCGCCCTCCAGACCGTGCCGGCCGAGCTGCTGGAGGCCGCCGCGATCGACGGCGCGAACAGGCGGCAGATCAATCTGCGTGTCGTGATCCCCATGATCGCGCCCGTGGTGACGGTCGCGACGGTGCTCAACCTGGTGGGGCTCATCCGGGCGTACGACATCGTGGTCAGCCTCACCGGCGGCGGTCCCGCCGGGTCGACGCAGACCTTCACGTATCTCATCCTCGCCCGGTCCTTCGAGGGCACCAAGGTCGGTTACGCGACCGCGCAGGCGGTGTTCCTGATGGTGGTGTCCGCCGTGCTCGCCCTCCTCGTGACGGCGCTGCGCAACCGTCAAGACCAAGCCGCGACAGGGAGTTAGGAGCCGGTAGTGGTGACTCTTGAGGCACAGGCCGACGACCGGCCGAAGGCCGTACCCGCAAGGATCAAGGGCGACGACGGGCCGCGCGCGGACCGCGAGGAGTCGCGTTCGCCCGTGCGCTGGGTGCTGCTCGGTGTGCTGTTCGTCGTCATGGTCGTGCCGATCTACCTGCTCGTCGTGAACGCGTTCAAGTCGCAGCAGGACATCCTCGACAACCCGTTCTCGATCCCGCTGGGCGAGCTCACGTTCGCGCACATGTCGGCGGCGATCAGCAGCCCGCAGTTCAACGTCATCGGCGGGTACGGCTTCACGCTCTTCCTCGTCGTGCTCGTGGACGTCTTCTGCATCCTGCTCGCGGGTCCGGCCGCGTACGCGATCGCGCGCAGCCTGAAGCGGCGTACGCAACTGGTGCTGCTGTACTTCCTCGCGGGCACGTTCATCCCCGGCGCCGCCGTGATCATCCCGGTGATCTACGTGCTGCGGGAGATCGGTCTGGCGAACACGGTGACGGGTCTGGTCGCGCACGACGTGGCGTCGACGCTGCCGGTGAGCATCTTCCTGTTCGTCGGCTTCATCCGCACGATCCCGGTGGACATCGACCACGCGGCGACGATCGACGGCGCGGGCCGCTACCGCACCTTCTGGACCATCATCTTCCCCCTGATGCGCCCCGCGGTCGTCACGGTCCTGATCCTCAACTCCATAGGGATCTGGAACGACTTCGTGTCCCCGCAGATCCTGCTCAGCCCCTCGTCGGGCCACTACACGGTGACGACGGCGATCTACGCCGGCATCAGCCAGTACTCGACGGACCTGACGAAGGTGTTCCCCAACCTGCTGCTCGCCGTCGCGCCCGTCGTCATCTTCTTCATCTACATGCAGCGCCACATCATCAGCGGTCTCACGGTCGGCGCCGTCAAGGGCTGATCCCCACAGAAAGGATCACGCAGTGACCAGGAGATGGAGACATCGCGGCGCGGCCGTCCTGCTCGCCTCGCTCGCGGTGGTCGTGGCCGGTCATCCGGCCACCGCGCATCCGGTCAAGTCCCAAGCGGGGACGGTGTATTACGTCGGCCCGTACGGCGCCGACACCAACGCGGGCACGAACGCGACGTACCCCTTCCGGAACATCCAGAAGTGCGCCGACGTGATGGTGCCGGGCGACACGTGCGAGATCGTGTCCGGCCGGTACGAGGAGACGGTGGTGCCCGCCCGGTCCGGCAGCCCCGAGCTGCCGATCACGTACCGGGCGGCGCCCGGCGCGGACGTGACGGTCAGCGGCACCTCGAAGCTCACCGGCTTCGCGCCGGTGACCGCCGCCGACGTCGCACAGATCGCGAAGAGTGATCCGTACGCCGCCGACTCGCAGTTCAGCGACGCGGTGACGGCGGGGCACGTCTACAGCACCGACGTCGACCTCGGCTCCGACGTGTCCACGGTGCAGATCTTCACCGACCGCACGATGGGCGTCGAGGCCCAGTGGCCCTACCCCGGACTCGACCCGCTCGGCCCCTCGCTCCAGTACGCCGGTGAGGGCAGCGCGAACGCCACGATCGCCGACGCGGACCTGACCCGCCCGGCCGGTTACTGGGACGGCGCGCGGGCCCTCACCGGCTACTGGTACGTCTCCGCCACCGGCACCGTGAAGAGCTCGGCCGTCGGCTCGGTCACCCTCGACGTGGCACCGCCGTGCGTCCACAAGGTCGTACCCAAGGAGACGCGGTACGCCCTGTCCGGCAAGATCGGCGAACTCGCGCACCCCGGCGAGTGGTTCTACGACCCGGCCGCCAAGCGCCTGTACGTGTACAGCGCCGACGCGCCGTCCGGCCACACCATCGAGGCCAAGCGCCGCACCCTGGGCCTCGACCTGAGGCAGACCAGCCACACGAAGGTCGCCGGGATCAGCCTGTTCGGCACGACCGTGGAGACGGGCCCCACCAGCACCGGCGTCACTCTCGACGGCATCAAGGGCCGCTATCTGTCGCACTACACGGACATCACCCGGGGCGCCACGGACTGCGGCTCGACGGTGACGCGGGGCGTGCCCGACACCGGGCTCGTCATCGACGGGACGTACAACAAGGTCGTGAACAGCGATCTGGCGCTGAGCGCCGGGAACGGCATCGCGCTGCGCGGCCAGAACAACACCGCGACCGACAACGTCATCCACGACGTCGACTACATGGGCACCTACGCGGCCGGCGTCGCCGTGCAGGGCAACAGCCAGACCGTCACCCACAACACGATCTCCCGCGTCGGCCGCAGCGGCATCAACCTCCAGTGGAACACGGTGGAGGGGCTCGACCCTGGCAAGGACGTCATCGCGTACAACGACATCTCCGGGTACGCGCGCCTGAGCCTGGACGTCGCCGCGATCTACACCTGTTGCAGCGCGTACATGATGGGTTCGTCCGTCGACCACAACGTGCTGCACGATCCCGCGCCGACCACGACGTCCTCGACGTTCGGCATCTCCGGGGTCTACGCGGACAACGGGCAGAGCGATCTGCGGATCCACAACAACGTGGGCTGGGGCAACCGCGAGGGCACGGTCATGCTCAACGGTCTCGGCACCGGGTCGCACGACAACCTCGTCGCCAACAACACGGGCGGCATGACGCTCTTCTACGTGAAGGAGCCCAACGCGTCGACCGGCACGAAGATCTACAACAACATCGGCACGATCCGGGGCCTGACCGACGCCACGAACGGCGGTCTCGTCCTGTCGAACAACCTTCCCCCGGAGACCGAGCCGCTCTTCGTCGACGCGGCGAACCACGACTTCCGGCTGACCGCCGATTCCCCGGCGCGCAATGCGGCGATCCCGCTGCCGGGGATCAATGACGGTTCCACGGACGCGACACCGAGTCTGGGCGCGTATCAGTACGGCGCGTCGAAGTGGACGGCGGGCGCCCGCCGATAATTCCCCGATTTCCCGCAGTCTCTGCAACTCGCATGCAAAACAGTGGGGCCCTGATGCGGAATTCCGCATCAGGGCCCCACTATTGGGTCGGGGGATCCGGTCAGCCGGATTTCTTCGCGGCGGCCCGCTGACGCGGCTTCTTCGCCTCGCGGGCGTCCGGCACGGGCCCGCGCCCCGCCGCGTGGTCGGCGAACGCCGCGCCGGCCTTGTCGGGCTCACCGGACCTGAGCAGGCCCACGAGACGGCCGTGCTCCTCGGCCATCGCATGCCGGTCGCCGTCGAAGAGCGGGTCGGAGATGGCCCGCAGGGTGCGCAGGCTCGGCTCGATGACCTCCCACATCCGCGCCAGGAACGGGTTGCCGGCGAACTGGCCGACCAGGGTGTGGAAGGCGATGTCGGCGTCCCGGAAGCCGCTGACGTCGCCCGCGGCGACCGCCTCGTGCATCCGGTCCACCACCCCGTCGAGCTCGGCGAGCTGCTCCTCGGTGGCGTGCTCGCAGGCCAGCTGCGCGGCGAGGCGCTCAAGGGGCTCACGCACCTGCCGGGCGTACTCGGCGTCCTTGGAGGAGATCTCGACCACGAAGTGGCCACGGCGCGGCACGTGCATCAGCAGGCCCTCGCGGGCGAGACGCTTGACCGCCTCGCGCACCGGGGCCTGGCTGACCCCGAGCCGGCGCGCGATCTCCGACTCGACCACCCGGTCGTTCGGTTCGAGGTCGCCCTCCACGACGGCCTGCCGGAGCAGGTCGTACACCTGGTCCGAGATCAGGGTCTTGCGGAACCGGTCCTTGTTCGTAGCCAGCGTGGAGACAAAACCACCGGACGCGTCAGATGCCATGAATTCCCAATCCCGCGCCGGGGCACGTCAGTTGATCCCTTGTCGGGCCATGATACGCACCCATCGTCTATCGATGGAATCACACGGATGTTTCCAGCTGCTTGGCCAGCCATTCCAATTTCACGACCTCGTGGGTGGGCCCGCCGCCTTCGTGGTCATTGAACGGATAAGCCCGTATCTGCTTGTCCGCCTGGTCGACATTGCGCAGCGCGCCGTAATGGTTGAACGCCGCGTACACGGTGGACGGCGGGCAGATGTGGTCCATCAGGCCGGCCGAGAAGAGCGTCGGCGCGCTCGCCCTGCGGGCCAGGGTGGCGGCGTCGACGTAGGACAGGGTGCGGACCACGGTGGCGGCGTGCTCGCGGTGCAGCTTCACATACTTGGTGACCTCGGCGTACGGGGGCATGTCGGTGATCGTGGTGGCGCGCGGGAAGTGGCACAGGAACGGGACGTCCGGCATACAGGCCACCAGGCCGGGGACCAGCCCCGCGGCCGCGAGGGCGATGCCGCCGCCCTGGCTGGTGCCGGTGACGACGGTGCGGGCGGGGTCGACGGCGTCGTGCGTGCGCGCGGCGGCGACGGCGCGCACGGCGTCGGTGTACAGGCGCCGGTAGAAGGAGCGTCTCGGGTCGAGAACACCGCGGGTGAGGAAGCCGGGGGCGGCGACGTCGCCGGTGGCCGGGTCGGGGTCGGGTGTCTCGGCGCCCTGCCCCCGGGTGTCCATGACGAAGTGCGCGTACCCGGCGTCTGCCCACAGCCGCTTCTCGTGCGGGGCGCCGCGTCCGCTGCCGTAGCCCAGGTACTCGACGACGACGGGCAGCGGTCCGGTGCGGGTGACGGGCAGGTGGAGCCAGCCGCGTACGGGGTGGCCGCCGTAGCCGGCGAAGGTGACGTCGAGGGTGTCGATGGTGGCGAGTCCGTTGTGGACGGGGGTGAACGTCGCGGCCAGGTCGTGGCGTTCCTGCTCGGCGAGGGTCTCCTGCCAGAACGCGTCGAGGTCGTCGGGCTCGGGGATGTCGGGGCGGTAGCGCTCCAACTCGTCGAGGGACAGGTCGAATTGGGCCATGGGGTTCCTCCGTGAGAAGTGGGGTGAGGCCGGTGGTCAGCGGTCGAGCCGGTACGCGCGGACGGCATTGGTGTGCCGTACGCGCTCGCGGTCGCCGGCGGTCAGGTGGTCGAGCCCCGCGCAGGACAGGGCCAGGGAGTCGGCGCGTGAGCCGCGCGGCAGGCAGATGGGCCAGTCGGAGCCGATGAGGCAGCGGCCGGGGCCGAGGGTGTCGACGACGTGCCGTACCAGGCGGCCGACACGGGCCGGTTCGATGCCGTGCTGCTGGGTGAGCAGCCCGGAGATCTTCACCAGGACGTTCGGTTCGGCGGCGGCTTGTTCGACGTCCCGGTGCCAGGCGGTCGCGTCCCGGGTGTGCGGGTGCGGCGCGTTGCCGAGGTGGTCGACGACGACGGTCAGGGCGGGGTGCCGCGCGGCGATCTCGGCCGCGGTGGTCAACGCGCCCTGGTGGAGGTTGAGTTCGAGGACGAGGCCGCTGTCGGCGAGGACGGGGACCAGAGCGCGGGCGGCCTCGGGGGTGTCCGCCCAGGTGGCGCCGCCCATCCGCATGCCGTTGGGGCGGGAGTCGCCCCAGGCGTCCAGCCGGGCGCGGAAGCGGTCGGCACCCTCGTCGCCGTGCACGTGGAGGTTCGCGACGTAGCCCGCGACGAGGTCCGGGCGGCGCAGCCGCAGGGCCCGCAGCGCGAGCGTCTCACCGACGTCACCGCGCGACGCCTCGACGAGAACGGCGCCCGCCAACTCCCTTACCGCACGCCCCGATCGACCGAGGTCGTTCTCGTCGAAGACCCGGTGGTGCGGGCTCCCCGGCCGGATCCATCCGAACCCCTCGGCCGGGTCCCACAGGTGGACATGGCAGTCGATCACGGTCCGCTCCCTCATCACCTACGTCTCGTCACCTACGTATTGACACGTCGGCTCCCCGCCGGTGACTCTAACCATCGTCTATCGATGGGCGATTGTTCAATACGTAGGTCACGCAGGTGACGAGGGAGCGGGTGTTCTCGATGCTCAGGCCCGATCGGACCGATGGCACACCGACAGGGGGCGAGTCGTCGGGGCCCCGGCCTCGGCTGACCGCCCGACGGCCCCTCACCGAACCGCCCCGATGGGCCCTCCTGGAACGGGAGTTGTTCGCCGTGCAGGACAAGGCGTGGCGGCTCTTCGCCGACCGCTACACCGAGGGCGACGGCCGGCTCGTCTTCCGCGAGGAGCTCGGTGAGGGCATGGACGGCCGGGACGGCGTGGACGACTTCTACGAGGCGTTCTTCAACTGGCCGACGCTGTATCTCCTCGGCGGCAGCGCGGAGTTGCTGACGGCGGCCCGCCGGCACTGGCGCGGGGTCACCGCGCAGCTCACCGAGATGGGCATGCTCGTCGACGGCCTGGAGCGCGGCTACGACTGGTTCCACCAGGGCGAGGGCCTGCTCCTCTTCTACGGCCTGTGCCTGGCCGACCCCGACGACCCCGAACTGCGCGAACTCGCCTGCCGCTTCGCCGACTTGTACCTGCCCGGCGGACCGAACTACGACCCCGTGCACCGGGTCCTGCGGGCCCCGCACAACGGCGCGGCGGGCCCCCGGTTCGGGTTCAGTGACGAGGAGCCGTACTTCCCGTGGAGCCTGGCCCTGCATCCGTACGGGCTTCCGCTCGACGGGTTCGACGGTGTCACGTCCTTCGACCAGCTGGCCGTGTCCCCCGAGCTCGCCCGCGCGTACGGCCGGGCGATGTGGGACCGGATGGGGCGGGGCGACACGATCGCGAACCTGGGGTCCACGGGGCTCGCCACCCACGCGTTCCTGCTCAGCGGGGAGCAGCGGTACGCGGACTGGGTCGCCGAGTACGTGGGCGTGTGGCGGGAGCGCCTTGAGGGCCGTGACGTGGTGCCCGACAACGCCGGTCTGAACGGTGTCGTCGGCGAGTACCTCGACGGCCGCTGGTACGGCGGCCACTACGGCTGGTCCTGGCCGCACGGCCTGTCCCCCGTCGCCAGCTCCACCCTCGTCGGCGCGGCCAACGCGACGCTCCTCACCGGCGACGGCGGCTTCCTCGACCTGGCGCGCAACCCGCTCGACACGGTGCTGCGCCACGCCGAGCAGCGCACCCCCGACGCACGCGGGACGCTCGGCGAGCGCTGGGACCCGCATCTGGCCACGATGGAGGGCGAGCGCACCCTGATGGTGCCGCAGCGCCACAATGACTCAGGCTGGTTCGACTACACGGTCATGCCGGGCCAACTCCCCGTAGGACTCTGGCACTTCAGCCGCGACGAGACCGACCGGGAGCGCATCGAGACCCTGCGCGCCGGTTCCTCGTGGGACTGGACGTCCGTGCACACCCAGCGCATCAAGGACGAGGCCGGACACGGGGAGCCCTGGTACGAGTTCCTGCACGGGCGCAACCCCGGCTTCCCCGAGCGGATGCTGCGCAGCGCCCTCGCGAGCTGTGCGGAGCGGGTGGCGGCCATCGAGAACGACACCACCGACCCGGCCACCGGCCCCGGCGTCCTGGACATCCACCACTGGCAGCACCTCAACCCCGTGGTGACGGAAGCCCTGTTGCAGCTGACGACCGGCTCGCCGCAGGTCCTCTACAACGGCGGCCTCACCCATCTCCACGTCCGCTACCACGACGCCGACGCGCGCCGTCCCGGCCTGCCGGCGGACGTCGCCGCGCTCGTGACCGACATCCGGCCCGCGCACACGGTCGTCGAGCTGGTCAACCTCGGCGGTGCGGCGCGCTCCCTGCTCGTACAAGCGGGCGCGTTCGCCGAGCACCACGTCACGTCGGTGCGGGTGGACGACGGCCCGGAGCAGCCGGCCGATGGCCCGTACTGCCGCGTCGACCTGCCCGCGCGCACCCGCCTCCGGCTGACCCTGTCCATAACGCTGCGCGCCGGCCGCGCGGCCCTGGCCTCCCCGTGGGAGACGGCATGACGACCACCACCCGGCTGCCCTTCACCCTGCCCCGGCTCGGCCTCGGCACCGCGCCCCTGGGCGGCCTCTTCGAGGAGGTCGGCGAGGAGGACGCGGCGGCCACACTGAAGGCCGCCGCCGCGGAGGGCATCACGTACTTCGACACGGCGCCCCGCTACGGCCACGGCCAGGCCGAGGAACGCCTCGGCCGACTGCTCGGCCCGGCCGGCATCACGCACCCCGTCATCTCCACGAAGACGGGCTGGCTGCTGCGCCCCCGCCCGGACGGCTCCCCCGGCGAGGTCGTCACCGACTGGACGGAGCGCGGCATCCGGGAGTCCCTGGAGTCGAGCCTGACCCGCCTGGGCCGCGACAGCGTCGACATCCTCTACCTCCACGACCCCGACCACTATCCGGACGAGATCCGCCGCACCGCGTACCCGGCGGTGCGCAGGCTGCGCGAGGAGGGCCTGATCCGGGCGATCGGCTTCGGCATGAACCACAGCGCGCCGCTGGCCGCGTACGTGGCCGAGTTCGACGTCGACGTGGTGCTCATCGCGGGCCGCTTCTCGCTCCTCGACCACGAGGCGCTCCCCACACTGCTCCCGCTGTGCGCGGCGCGGGGCACGGCGGTGGTCGTCGGCGGCGTCTTCAACACGGGCCTGCTCGCGGACCCGGCGCCGGACGCCATGTACAACTACCGGCCGGTCCCGCCCGCGGCCCTCGCCCGGGCGCGGCGGGCCCGGGAACTGTGCGCCGCGTACGACGTCCCGCTGCCCGCCGCGGCCCTCCAGTTCCCGTACCTCCACCCGGCCGTCACCTCGGTCGTCGTCGGCTGCCGCTCGGCGGCCGAGGTCACGGCGAACGCGTCGGCCGCCCGCTTCCCGGTCCCGGACGAGCTGTGGCGACACCTGGCGGCGGAAGGCTTCGTCCCTTCGGAGGTCCTTGACACCGCCTGACAGGAATCCCGGCGCCGCGCGGAAGGTTGGAAGTACCGCAGACACCCCTTCACCAGGAGGCCCCCATGTACGGCGACCAGGAAACCGTCCGCAAGATCCTCACCGCCAGCGGTGACACCTGGGCCGTCGTCGGCCTCTCCTCGAACCGGTCCCGCGCCGCGTACCGCGTGGCGGAGGTCCTCCAGCGCTTCGGCAAGCGCATCGTCCCCGTCCACCCCAAGGCGGAGCCGGTCCACGGCGAACAGGGCTACGCCTCACTCGCCGACATCCCCTTCCCTGTCGACGTGGTGGACGTCTTCGTCAACAGCGACCTCGCGGGACCGGTCGCGGACGAGGCGGTGGCGGCCGGGGCGAAGGCGGTGTGGTTCCAGCTCGGGGTCGTGGACGAGGCGGCGTATGCGCGGACGCGGGAGGCGGGGCTCGACATGGTGATGGACAAGTGCCCGGCGATCGAGATCCCGCGGCTGGGCTGACCCCGCCGCCCGGGCGCCCTCAGTACCATGCGCGAGTGAGACACAAGATCAACTCCCGAACAGCGGCGGCCTGTTGCGCCATGGTCTGCCTCGCCGCCGCCGCGTGGTACGCCACGCAGACCGTGCGCCCCGAGTGCGACGTCCGCGTCGCCGTCTGGGCCGACAAGGACGGCAACCCCATGCCCGACAGGGACGGGAAGCGGTGGACCGTGCGCGAGCTCAATGAGCAGGCGTACTGGAAGAAGGTGCGGGCGGGCGAGTGCGAGGCGCCGTCGGCTCGTTGGCGTCAGTGGAGTCACTTGTGACACGCCTGTAGCCGGAACTATGGCCTCCGTCACCGCCCCGCCGACCGCGCCCTGGTGAGGTGGCCGCATGCGAAGATCCGTACACGCGCTGCCCGTTCTCGCCGCGACGGCCCTGCTCCTGACCGCCTGCGGGACCGAGCGCCCGCAGAGTTCCGGCGTCGGGGGCCGAGCCGCCACGCCGTCGGCCGGCGCGACGGTCGACGACCCCGGCAAGGACGGTGTGCGGATCACCTCGCTCGACCTTCCGGAGGGCGTCGCGGGGTACGAGGTCACCAATGACGGCACCGAGTCCCTGACCTACTCCGTCGTGGTCACGTTCGCGGACAGTGCCGGTGGCGCCGTCGGCAATGAGACCGCGGCCGTACGGGACGTCGGCCCCGGGAAGACCGTGCGGGGCACGGTGCGGGCGGGCGCGCTGCCGCCCGGCGCGCCGCGCATCACGCGGGCCGAGGTGCTTGAGGTGACCAAGGTTCCGGCGGGCGAGGCTCCGGCCGCGTCGGGGAGCTGCCCCGAATCCGGGGTACGGGTGAGCGCCGACCGGGGGGACGCGGCCATGGGGCTGCGCGTCGTGGGGCTGCACCTCGACAACTGCGGGACGCGGGAGTACACGGTCGACGGCTACCCGCTCCTCGAACTCCTCGACGACGACCGCGCACCCGTCACCGGCGTCGAGATCCTCGACGGGAGCAGCGAGATCAGCACCGCCCTCGCGTCGGACACGCCACCGCACCGCGTCACGCTGCGGCCCGGCGAGTCGGCGACAGCGAGCCTGGTCTGGCGCAACACCACCGGGTTCGGGGACGCGGTGGACGTGCCCTACGTGCGGGTCCGGGCGAAGGCGGGCGCCGCTCCCGTGACGGTCACCCCGCACCTCGACCTCGGCACCACCGGGAAGCTCGGGGTCACGGCCTGGAAGGAGGCGGGAACCCCGGTTCCGACGGACTAGCCCTGGCTGCCCTCCCGCTTCTCGTCCCGCGCGTCGAACGAGGCGTAGTACGCGGCGGCCATGTCCTCGTCGCCGTGGCCGAGTTCGGACGCGCGGGCCATGCGGGCGGCGCTGGCCTCGGCGACGTCGAGGCGGACCCCGTTCGCGCGGCCCGCCTCGACGATGAGGCGGGCGTCCTTCGCGGCGGTGTCCACGGCGAACTGGGCCGGGGTCAGCTTGTCGTCGAGGACCATGCCCGCCTTCATCCGCAGGTACGGCAGGTCGAGGCCGCCGCCCGCGATGGCGTCGAAGAACTGCTGCGGGTCCACGCCGAGCGCCTGCGCGAGCGCGAGGACCTCGCCGGCCGCGCTCGTGGCCGCGAGGACCCAGCTGTTTGCGACCAGCTTCAGCCGGGTCGCGCTGCCCGCCGCGCCGTCCTCGCCCGTCCACACGATGCGCGCGGCGACCGCGTCGAGGACGGGCAGCACGGCGTCCCGGTGCTCGCTCGGGCCCGCCGCGAGCACGAGGAGCTGTCCGGCCTCGGCGGGCTGGCGGGTGCCGAGGACCGGGGCGTCGAAGAGGACGAGGCCCTGGTCGGCGGCGAACGCGGCCAGCTCCTCCAGGCCGTCGAGGCCCGCCGTGGTCGACTGGATCCAGGCGGCTCCGGGCCGCAGTCCGTCCGCGGCCCGGCGCATCACGTCGAGGGCGGCGGGACCGTCGTACAGCATGGTCAGGACGACATCGGCGCCGGTCACGGCCTCGGCCGGGGTGTCGGTGACGTGGATGCCGTCGGCGGCCAGCGGTTCGGCCTTGTCGCGGCTGCGGTTCCAGGCCCGTACGGAGTGCCCGGCGCGCGCGATGTTGCGGGCCATCGCGGCGCCCATGATGCCGGTCCCGAGGACGCTTACGGTCAGCTTCTCGCTCATGCCGTCACCCTAGGTGCCTGCGGGCGGTCCGCAATTCTGTGAGGTACCGCTTGGTGATCGTGCCGCCGAAGTCGCGGTCGATGAGGCGGCCGAGGGCGTCGAGGAGCCCGGTGCGCGCCTCGGGGTCGAGGGCGCGGTGTCCCGAGTAGGTGCACAGGAGTCCCAGGTACTGCTCCGTGGTGTACGTCGCGTCCCACTCGTAGCGGTGGAAGACGGGTGGCTCGGAGCGGTCGGATCCGGGTGCCGCGCCGCTCTTCAGATCCGTACTGCGGCCCCCGGACTCCGCGCTGTCGTACGGGATGTCGGCGGCCGGCCTGAGGCGCAGGCCGGGCGGCGTCGACGGGTCGAACCGTTCGTAGCAGTCCTGCGCCGCGACGAAGAAGTCCTCGGTGCCGCCCTTGATGTGGTGCGTCGCGACGGTGGCGAGGACACCGCCGGGGCGCAGCGCGTCAGCGGACCTGGCCACGCGGACGGCAGGGTCGATCCAGGTGAACGCTGTCGCCGCGAGGACGACGTCGAACGGCTCGGGCGGCAGCGGCCACTCCTCGAACGCGGCGACGTGGATCTCGACGTCGGGGTGGCCCGCGAGGCGTCGCCGGGCCACGGCGGCCATCTCCGCGCCGAGTTCGACGCCGACGACGCGGCATCCCTGTTCGGCCAGGGGCACGGTCGCCTTCCCGGTGCCGCAGCCGATCTCCAGGACCCGGCATCCGGGGCCCGTCCCGGCGAGCTCGGCGAGGTCGTCGTACATGCGCGGCGGGTAGCCGGGGCGCATCCGGTCGTAGAGTTCGGCGTCCTCGGTGAAGGTGCGGCGCAGCCGCTCTCGGTCCGCGGCGGAGGTCTCGGAGGTCATCCCGGCAGACTACGAACGGCCGCGCGGGACGTCACGCGCCTGTGGTGCCGTCCGGATGTACGGGGAGGGGCCGGACCGCTCGGCCGGCCCCTCCCCGCGCGCACTACGCGGTCACGTCGGTGACCCTCCAGCGCTGGTTCGCACCGGAGTTGGGCTGCCACGTCGTGACGGCGGCGCCGTCGCCGGTGGCCTGCCCGCCGACCTCGAGGACCTTGCCGGTCCCCGCGTTGACGAGCGTGTACGTGCCGTCGCCGGTCGTCGACAGGATCCACCGCGTCGCGGCGTCCCGCTCGTCGGTGTCGGGCTCGACCACCGGGACGTCGTCACGCACGGCGAGCCGCTTGCCGCCGACGGCGCTGGTGAACACGTACCGCTTGCGGTTGGCGGCGCCGTCCCCGCTGATCTGCGCGAGCCGCCACCGCTGACCGGCGCTCCCCGCGGCGGCCCTGATGACGAGCTTCGTGCCGTCGTCGGCGACGGTGAGGTCCTTGCCGCTCTGCACGCCCGTGAGTTCGTACGTGCGGCCGTGCCGCAGCGTCGCCGCGTCCTTCGCGACCCCCGACACACCCTTGATCACGAACGTGGTGACCGACTGCGCGGGCACCGTGCAGACGACGGACCTGCCGGTCACCGCGAGCGGGGCCCGTGCGGCGAGCTTGCCGTCGGGGCTGGTCACGACCGGTGTGACGGTCGCGTCCGCGCGTACGGAACCGAACTTGGACAGGTCGAGCGTGACGGTACGGCTGTCGGCCGTGCTGTTGACGTGCACGACGGTGGCGCCCTGCCCGGACCGGGTCACGGCCGCGGCGCTGTTGGTGTCGCCGACCTTGACGAGCCGGTCGCCGGGCCGGATGTAGTGCGTGAAGTTCCGGGCGGTGTCGAACTTGGTGTTCGTGTGGACCGGGCAGGTCTCCAGGGTGTCGTCGGCACCGGCGCTGAAGGAGACCTGGATCTCGCCCCAGTTGCCGCCCTTGGCCGACTCGCCGCCGGGCTTCATGTTGTCGTAGTCCTCGACCGGCTGCCAGAACACCCAGGCGGTGGGCTCAAGTTCGCGCAGGTCGTCGACGATGTGCTGGGCGAGGCCGAGCCCGGGACGCATGTCGGTGAAGGACTGCCCGTCGCCCCAGTCGCCCTCGACCTCGCTCATCCACAGCGGCTTGTCCGCCGCCTTGGCGAGGTCGCGGACGCTGGTGCGGCCGCCGGTCCCGTACGTGTGGACGTTCATCTGCCCGACGAGGTCCTTCACCGCGGTCGGGTAGCTGGTCCAGTTCGTGGTGAAGGTGGTCGGGTTGGTCTCGTCCATCGCGGAGACGACGGCGCGGGTCCCGGCCGTGCGCAGTGCGGCGTCGAGTGCGGGGATCACCTTCTGCTGGAGGGCGGGGCCGATGTGGCAGCCCTCCTGCCGGCCGCCGGTCGGCTCGCCGTCGGCGCCCAACTTGGTGCCCCAGTAGTTGGTGTTGGGCTCGTTGCACGGGTCGACGGTGGCGACCGTGATGCCGTGCGCGCGCTCCAGGCGGCGGGTCGCCCCGGCCAGGTAGGCGGCGAACGCGTCGACGGACGCCTCCTTCAGCTGGTCCTTCGACGCGTCGAAGCCGCCGGAGACATAGCCGCTGACCGTCATGAAGTAGGGCGCCGAGTTGGAGAACGTCTCCCAGTGGGTGATGCCGTCCTTGATGCGGTCCACCCACCAGCGCTGGGTGGCGTCCGCGTCCTCGTTCCAGTGGTCCGGGTTCGCCGGGTCCCACCAGTCGGTGTCGTCGCGGGTCGTGCCCTCGGGCGCCTTCCACCAGCCCTCGACGGCGCCGCCGGGCCTCAAGTAGTCCTTCACGTCAGGGGCGTTGCCGCCGCCTATGTTGTAGCGGGCTATGTTCAGGTTGAGCCCGTCACGGCCGAAGACCAGGTCGGCGATCCGCTCGCGGATCTCGTCCGGGTAGTGCCCGGTGGCGTTCGCGAACCAGACGAGGCTGGTGCCCCAGCCCTCGAACCGCTCGTGCGCGTACGAGGGGTCGGGGGTGAGGGTGACGCTCGTCGTGGCCGCGGCGGCGAGCCGGGCGAAAGAGAGCTGGGTTCCGGCGGCCGCCGCCGTGGCGGCGGCGAGCCCGAGGAACCGTCTGCGATTCAAGCGCGCCAACGTGTGCTCCCAACGTCGTTGTGTGGGTGGTGAGTCGGTGGTGCGTACGGCAGTGGTCAGCGGGCGGGGCGGCGCAGGACGACGACCTCGCGGGGTGCCAGGACGATCCCGTCGCCGTCGGCCGGGCGGCCGACGAGCAGGTCGCCGTCGATCCCGGGCAGCGGCACGCTCTCCTCGCCGCGGTTGACCAGGAAGAGGTAGCGGGCGTCGGCGTCCTTGCGGACGACGAGCTCGACCGATCCCCGTGCGCTCTCGGGGAGTTCGCTGACGACGCCGGCCGGTTCGAGCAGCTGCGGCAGCAGGGCGGCGAGACCGTCGGCGCCGAGTCGCGTGGAGACGTACGACGCCGAACCGCGGGCCGTCGTACGGCGCGTGACGGCCGGGCGGGAGGCGTACAGGCCGGTGCGGTAGCGGGCGAGCACCTCGACGTCGGGCGCCGCGACCTCGATCCGGTCGGTCCACAGGCTGCCCGACACCCCGTTGTCGAGGGCGACGGTGTCGCCGTCGAGCAGCGGCCCGAACTCCTCGATGCGCAGGCCGAGCAGCTCGCGCAGGGCGCCGGGGTGCCCGCCGAGCCAGATGTGGTCGTTCTCGTCGACGACGCCGGAGAAGTACGTGGTGACGAGGTGGCCGCCGCACTCCACGTACCGGGTGAGCTCCTTGGCGAGCGGCTGCGGCACGACGTGCAGGACGGGCGCGATCACGACGTCGTACGAGGACAGGTCCGTGCGGTCCACGGGCACGATGTCGGCGCGGATGCCCAGGCGCAGCAGCGCCGAGTACCAGTCGAGGGCCTCTTGGTGGTAGTCGAGGCGCGAGGTGGGGTGCGAGTCCTGCTCGCTGGTCCACCACGAGTCCCAGTCGAACAGGACGGCCACGCGGGCGCGTTCGCGCACGGACCCGGCGAGCGGCGCGAGCGCCTCAAGGGTGCGGCCCAACTCCACGACGGAGCGGAAGAGTTCGCTGTCCTCACCGGCGTGCGGCACCATCGCCGAGTGGTACTTCTCGGCTCCGGCGGCGGACTGGCGCCACTGGAAGAAGCAGACGGCGTCGGCGCCGTGCGCCACGTGCAGCAGCGAGTCGCGGGCCAACTCCCCGGGCTTCTTGGGCAGGTTGACGGGCTGCCAGTTGACGGCGCTGGTGGAGTGCTCCATCAGGAACCACGGGTGGTGGCCCGCGATGCCGCTCGTCAGGTTGGCGGAGAAGGACAGCTCGTCGCGGTCCTGCGGGCCCGGGATCACGTAGTGGTCGTTGGCGACGAAGTCCACCTCGGTCGCCCAGTCCGCGTAGTCCATGCCCTTGGTGCCGGGCATCACCATGAAGTTGGTGGTGACGGGGACGTCCGGGGTCAGTTCGCGCAGCAGGTCGCGCTCGGCCAGCAGATGGTCCTTGAGCGCGTCCGACGAGAACCGCTTGAAGTCGAGCTGCTGGGTCGGGTTGGGGTGCGAGGCGGCGAGGCGGGGCGGCAGGATCTGCTCCCAGTCGCTGTAGCGCTGCGACCAGAAGGCCGTTCCCCAGGCGTGGTTGAGGGATGCGAGCGTGGTGTAGCGGCGGCGCAGCCAGTCGCGGAAGGCGCGGGCGGCATCGTCGGAGTAGTCGTAGACGTTGTGGCAGCCCAGCTCGTTGTTGACGTGCCAGGCGACGAGCGCCGGGTGGTCGGCGTACCGCGTCGCGAGTTCCCGTACGAGACGCAGCGCGTGCTCGCGGAAGACGGGCGACGTGGGCCGCCAGTGCTGGCGGGCGCCCGGCCACAGCGTCTCGCCGGTCGCGGTCACCGGCAGGATCTCCGGGTGCGCGGTGGTCAGCCACGGCGGCGGGGACGCGGTCGCCGTGGCGAGGTCGACGCCGATGCCGCCCGCGTGCAGCAGGTCCATCACGTCGTCGAGCCAGGCGAAGTCCCAGGTGTCGGCGGTCGGTTGGAGGCGCGCCCAGGAGAAGATCGCCAGGGAGACGACGTTCACGCCGGCCGCGCGCATCAGCCGGACGTCCTCCTCCCACACCTCCCGCGGCCACTGCTCGGGGTTGTAGTCGGCGCCGTAGCCGATCCGGCGGGCGCCGTCGGGGCCCTTCGCGTACGGGAAACGGGAGGTGCGGGGGGCGGTCATCAAGGTCCTTCCAGGGGTGCTGGGTTGAGCGGCCGGGCTACTTCTCGACGGTGAAGCCCTGCTCGTTGCCGTACTTCACGGACGCGTCCTGCCACGACGTCAGGCCGGCGGAGAGCTTGGTGCCGGAGATGTAGGCCTTGCCGACGGTGTCGTTGAAGATCGAGTTGGCGTACACCTGGTACGGCAGGTACTTCCAGTCGGCGGGTACGGCCTTCGCGGAGTCGGCGAAGATCTTGTTGGCCTTCTGGCCGCCGAAGTACGGGAACGGCGTGTCCTGGAACTTCTGCGAGTTCAGGTCCTTGGTGGTCGCCGGGAAGGCGCCGCCGTCGATGCGGGTCTGCACGCCCGCTCCGGCCGCCGCGAACTCGGTGAAGGCGTAGCCGAGTTCCTTGTTCTTGCCGAGCGTCGGCATGGCGAGGGAGCTGCCGCCGTTCTCCGCGCTCTTGTTCTCGCCCTTGGCCCACTGCGGCATCGGGGCGACGCGCCAGTCGCCGGCGGCGTTCTTCACGCCGGTGGCGAAGTTGCCGGGCATCCACGCGCCGGTGGGCAGCGTGGCGATGGTGCCGTCGCCGAGGCCCTTGTACCAGTCGTCGGTCCAGCCGCTGACGGGTGCCACGAGCTTCTCGTCGATCAGCTTCTGCCAGGTGTCCGTGTACTTCTTGGCGCCCGCGTCGGAGAAGTCGATGCCGACCTTCGTACCGTCGACCTTGTACGGGCGCGAACCGGCCTGCCACAGAAGGCTGGTGGTCAGACCCGCGTCACCGGTGTCGCTGGTGATGTACGCCTTGGGGTTGGCCTTGTGCAGCTTGCGGCCCGCCTCGACGTACTCCTCCCACGTCGTGGGGACGGCGATCTTGTACTTGTCGAAGACCTTCTTGTTGTAGAAGAGCGCCATCGGGCCCGAGTCCAGGGGCAGGCCGTAGATGCCGCCGTCGGCCTGCACCGCGTTCCACGGACCGGGCGAGTACGTGCCGTCGAGCTTGCCGGCGCCGTACGCCTTCAGGTCGGTGATGCCCTTGGTCAGCGCGTACTGGCCGATGGCGTAGTACTCGACCTGCGCGACGTCCGGGACGCCCTTCTTCGCCGAGATGGCGTTCGTCAGGGCCTTGTACTGATCGTTGCCGGTGCCCGCGTTGACCACCTTCACGGTGACCTTCGGGTACTTCTTCTCGAACTGCGCGGCGACGGTCTTCACCGTGGGGTCCCACGCCCACACGGTGACGGTGCCGCCCTTCTTCAGCGCGGCCGAGATGTCGGACGAGCCGACCTTCTTGTCGCCGGAGCTGTCGTCGTCGGAGCCGCCGCAGGCGGTGGCACCGAGCGCGAGCGCGGCGACGAGACCTATGCCGCGCAGCAGGCGGCGGGAGTGCTTGGGCATGGCGTTGCTTCCACTTCGTCGTGGTCCTACAGAGGGTGGTGAACAGCAGAGGTGAGCGGCGGGCGCCTACTCCTTGACGCTTCCTGCGGACAGGCCCGACTGCCAGTACTTCTGGAGCGACAGGAAGGCGGCGATCAGCGGCACGATCGTGAGCAGCGATCCGGTGACGACCAGGTTGAAGACGGCCTGGCCGCCGGCGGTCTGGGCCTGCTTGTTCCAGGCGTCGAGGCCGAGGGTCAGCGGGTACCAGTCGGGGTCCTTCAGCATGATCAGCGGCAGGAAGTAGTTGTTCCAGGTCGCGACCGTGGTGAAGAGCAGGACGGTGACCGTGCCGGGCGCGAGCAGCGGCAGGGCGACCTGGAAGAAGGTGCGCAGTTCGCTCGCGCCGTCGATCCGGGCGGCCTCCATCAGCTCGGTGGGGATCGCCTCGGTGGCGAACACCCACATCAGATACAGCCCGAACGGCGAGATCAGCGACGGGATGATGACGGCCCACGGGGTGTCGGTCAGACCGATCTTGCTGAACATCAGGAAGGTCGGCACGGCGAGTGCCGTCGTCGGCACCGCGACCGCCCCGATGACGACGGCGAACACGGCCCGCTTGCCGGGGAACTGGAACTTGGCGAGCGCGTAACCGCCGAGCACGGCCAGGAACGTCGCGCCGCCCGCGCCCACCACCACGTACATCAGGGTGTTGAGGAACCAGCGCAGGAAGACGCCGTCCTGGTACGTGAAGGTCTCACTGATGTTGTGCCACAGGTCGAAGTCGCGGTCGAACCAGAGGCCGAACGAACGGGACAGGCCCTCCTGGGACTTGGTGGCGCTGAGCACCAGCCACAGCAGCGGCAGCAGGCTGTAGACGAGGACGACGGCGGTGAGCACGGTCAGCAGGACGCTGCGCTTGGGTCGGCTCGGGCTGTGCGGGCGGCGCGGGGTGCGCAGCCGCGGCGCCGGCGACTTCAGGGGCGCGGCGGGACGGGTGGCGGTGGTCGGTCCAGTCATGAGGGGTCACGCTCCCTTGCGCATGCCGCGCAGCTGGACGACGTAGGCGACGATCATGGTGATGACGCCCATGACGATGGCGACCGTCGCGGAGTAGTTGTGCTGCTGGCCGGAGAAGGACAGCGAGTACGTGTAGTAGTTCGGGGTGTAGTCCGTGGTGATGGCGTTCGGCGCGAGCTTCTGGAGGATCGCGGGCTCGTTGAAGAGCTGGAAGCTGCCGATCACCGAGAAGATCGTGGCGATCACGAGGGCGCCGCGGATCGCGGGGAGCTTGATCGACGCGATGACGCGCCACTGTCCTGCGCCGTCGATCTCCGCCGCCTCGTACAGCGACTGCGGGATGACGCGCAGCGCGGCGTAGAAGATCAGCATGTTGTAGCCGACGAACTCCCAGGTCACGATGTTGCCGATGGACGCGAGGATCAGGTCGGAGGAGAGCGGGTCGGGCAGCGAGACGCCGAACGCGTCGTTGATGTCGCCGACCAGACCGAAGCGCGGCCCGTACATGAAGCCCCACATCAGGGTGGCGACGACGGCGGGCACGGCGTACGGCAGGAAGACGGATATCCGGAAGAAGTCCTTGCCGTACAGGCGGCCGCTGTCGATGGCGAGCGCGACGAGCAGCGCGATGCCCAGCATGATCGGCACCTGGACGAGCAGGAAGAGCCCGACGCGGGCGACACCGTCCCAGAACTGGGCGTCCTGGAGGGCCTGTTGGTAGTTCTCCAGGCCCACGAACCGGGTGCCGCCGATGAGTTGGGTACGGAACAGGCTCAGGTACACGGAGTACGCGAGCGGCGCCAGGAAGACGAGCGCGAAGACCAGGACGAAGGGGCCGATGAACCCCCATCCCGTCCAGGAGCGGCGCGCCCTGCGCACCGGTGGCCCGGCCGGACGGGGTCCGGTGGCCGCCGTCGGTTGAAGCGTCGTCATCTCGCGTCCCTCGCTTGTGCATGCTCGCGATTCGGTGCCCTCGATGTTTGCGTGAACATCGCCGCGTACGGTGGACCGGCGGCTGTTATGTTTACGTAAACATTCGGTGGCGGCATGTCTACACTGCCCCGATGACGACGGTCAAGGGTCGCTCGGTGCGGGACCATGAACCGTGACCTTTTACGACAGGTGAGGGAGACGGTGACAGCAACGGACAGGGGCCCGGCGCGGGGCACGGCCGGCGGCCGGCGCCGTACACAGAACGCGTCGATGGCGGACGTCGCGCGGGTGGCCGGCGTCTCCTCGCAGACGGTCTCCCGCGTCGCGAACGGCTTCCCCGGTGTCAACGAGGAGACCCGCGGGCGCGTGCTCGCCGCGATGAAGGAGCTGGGCTACCGGCCCAACAGCGCGGCCAGGGCCCTCAAGCGGGGCGATTTCCGCACCATCGGCGTGATCACCTTCACGCTCGCGACGACGGGCAACGTCCGCACCCTGGAGGCCATCGCGACGTCCGCCGCGCACGAGGGGTACGCGGTGACGCTGCTCCCGGTCGCGGTGCCGACGCAGGACGAGGTGCGCGGCGCGTTCTCCCGCCTCGGCGAGCTCGCGGTCGACGCGGTCATCGTCATCATGGAGGTCCATCTCCTGGACTCCGCACGGCTTTCGCTGCCGCCGCACGTCAAGGTCGTGGTCGCGGACTCCGACGCCGGTGACCGGTACGCGGTGGTGGACACGGACCAGGCGGGCGGCACGCGCGACGCCGTACGCCACCTCCTCGACCTCGGCCACGACACGGTCTGGCACCTCGCGGGCCCCGACGAGTCGTACGCGGCGCAGCGCCGAACGGACGCGTGGCGTACGGCACTTGAGGAGGCGGGCCGCACGCCGCCCCCGCTCGTCCGGGGCGACTGGTCGGCGGAGTCCGGCTACCGGGCGGGCCTGGAACTTGCGGGGCACCCCGACTGCACAGCGGTGTTCGCGGCCAACGACCAGATGGCGCTCGGCCTGCTGCGCGCCCTGAACGAGCGCGGCCGCCGCGTCCCCGAGGACGTCTCGGTGATCGGCTTCGACGACATCCCGGAATCCGGCTCGTTCCTCCCCCCGCTCACCACGGTCCACCAGGACTTCGCGGAGGTCGGCCGCCGCTGCGTCGAGAGCGCCCTGCGGCAGGTGCGGGAGAGCGAGGAGGAGCGGGGGACGACGCTGGTGCCGACGCGGCTGGTGGTGCGGGAGAGTACGGGTCCGGTGCCGCGCGGCTGAGGGCGCGTCCCTCAGCCGTTCGCGACCCCGTACATGATCCAGATCAGGAACCCGACGAGCAGCAGCCACCCGATCCAGGAGTGGCTCTGCGGCGGGCCGGGGGGCTCTTCGTGGCCGCTCCGCGCCCTTCCGCCGCGCAGACGTCCTGGATCGTGACGAGGCCGCGGGGCCCGGCGCCCTTCACCCGGGCGATCCCGAAGTCGGTGAGCAGGATGTCGCCGCGGTCGGTCGTCATCGCGTTGGCCGGCTTGACGTCGCGGTGGACGATGCCCGCGGCGTGCGCGGCCTCCAGCGCGGACAGCAGGCAGCGCGCCGCGCTGATCGCCTCCGCCGGCGTCAACGGCCCCCGGTCCGCGAGGCGTTGGGCCATCGACCGGCCCTGGACGAGTCGCATCACCATCCACGGCCGGTCGTCCTCGGTGACCAGGTCGTACACGGGCACGATGTGCGGATGCTCGCGCAGCGAGGCCGCGTCACGGGCCTCCCGCCGGGCCCGCGCCGGGCGGGAGGCCCGCTCCTGGGGCCAGTCCGAGTCCGGCAGATGCACCTCTTTGACGGCGACCCCGGCACCGAGTTCAAGGTCGCGGGCGCGCCGGACGACTCCGAAGCCGCCCCGCCCCAGCGCCTCGTCCAGGCGGTACCGTCCACCGATGACCGCGCCCGGTATCGCCTCGCGCACCACCGTCACCCCCGATGTCGACCACGCCGTCCACGGGGGAATGACGAGTCGCGCGGCGTGCGGGAAACGTCCGCCGCCGCACACCTTCACATCTGGTGCGGCCCTCAGACCGTGACGCCGAGCCCTTCGATGACCACGGCCCCCGGCAGCTCGGCCAGTGCCTTGCCCGGGACGATGAGCTTGCCGCGCCGGGTGCCGCTGCCGATGAGGACGTACGGCAGGTCGGCGACGGCCGCGTCGACGAGGACCGGCCAGGCGGCGGGCAGTCCGATCGGGGTGACGCCGCCGTACTCCATGCCGGTCTCGCCGATCGCGGTGTCCATGGAGGCGAACGAGACCTTGCGGGCGCCGAGTTGGCGGCGCACGGTGCCGTTCACGTCGACCTTCGTCGTGGACAGGACGACGCACGCGGCGAGGGTCGACTCGCCGCCGCGCTTGCCCGCGACGACCACGCAGTTCGCCGACTGGGCGAGGAGTTCGGGCCCGTAGTGCTCGACGAACGTGGCGGTGTCGGCCCACTGCGGGTCGGTGTCGACATGGATCAGGTCCTGCGCGGGCACCGAGCCGCTCCACTGCCGTACGGCGTCCGCGACGGGGCGGGTGAGCAGGTCGAGGGCTTCGGGGGCCGGGAGGACGTGGTCGAAGGAGCCGATGGGTGCGCGCATGGCGGCACGCTAACAGCCGCCGTGCGTACGGGTTCCGGGTGTCTCAGCGTTCGAACGGCACCGAGACGGCCATGACCATCGCGCAGGGCGCGTCGCCGTCGTTGCGGTACTCGTGCGGCACGTCCGCCTCGAACGTGACGCTCGCGCCCTCGGGTACGCGGTGGACGGCGCCGTCCACGACGAGGGTCAGCTCCCCCGCGGTGACGTGGAGGAGTTCGACGGTGCCCTGGGGGTGCGCGTCGGATCCGGTCCCCTCGCCGGGCTTGAGGTACCAGTCCCACATCTCGAGGGGGCCCGGCGCCTCGGTTCCGGCGAGGAGGCGGTGGTAGCTGCCGGCGTCCGTGGACCACAGGCGGACGGCCTGTTCCGCGGGCACGATCCGCACCTTCGGGCCCTGTTCGTAGTCGAGCAGGGTGGTGATGCTGACGCCGAGCGCGTCGCCGATCTTGACGACGGTGCCGATGCTCGGGTTGGTGCGGGCCTGCTCGATCTGGATGAGCATGCCGCGGCTGACGCCGGCCCGGGTCGCGAGGGCGTCGAGGGTGAAGCCGCGCTCCGAGCGCCAGTGCTTGACGTTCCGGGCGAGGGACTGGGTCAGGAGGTCGAGTTCCGGCACATTCCGTCCAGGGTGTGTCTGAGTGGGCCCGGGTCCGACCCGGGCAGGCCTGAGGGAGTCCAATATTTTGGATGACAGCGATCAATGCAGTGAACTACGGTGTGCTGCACCCTGATGTTCAGCAAACTGTACTGCGAGGCCCGTCATGACAGCACTCTTCGCCCTGGCCACCAGCCTCCTGTGGGGCCTGGCCGACTTCGGCGGCGGGCTGCTGACGCGACGCGTCCCCGCCCTGACGGTCGTGGTCGTCTCGCAGTCCGTCGCGACGGTCGTGCTCGGCGCGATCGTCGTCGCGACGGGCGGATGGAGCGAGGCGGGCCCGCAGTTGTGGTTCGCGGTCGGCGCGGGCGTGGTGGGCCCCGTCGCCATGCTGGCGTTCTACAAGGCGCTCGCGCTCGGCCCGATGGGCGTCGTCTCCCCGCTCGGCTCGCTCGGCGTCGCCGTGCCGGTCGGCGTCGGACTGGTCCTCGGCGAGCGCCCCGGGCTGCTCCAGTTCGCGGGCATCCTGGTCGCGGTCGCGGGGGTCGTGCTCGCGGGCGGGCCGCAGTTGCGGGGCGCGCCGGTGCAGCGCCAGGCGGTGCTGCTCACGTTGCTCGCCGCGTTCGGTTTCGGCGCGGTGATGGCCCTGATCGCGGAGGCGTCGACGACGCTCACCGGACTCTTCCTCGCGCTGTTCGTGCAGCGCGTGACGAACGTGGCGGCGGGCGGCGCCGCGCTGTTCGTCTCCGCGAAGCGCGGCGGCCCGGTCCTGCCGGAGCAGGGCGGCTGGTCCGCCATCCGCGCCGGCCTGCCCGCGCTCGCTTTCGTGGGCCTGGCGGACGTGGCGGCCAACGGCACGTACTCGCTGGCCGCGCAGCGGGGCCCGGTGACGGTCGCGGCGGTCCTCGCGTCCTTGTACCCGGTGATCACGGCCCTGGCGGCCCGCGGCATCCTGCACGAACGGCTGCGCGGGGTGCAGGCGGCGGGGGCGGGGCTCGCGCTGGTGGGGACGGTGCTGCTGGCGACGGGGTGACGGGCCCATGGTGCGGCCGCCCACTGCCCGGCAGGACACGGGCCACCGCCCCCTCCGGGGAGCCGCCGACCGCCCCGCGGGCAACGACCGCGCCGGACACGGCCACTGCCACAACCGGGCCCCGCCGTACAGCAGACGGGACTTGAGACGGTCGCCGCGCACCGCACGACGTGCCCACGGCAGCACCCGGCGCCCTCTGCGGCCGCGCCTCAAGCGTCGAGCTCCTGCCTTACAAGCAGGATGCCCACGCGACCGAAGCCCCCGTCAGACCCGGTACCGCCGCAGCGCCGGCACCGCGCACGCCAGGACCAGCATCGACGCCACGACGAGTACCCCGCCCCCGACCACCGCCGTACGCGGCCCGAACGCCGAGCCCGCCGCGCCGTGCAGGACGTCGGCCAGGCGCGGGCCGCCCGCGACGACCACCGTGAACACGCCCTGCATGCGGCCGCGCATCTCGTCCGTCGCCGCCGACAGGAGGATCGCCCCGCGGAACACCATCGAGACCATGTCCGCGACGCCGGCCACCGCAAGGAACACCACGGCGAGCCAGAGACTGCCGCTCAGGCCGAACCCCGCGATGGCCGCGCCCCACGCGACGACCGCGCCGATCACCATCCACCCGTGCCGCCGCGCCCGCGAGAACGTGCCGGAGAACAGACCGCCGACCACCGCCCCGATCGGGATCGCCGCGAACAGCAGACCGAGGGCGAGCCCTTCCCCGTACGGCGCGTAGGTCTCGGCGGCGAGCTGCGGGAACAGGGCGCGGGGCATGCCGAACACCATCGCGATGATGTCGGCGAGGAAGGAAAGGAGCAGCACCTTGTGCGCGGAGATGTAGCGGAACCCGGCCGCGATCTCGCGCACGCCCGCCCGTCGCTTGACGCTCGCGTCCAACGGGGGCAGCGACGGCAGCCGGTACACGGCCCACACCGTGACGCACAGGGCCAGCGCGTCGATGAGGTACAGCTCGGGCAGCCCGATGACGGGGATGAGGACACCCGCGAGCAGCGGGCCGACGACCTGCCCGGTCTGCATGACGGTCGAGCCGAGCGCGTTGGCCGCGGCGAGTTCGCCGGCGGGCACGAGCCGGGCGATGGAGGCGTTGCGCGCCGGCGCGTTGAGCCCCCAGAACGCCTGTTGCACGGCGAGCAGCACCATCAGGACGGCCACCGAGTCGAACCCCGCGACCGCCTGGATCCAGAACAGGACCGAGGTCGCCGCGATGCCGCAGTTGGTGATGAGGAGCAGCTTGCGGCGGTCCATGCTGTCGGCGACGGCCCCGCCCCACAGCGCGAAGACGATCAGTGGCAGCAGCCCCGCCATGCTCGCGGCGCCGACCCAGGCCGACGACCCCGTGATGTCGAAGATCTGCTTCGGTACGGCGACGGCCGTGAGCTGACTGCCGACGGCCGTGACGATCGTCGAGGACCACAGGCGCCGGTACGCGGGGATGCGCAGCGGCCGGGTGTCCATCGCGAACCGGCGCCAGCCGCGCCGGACCTGCGGCGCTTCGGGCGGTCCCGCGGCCGTCCCCGGCCCGGTCCCTCTGGTCTTGTCGCTGCTGTCCACGGACTTCCCGGCTGCTCCGAGCGGCCACCCTGGGTGGCCTCTACATCTTCTTCTGCGGGGTTCACTATCGCAGCAACCCCTGTGTCCGTGGCAGCCCGCCCGCCTCACGCCCCGGCGACCAGCAGCGCGCCCATCGCGATCATCGTGACGGCGACCAGACCGTCGAGCACCCGCCAGGCGCCGGGCCGCGCCAGGAACCGGCCGAGCAGTCGCGCGCCGAAGCCGAGCGCCGCGAACCAGCACAGGCTGGCGAACGCGGCACCGAGCCCGAACGTCCAGCGCAGCGACCCCTGGTGCGCGGCGATGGACCCGAGCAGGAACACGGTGTCGAGGTACACGTGCGGGTTGAGCCAGGTCATCGCCAGGCAGGTGAGCACCGCCCGGCGCCGCGACCCCGCCGACGCCCCCTCCGTGGCCAGGGACCCGCCCGGCCTGAGCACCCGCCGCGCGGCGAGCGCCCCGTAGCAGAGCAGGAACGCCCCGCCGATCCAGCCCACCGCGGTGATCGCCCCCGGCCATGCGACCACCACCGCCCCCACCCCGCCCACGCCGAGCGCGATGAGCAGCGCGTCGGACAGGGCGCAGATGCCGACGACGGCGAGGACGGACTGGCGGCGCACGCCCTGGCGCAGGACGAAGGCGTTCTGGGCGCCGATGGCGACGATGAGCGAGAGGCCGGTGCCGAATCCTGCGGCAGCGGCGGCGAGTGAAGCGGTCATGGGATCGACGATACGAAGACGATCACTGCACGTACAGCTAAAGATTTTTACGTAGCATTAGCACTCGTGATGATTCCTGAGCTCCCACTCGACCAGGTCCGCACGCTGCTCGCGGTGGTGGACGAGGGCACGTTCGACGCGGCCGCCGCCGCGCTGCACGTGACGCCGTCCGCCGTCAGCCAGCGGGTGAAGGCCCTGGAGCAGCGCACGGGCCGGGTCCTCCTCGTCCGTACGAAGCCGGTCCGCACGACCGAGTCCGGTGAGGTCGTCGTCCGGTTCGCCCGCCAGCTGGCCCGGCTGGAGCAGGACGCGTACGCCGAGCTGGGCCTGAGCACCGACGACGGTCCGACCCGGGTGTCGGTCGCGGTGAACGCGGACTCCCTGGCGACCTGGTTCCTGGCCGCGCTGACCCGCGTACCGGACCGTCCGCGGATCTGTTTCGAGCTGCGCCGCGAGGACGAGACACGTACGGCGACGCTGCTGCGGGACGGCCGGGTGATGGCCGCGGTGACGTCGTCACCGGAGCCGGTGGCGGGGTGTTCGGTGCGCGCGCTCGGCAAACTGCGCTATCTCGCCGCGGCCGGCCCCGCGTTCGTGGAACGGCATCTCGACGGCCCCCTGGCGCAGGCACTCCCGGCGGCGCCGGTCGTCACGTTCGACCGCAGCGACGATCATCAGGACGCGTTCGTACGGGAGTTGACGCGCGGCCGCAGCGGCGCGAGCGCGGTGCGGCACGCCGTCCCGACGTCCGAGGGGTTCGTGGAGTCCGTGGCCCTCGGCCTCGGCTGGGGCATGGTGCCCGAGACCCAGGCGGAGCCGCTGCTGCGCGCGGGCCGCCTCGTCGAACTGGCACCCGGCCGCCCCGTCGACGTGCCCCTGTACTGGCAGCAGTGGAAGCTCGACTCCCCCGCCCTGGCCGCCGTGGCCGACGTGGTCCTCGACGCCGCGGCCGAAGCACTGCGCGCTTAGGCGCCTTCCTCCAACTCGGCGAGCGCGAGGAGCTGTTCGGGCGTGATGTCGGACGGGATCGGCTGCGGCGCCGGGGTGCGCAGCGGCGGCTGCCAGCCGGCCTCCGCGTCCCAGGTCCGTACGACCCGGGCCGGCGCGCCCGCCACCACGGCGTGGTCCGGGACCTCGCCGCGCACCACGGCACCGGCCGCGACCACGACGTTCCGTCCGATCCGCGCGCCCGGCAGGATCACCGCACCGGTGCCGATCCAGCACCCGGAACCGATCTCCACGGGCTCCATCCGCGGCCACTGCTTGCCGATGGGCTCGTGCGGATCGTCGTACGAGTGATTGGTGGAGGTGATGTAGACGTACGGCCCCATGTAGACGTCGCCGCCGATCCGCACGGTCGTGTCGGCGATGACATGGCTGCCGCGGCCGATGACGACGCCGTGGCCGATGGTGAGGATCGGGTCGGGGCCGAGGTCGAGGTCGGGCATCAACCCGGCCGTCAGCGTGACCTGTTCGCCGATGATGCAGTGCGCGCCGAGCCGGATCCACGGCGCTCCGAACACGGTGCCCTGGGGGAATGTCAGCTTCGTGCCGTGCCCGATGGCGCCGAACCGGTGCCCGCCCGGCTGCTCGGCCGTGACCGCGCCCCTGCGCTGCACCCAGCGCCAGCCGGCCTGCACGACACGATGGGCGAGGGGACCCCGCGCGGACCGCCGGCGGGACGAGAACGCGTTCCAGTTCATCGGCACGGCGCTACGTTACTCATCCGTACCGTCCGCCCCCACCTCGACGGCCTGTGATCTTCACCCCACAGGTACGGTTCGCTCAGGCGCGACGCACGTTCGAGAACACAGGGAGCGACACCCCATGGGAAACACGGCCCACGAGGCACTCGTCACCGGCTTCGGCGGCAAGGAACCGAAGCTGGACGAGACGGCGTTCGCGGCGCCGACGTCCGCGCTGATCGGCGACGTCACGCTGCACCCGGGCGCGAGCGTCTGGTACGGGGCGGTGCTGCGCGCGGAGTTCGAGCCGATCGTGCTCGGCCCCGACAGCAACATCCAGGACAACTGCACGGTGCACGTCGACGCCGGGTTCCCGGTGACGATCGGCGAGCGCGTCTCGGTCGGCCACAACGCGGTCCTGCACGGCTGCACGGTCGAGGACGACTGCCTGATCGGCATGGGCGCGACGGTCCTCAACGGCGCGGTCATCGGCGTCGGCTCCCTGGTCGCGGCCCAGGCCCTGGTCCCCCAGGGCATGGTGGTCCCGCCCGGTTCCCTGGTCGCAGGCGTCCCCGCCAAGGTCAAGCGCGAACTGACCCAGGAGGAACGCGAGGGCGTGACCCTGAACGGCACGGTGTACGTGGAGCTGGCTAAGGCTCACAAGAGGGAGTGCGCCCCGTAGGGGCGCGGGGAACTGCGCGACCAGCCACGACGGCGCCGCAGCCGCGAACGAACGGGACGCCACAACGGCGACTAGGCGAGAAGCGGGGGCGGCGCCCTCACTCCCCCGCTGCAACAGGCTCCGGCTCCGCCGCAGCGCCATGCTCCGCCGCAACCTTCGCCGCCCGCCGCTTCACGAGCAGCATCGACGCGAGCCCGATCAGCACAGCCGCCCCGAGCCCCACGTACGAGAACCGCTTCAGCCAGTCCTCGGCGACGACACCCACGTAGTAGATGACGGCGGTCGTGCCACCGGCCCAGACGACGCCGCCGAGGAAGTTGGCGATGAGGAACTTCCAGTACGGCATGTGCAGCACACCCGCGAGCGGCCCCGCGAAGATCCGGAGCAGCGCGATGAAGCGACCGAAGAAGACGGCCCACATGCCCCACTTCTCGAAGGACCGCTCGGCCGTGGCGATGTGCGCGGGCCCGAAGTGCTTGGGGAACTTGCGCCCCAGTTTCGCGAGGAGCGGCCGCCCGCCCTTGCGCCCGATCGCGTATCCGATGGAGTCACCGATGACGGCGCCCGCGGTCGCGCAGACCCCGAGCACGATCGGGTTCACGTCGCCGTGCTGCGACGACAGCAGCGCGGCGGAGACGAGCACGATCTCGCCGGGCAGCGGAATGCCCAGGCTTTCGAGCCCGATGACACCCGCCACCAGGGCATAGATGGCGACCGCCGGAATCGTGTCGAGCCACTCCTGGACGTGCAACGCGGTCGCCTCCCGTACCGAAAATCCGTGTGCCCGGCGTGCGCTCCCCCTCTGCGCGCGCACGCCGGGCAGCCTACCTGCTCCCTAAGACGCAGCCGAGTCCCACAAGGTGCAGTGGTGGTCCCGGTGAACGCTTGAGGAGACTGTGATCCCGCCCACGGAGGCGGTCTTCAGGGACAGCACGCGGCCGGGCCGCGTCCGCTGGTCCGGCATGGCGGGCGCCCCGTCGGCCCGCGGCGCCGAGCCCCGTACGAACGCCCCCCAGTACTGCACCATCCGCCGTGCGAGGACACGCTGCTCGGCGTCGAGCGGCGCGGCAAGGCCGAAGTGCTTGAAGAGGTACTGCACCTCGTTCACATGGGTGGCCCCGAAGTCGAACGTCCTGCCCGCCTCGCGGATCGACGCGAAGGGCGGCGAGGTCCGGTCGGCGAACTCGTACGCGTAGACGGGCGACCCGCCGCGCGCGAGCCGCTCGTTCAGGCGCAGGGCGGAACAGGCCATGAGCCGGTCCCCGACGGCGGCGGCGTACGCGTATGCAGGGGACGAGTACTCACTCAACGGGTACTCCTTCAACGCCCGCCGCCCGGCTTCCTCACCGAAGGCATCGGCCAGGGCCTGCGGGTAGGCCGACGCCGTGAGCGGCCTGCCCTGCCCGTCGTACGCGCCATAGGCGAAGAGCCGGCCCTCGTCCCGGTTGGCGCCGTTCAGCACCGGTACGCGGGCGGAGCGGCCCGCGGCGATCGCCGTGGCGGGCTGCTCCGGCAGGAAGGCGCCGCCGACGACCGGGCTCCAGTCGAAGCCGCCCTGTGCGTCGAGGATCTCCTTCGCCGGCTTCCCCCGCAGACAGCCGACGACGCCCCCGGCCGCTTCCCCGCAGCCGAGCCTCTGCGCGAACGCCGCCCCGGCGGCGACCGCCTCGCGGTGCTCGCGCGCCGCGCAGTCCCCGTACGCGCCCGACTCGACGATCCCGGCCCGGAACAGGCCGCGTCCGGTCGGCGACGCGAGCTGGGTGCACACGGAGCGGCCGCCCGCGGACTCGCCCGCGATGGTGACGCGGGACGGGTCGCCGCCGAAGCGGGCGATGTTGGCGCGCACCCAGCGCAGCGCAAGCTGCTGGTCCTGGAGGCCGAAGTTGCCGGACACGCCGTCGGAGACCTCGTCGTCGAGCCCGGCCGCGGCGAGGAAACCCATCGCTCCCAGGCGGTAGTTGACGCTCACGACGACCGTGCCCGTGGTCCGGGCGAAGGTGTCGGGCACGATGTCGGCTCCGGCGCCCGCGGTCAGACCGCCGCCGTGCAGCCAGACCATGACCGGGCGTCCGGCGGTGCCGTCGGGTGCGTACACGTTGAGCGACAGGCAGTCCTCGGTGTACGTCGGGTCCTCGTAGCCCGGGTCCCAACTCGACGTCTGTACACACCTGTTGCCGAAGCCCTTCGCGTCGCGGACCCCGCGCCAGGCCCGGGCCGGGCGCGGTTCCTTCCAGCGCAGCGCGCCGACGGGCGGCCGGGCGTACGGGATGCCGAGGAACTGCCGCCCCTCGTCGGTGAGTTGGCCACGCACCCAGCCGGTGCCGGTGTGCACGAGGGTGCCGCCGGACCCGGCGGCGTGGGCGCCGGCCACCGGGACGAGCCCGGCGGCCAGGGTCACCAGGGCGACGACCGCGCCGCGTATCCGGCGGCGTGTTCGACTGCTCCGCATGTCAGTTGCCTCCCTCGTGGGCGCGGCCCTTGCCCGTCACGACGACGTCATCGCGCAGCTTCGGGTCGCGCGAGGAGGAGCCGACCAGGACGGTGCGGCGGCCGGTGCCGAGGACGAGGGCGTGCCGGGCGGTGTCCCAGGAGGAGAGGGTGTCGCGGGCGACGCGGACGGTGACGCGCCGCCGCTCCCCCGCACCGAGCACGAGCCGCCGGTATCCGCCCAACACCTGGACGGCCTGGTCGAGTTGGAGGTCGGGCGACCTGCCGATGTAGACCTGCGCGACCTCGACGCCGGCCCGGCGACCGGTGTTGCGGACGGTGAAGCCGACGTCGAGGCCGTGCCCGGTCCAGCGCACCGCGAGGTTCTCGTACGCGAACGACGTGTAGGACAGGCCGTGCCCGAACGGGAACAGCGGCTTCACGCCCTGCGCGTCGTACCAGCGGTACCCGAGGTGGATGCCCTCCGAGTACTCCTCGACGCCGTTCACCCCCGGGTAGCGGCGCGGGTCGCCGGACATCGGGTGGGCGTCCTCGGACACCGGGAAGGACTGGGTGAGGCGGCCGCCGGGGTCGCAGTCCCCGTACAGGACGGCGGCGGTGGCGGCCGCGCCCTCCTGCCCGGGGTAGTACATCTGGAGCACGGCGCCGACCCGGTCCAGCCACGGCATGGTGATCGCGGACGAGGTGTTGAGGACCACGGTCGTCCGGGGGTTGGCGGCGGCGACCGCGGAGATCAGTGCCTCCTGGTGGCCGGGCAGCGCGAGGGAGGTGCGGTCCATGCCCTCGGTCGCGTCCTCGTACGCGAAGAGCACGACACTGTGCGCGGCCTTGGCGGCGCGCACGGCCTCGGCGACGTCGGCGGCCCGCGTCGCACCCGTCACGCGGCGCAGCCGGAACGTCTGGCCCTCGTCCCCGCCCTTCGCCGTGATCTGCACCCGGTGCGAACCGGCCGCCAGGTGAAGGGACGTGCGGCGCACCGCGAGCCCGTCGGGTGCGGCGGAGAGCAGGCCGCCGGTGAAGTACTCGCCGAAACCGGGAGCGACGGGGAAGAGTTCGGTGCCGTCGAGCAGGACCGTGGGCCGGTCGCCGGAATAGTGGATGACGAACGTCCAGTCATCGGCCTCGCCGACGGTGAGCGTCCCGTCGTACGACCAGGTCCGCCCGGGCCCGACCTCGCACTCCTCCAGATCGACGGCCGGCGCGAGGGCCCCCTTCGGCAGGGCCTTGCCGTAGATGTCCTCGCCGAGCGCGTACGTGACGCGGGCGCCGCGTCCCGCGCGGGCGGTGAGCCCGTCGTACGGTCCTTCGGCGCGGTCGGGGATCACATGGGCGCTGCCGCCGCCGCTGACGAAGGGGTAGCGGCCGGTCGGGCCGACCACGGCGAGGGAGTCGGAGGGACGCAGGGGCAGCGTGCCGCCCTCGTTGCGCAGCAGGGTGGCGCCGGCCTTGGCGACGTCGAGGGCGACGGCGGCGCCGGCGCGCGGGTCGCGCGCCGGCCGCGGAGGGACCTTCTCGGCGAGCAGCCCGAACCGCTCCATCACGACGAGGATGCGGCGCACCGCCCGGTCGACGTGCGCCTCGGGGACGGTGCCGTCCTGTACGGCCTTCTTGAGCGCGGCGCCGAAGGCGATCTCGCCGGGCATCTCCATGTCGAGCCCGGCGGTGATCCCGGTGACGGTGCCGTGCGCGGCGAACCAGTCGGTCATGACCCAACCGGTGAAGTGCCACTGGTCGCGCAGCAGGTCGGTGAGGAGCGCCTTGTTCTCGCAGGCGAAGGTGCCGTTGACCTTGTTGTACGCGCCCATGACCGATCCGGCGCCGGCCTTCACCGCCGCCTCGAAGCCGCGCAGCTCCAGCTCGTGCATGGTCTGCTCGTCGGCCCGCACGTCGATCGACATGCGGTCCTTCTCCTGGTTGTTCAGCGCGAAGTGCTTGACGGTGGCGATGAGTCCCTCGCCCTGGACGCCCTTGATCTCCTCGGCGACCAGGTCGGAGGCGAGCAGCGGGTCCTCGGAGAACGTCTCGAAGTTGCGGCCCGCGTAGGGGGTGCGGATGAGGTTCACCATCGGGGAGAGCAGCACGTCCTGGCCGAGGGCGCGGCCCTCGCGGCCGATGACCTGCCCGTAGCGGCGGGCGAGTTCGGGGTCGAAGGCGGAGGCGAGCAGGACGGGCGCGGGCAGCGCGGTGGCGCGGGCGGTGACGCGGACACCGGCCGGGCCGTCGGCGAGACGCAGCGGCGGGATGCCGAGGCGGGGCACGCCGGGGATGTAGCCGGCCTGGCCGAGGTCGTGCGGGTCGGAGCCGCCGTGCAGGAAGGTGAGTTTCTCGTCGAGGGTGAGCCGGGCGATCAGCGACTCGATCCGGCGACCCGCACCGCGCCCGCCGCGGTCCTGTGCCGCCGCGCGGGCGGGGGCCGGGAGGCCGGAGGTGGCGGCCGCGGCGACCGCGATCGCGCCGCCCATCCGCCGCAGAGCCGTTCTTCTGGAGATGCCGTCGGACATGGGCTGTCACTCCTCTTCGCGTTCGACGCGGGAACGCGCCATGCGACAAACCGGACTTGACACACCGTTGGACACTGCGTGACCGAGCCCGGAAACTATGACGCCTGGTGACTCGTGTCAATGGAGCGAACGCGGACGGTACGCAAAGAGCCCCGAACGCCGATGGCGTTCGGGGCCCGGACAGCGTTGCTCCGGTCGGCTGCCGCTCAGCCGTTGGGCCGCAGGGTCCAGATGACGGTCATCTCCCCGGTCACGGCGCCGTCGCCGCGGCGGATCTCGATGCCCACCGGGAACTCCGGCCGCTCCCCCGCGTCCAGCTCGGCGACCACGTCGGCGACGGGACGCCCGAGCGTCGCCGTGGCGGTGACGGGTCCCATCGCGAGCTTCTTGTACGCGATCTCGGCACTGACGGCCAGCGGCACGGCCCGTGACAGCTGCTCCCCGAAGGCGGCCAGCACGATGGCCCCGCTCGCGGACTCCCCCAGCGTGAACATGGCGCCGGCGTGCGGCCCGCCCACGTGGTTGTGGTAGTCGGCCTGATCCGGCAGCGCGACGACCGCCTTCTCCGCGGTGGTCTCGACGAACTCCAGGTTCAGGGTGCGGGCCATCGGCACCGTGGCGGCGAGCATCTCGCCGATGGACATCTGATCTGCGCTCATGGCCGCATGTTACCTACGAGTAGCATCCTGGGTCCATGCCCTCCGGCAGCGGGTCCGTCACAGGCGCCGAGGCGGGGCGCGCCCGGCCTCAACTCCGCCCGTACGGGCGGGGCTTGCCGTACCGGACGAGCTTGACGATCACGCACGGCCGATGATCACCTGCACCTGACCACTCCCCAGCAATCAGGAGTTTCCGTGCGTACCTTCGGTTATGCCGCTTTTGCCGCCATCCTGGCCCTTTCCTCCGCGTTCCTCTCCGCGACCGCGGCGTCGGCCGCGCCCTCGGCCGCTTCGGCGCCCCTGCGCTGCCAGGCCGTGACCACGTACTGGAAGGTCGGGTCGAAGGGGGCCGTCGTGCACACCGCGCCGTCGGGGGGTTCCTCGGTCGTCACGCGACTCGGCGCCAACACCAAGGTGACCAGCCCGGTCCACTGCACGAACTCCGCCGGCAGCGTCTGGTACTGCGTCGACCGCCAGTACTGCGACATCGAGGCGGGCGACCGCGGCTCGTGGGTCTGGAGCAGCTACCTCGTCAAGCCCTGACACGTCCGGTGGGGCACGTCGGCCGCGCGCGCACGGGAGGCCGCGCGTCCGGCGGGACCGCTGTTGCACGTCCGATACAGGGCGGCGACCTCAGCAGGCCCAGGACCCTCTATCGTTATCGGCCATGTGGCCAGGACAGCAGCCGCCCGGGGGCGAGCAGAACCCGCAGGACCCGAACAACCCCAACTACCCGCACAATCCGAGCACTCCGCCGACGCCGAACCCGTACCAGCAGCCGGGGTACCAGGCGACGCCGAACCCCTATCAGCAGCCGGGGGTCCAGCAGCAGCCGAACCCGTACCAGCAGCAGCCGGGGTGGCAGGCGCCGACGACTCCGCTCGGCCCGCCGCAGGCTCCGCAGGGCGGTGGTGGCGGTGGCAACAACACGAAGATCGTCGCCATCGTCGCGGCGGCGGCCGTCGTGATCGCGGCCGGGGTGACCGGGTTCCTGGTGCTGGGCGGGGACAAGGACGACGACGCCAAGGGCGGTGGCGAGAAGTCGCCGTCCGCGCAGCAGTCCGCGTCCAAGGACCCGAGCCCGAGCGCGTCCGGGGGCGACAACCCGCGCGGCGAGGGCGCCGCCGTCAAGCCCGTGGTCGCGGGCTGGCAGCCGGTCGTGAACACCAAGTTCAAGACGGTCTTCGACGTGCCGCCGGGGTGGGAGGTCAGCGCGTCCGGGGCCGATCAGTCCGTCGGCTTCGAGTACAAGTACAAGGGCGAGTCCGAGCAGACCACCGTCACGGGTCCCGCGTTCCTCCAGTCCAAGTGGTGCACCGAGGACTCCGACAAGGACGGGCGCGACGAGGAGACCTCGCTCGCCGGCGTCGGCACCCGTGGGGAGGACGGCGCCAAGACGGCCGCCCAGGCGGCCGAGAGCCGGGTGCCCACCTGGATCTACGGCGGCTACACCGAACCGGACACCAAGTCCATGAAGGTGGGCAAGGCCGAGACGTTCACCAACGGCCAGGGCATCGAGGGCAGCCTCATCAAGGCGCACTCCGAAGGCAACCCCAACAAGGGCAAGTGCGACAGCGAGGGCAAGGCCGTCGTGTTCGCCTTCCAGAACGAGGACAAGGACTTCGTGTCCTGGGACCTGTGGGCCGCCAAGGGCGTCAAGAGCGAGCTGTCCGACGCGACCATCGAGAAGATCCTCAACTCGGTGCGCTACTACAAGGATCCGACCGCTTCGTGATCCGGACCCGCCCGGATGACGTCCGGGCGGCCGGTTAAACGATTTGTCAGCGGGGCGTGCGGCGGCGATAGTCCCTCAGTGACCTCAGCCGCCGCCTCCACGCCGTCCCCTTCGCAGAAGGGCTCGCGCCGCCCCGCCTGGGCCGGACGCAACTACACGCTGCTGGCCGTGTCCGCCTTCGTGACGACCCTCGGCGCGCACGGCGCGCTCATCGCGTCCGCGTTCGCCGTGCTCGACGCGGGCGGCGACGGCGGTGACGTCGGCCTCGTGGCCGCGGCACGCACCCTGTTCCTGGTGGTCTTCCTGCTGGTGGGCGGGGCCGTCGCCGACCGGCTGCCGCGGCACCACGTGATGGTCGCGGCCAACGCCCTCAACTTCCTCTCGCAGGGCGCCTTCGCGCTGCTCGTCCTCCAGGGCGACCCGCGGCTGTGGCAGATGATGGCGCTGAGCGCGCTCGGCGGCACCGGGCAGGCGTTCTTCAACCCGGCGGCCGAGGGCATGCTCATGGCGTCGGTCACCGGCGAGCAGGCGAGCCGCGCGTTCGCGATGTTCCGGATGGCGATGTCCGGCGCGGCGGTGGGCGGCGCCGCGCTCGGCGGTGCGATGGTCGCCGCGATCGGGCCCGGCTGGGTGCTCGCGGTGGACGCCGCGGCGTTCGCGGTGGCGGGCGCGCTGCGGATGTTCCTCGACGTGAGCCACATAGCGCCGCGCGCACCGGGCGGCGGCCTGCTCTCCGACATGCGCGACGGCTGGCGGGAGTTCATCGGGCGCCCCTGGCTGTGGACGATCGTCGCCCAGTTCTCGGTGGTTGTCGCCGTGGTGGGCGCCGCCGAGTCGGTGTTCGGCCCGCTGGTGGCCCGCGACGAACTCGGCGGGGCCGGGCCGTGGGGTCTCGCGCTCGGCGCGTTCGGCGTCGGCACGATCCTCGGCGGGCTGCTCATGATGCGCTGGAAACCGCGGCGCCTGCTGTTCGCGGCGACGCTCTCGGTCTTCTCCCTCGCCCTGCCGTCGGCGGCGCTCGCGGTCCCCGTACCGCTGCCGGCCCTGGTCGCCGTGATGTTCGTCAGCGGCGTCACCATCGAGATCTTCGGCGTCTCGTGGATCACCGCGCTGCACCAGGAGATCCCGGAGGAGAAGCTCTCCCGCGTCTCGGCCTACGACTGGTTCGGCTCGGTGGCGATGGTGCCGCTCGCGACGGCGCTCGCGGGACCCGCGGAGTCGGCGTTCGGCCGCACCCCGGCGCTGTGGGGCTGCGCGGCGCTCGTCGTCCTCGCCACGACGGCCGTCCTGTTCGTCCCCGACGTACGCAATCTGCGGCGCCGGGAGACGTCCACGGAGGTGGCCGTGTCCACGGCCCAGGAGCCGACGGGCATGACCGCCCCGCAGGACCTCACCCCACGCTGAACGAACCGCCCGGCGGCTCCGGCGACGGCACCGCGTCCCCCTCGGCGACCGGCCGGGCGTCGCCGACGAAGCGGCGCAGCCCCGGGCCGTGCTCGACCCGGGCGGGGAACGCGTCACGGGCGGTGCGGCGGGCCAGCTCGGGCACGTCGAGCTCGGCCTGCGAGGCGATGAGCACGGCGTTGCCGAAGCGCCGGCCGCGCAGCACGGCGGGCTCGGCGACGAGCGCCAGATGCGCGAACACGCCGCTGAACGTGGCCAGTTGGGAGCGCAGGAAGGCGAAGGGCGCACCGTCCGCGAGGTTCGCGGCGTAGACGCCGCCCGGCCGCAGCACCCGGTCCGCCTCGCGCGCGTACCCCTCGGTGGTCAGGTGCGCGGGCACCCGCGATCCGCCGAAGACGTCGGCCACCAGCACGTCCGCGCTGTCCGCCGGGGCGGCCTCCAGCCAGGCGCGCGCGTCGGCTCCGTGCACGTCGACGCCCGCGCCGGCCGGCAGCGGCAGGTGCTCGCCGACCAGCGCGAGCAGCCCACGGTCGGCGTCGACGACCTGCTGGCGCGATCCGGGCCGGGTGGCGGCCACGTAGCGGGGCAGGGTCAGCGCGCCCCCGCCGAGGTGCAGCACGTCGAGCGGCCACCCGTCCTCGGCGACGCTGTCCAGGACGTGTCCGAGGCGCCGCGCGTACTCGAACTCCAGGTGCGTCGGCTCGTCGAGGTCGACGTAGGACTGCGGCGCCCCGTCGACCGTGAGCAGCCAGGCCCGCCGTCGGTCCACGTCGGGCATCAGCTTGGCGACGCCGTGGTCGACGGTGCGGGTGACGGGTATCGGCTCGGCGTACTCGGGGTCGGGTGCGTTCACCGCTTCATTGTGCCGGGGCCCGGGGCGGCATGGGCCGCTCCGCTCGGTCACCGCGTGCGAGCGCGGGCCATTTCCGCCGCGCCCCAGCCGGCCGGTCACCGCCCAGGGCGCCGCGCCCCAGCCGGTAGGTCACCGCCCAGGGCCTGCCCGCCACCGCGGCCTCCGCCGCCGAGAACCGTCGTGTCGGCGGAGGGTGTGAGGCACCGCTGGAGGGCGGGGGCCCGGGGCCCCCGCCCTCCGTCACGTCACTCCACGGACGTCACCGTCCCCGCCCCGACGGTCCGCCCGCCCTCGCGGATCGCGAAGCCGAGCCCCGACTCGAGCGGGACGTCGCGGCCGAGCTCGACCGTCACGGTGACGGTGTCGCCGGGCCGCGCGACGGCGGCCTCGCCGAGGTCGATGTCCCCGACGACGTCCGCGGTGCGCAGGTAGAACTGCGGCCGGTAGCCGGTGGCGACGGGCGTGGAGCGCCCGCCCTCGGCCGCCGACAGCACGTACACCTGCGCGGTGAAGCGGCGCGCGGGCCGCACGCTGTCCGGCGCCGCGACGACGTGCCCGCGGCGCACCGCGTCGCGGGCGACACCGCGCAGCAGCAGCGCCACGTTGTCCCCGGCCTGCGCCTCGTCCATCGGCTTGCCGAAGGTCTCGACGCCGGTGACGACGGTCTCCACCTCCTCCGCGGTGCCGTACACCCGCACGCGGTCGCCGACGCGGACCCGGCCGCGCTCGACCGCCCCGGTGACGACGGTGCCGCGCCCGCTGATCGTCATGACGTTCTCGACCGACAGCAGGAACGGCGCGTCCACGTACCGCTCCGGCATCGGCACGTACGTGTCCACGGCGTCGAGCAGCGCCTCGACGGACGCCGTCCACCGCGGGTCGCCCTCCAGCGCCTTGAGCCCGGAGACCCGGACCACCGGGACGGAGTCGCCGCCGTAGCCGTGCGCGGAGAGCAGGTCGCGGACCTCCAGCTCGACGAGGTCGGTGAGCTCCTCGTCGCCCGCGTCCGCCTTGTTGATGGCCACGACGATGTGGTCCACGCCGACCTGCCGGGCGAGCAGCACGTGCTCGGCGGTCTGCGGCATGATCCCGTCGAGCGCGGAGACGACGAGGATCGCCCCGTCGAGCTGGGCCGCGCCGGTCACCATGTTCTTGACGTAGTCGGCATGGCCCGGCATGTCCACGTGCGCGTAGTGCCGGGTGTCGGTCTCGTACTCGACGTGCGCGATGTTGATGGTGATGCCGCGCTGCGCCTCCTCGGGCGCCTTGTCGATCCGGTCGAACGGGACGAAGGTGCCCGAGCCGCGCTCGGCGAGGACCTTGGTGATGGCGGCGGTCAGGGTGGTCTTGCCATGGTCGACATGGCCCATGGTGCCGATGTTCAGGTGCGGCTTGGTGCGCACGTATGCCGTCTTGGGCATGGCTGGGGGTGTTCCTTTCCGGAACAGAAAAGTGAAGCCTCCATGTGCTGAGGCGGGGACCCCTGGGCCGGACCGACCCTCCCCCTGCGGGGTCCGCCGGAATGTCCGGAGAGGGTCAGCTTCGCGCGCCGTCGACGGCTGCTGCGACAGAACCAGCGAGAAAAGCGGCAGCCTGAGCAGCGCCCGCGACTGCGGACGGTGCTGCGAGGAAGGCGTGCCGGAACATGAGGCAGATCCTCGCCGACGCGACGTCGCACGTCGAATGGTTTTTCGCGCCTTAATGAGGGGTGCCCTACAGGACGCCTATGGCTCTACGTTCTTCAGCGCTTCCCGCACGGAAAGCGGCGCGAGCACGTCCCGGTGGGCGACGACGAAGGCCCGTACGGCGCCGGGGTCGGTCTTCGCGTACTCGCGCAGGGCCCAGCCGATCGCCTTGCGCACGAAGAAGTCGGGGTGCCCGGCCCGGCGCAGGCAGTACCCGAAGAGCCGCTCCGCGTCGGTCGCCTCCTTGTAGCGGAGCTGGTGCAGCAGCGCGGTGCGGGCGACCCAGAGGTCCGGGTCCTCGCTCCAGGCGTCCATGGTGGCCGCCAGCTTCGGATCCGCGGCGACCAGGCCACCCACTACGTGGGACGCGAGGAGGTCGACGGTGTCCCACCACGGGACCGTCGTGATCAGCTGCCGCGCGACGGCCAGGAACGGCGAGGTCAGCCGGCGTCCGTGGCGGCGCAGCCAGTCGATGGCGAAGTACGCGTACTCTCGCTCGGGCAGCGCCCAGCAGCGCAGCGCGACGGCGGTCAGGTCGCGCTCGTCTGGCCGGGGCAGCCCCTCCAGGACGGTCCGTGACAGCTGCCGTCGCTCGGGCGAGGGGATCCCGAGGAACGGGGCGACGTCCTTCATGTAGGCGCGCATCGGTGCCGCCCGCTCGGGGTCGGCGGCAGCCCCGTACACGTCCGTGAGCCGGGACATCACGGTGTCGGCGAGAACGCTGGGCGGCGCCGCGATGACGGCCATGTGACTCTCCTCGCACGAGGGGCAAGAGCCGGAAAAGTGAGACACAACCTACGGCGATCTTATGTATCCGTCAGTTAGTCTCCCCGGATGTTCGAGACCGTCCCCGCCCGTCCCGCCGGGCTCGCCGCGCGCTGCACCCGGGTGCTCCTGTCGCCCTGGTCGCGGCTGTCGCTCCTGGTGATGCTGCTGGCCGCGGGCGCGACGAGCGTGCTGCTCTTCGAGCCGCAGCGGATCCTGGCCGACGGCTGGCCGCCGCAGGTGAGCGGGGCGGCGGCGGTGGTCCTGTTCGCCGTGGCGTACGGGCTGTGCACGGTGGCGTTCGTGCCGCGTCCGCTGCTCAATCTGGCGGCGGGGGCGCTCTTCGGTTCGCAGCTGGGGCTGCTCGGGGCGATCGGCGGGACGGTGCTCGGCGCCGGCATCTCGTTCGGCCTGGGCCGCTTCCTCGGCCAGGAGGCGCTGCGCCCGCTGCTGCGCGGCCGCTGGCTGAAGGCGGCGGACGGCCAGCTGAGCAGACACGGCTTCCGCTCGATGCTGGCGGCCCGCCTCTTCCCGGGCGTCCCGTTCTGGGCGGCGAACTATTGCGCGTCGATCTCCCGCATGGGCTGGCTCCCCTTCCTCCTGGCCACGGCGCTCGGCTCGATCCCGAACACGGCGGCGTACGTGATCGCGGGCGCCCGCGCGTCGACGCCCACGTCCCCGGTGTTCCTGATCGCGATGGGCTTCATCACGGTGACGGGTGTGGCGGGCGCGGTCGTGGCCTGGCTCAAGCGCCACAAGCTCAGGGGCTCCGCGGACGCCGCCTGAGGACCGCGCTCCGTCCGCGGTCCCCGCTCAGAGCGCTTCCAGGACCGTGGCGTTCGCCAGTCCTCCGGCCTCGCACATGGTCTGGAGCGCGTACCGCGCCCCGCGCGAGCGCATCGCGTGCACCAGCGTCGTCATCAGGCGCGTGCCGCTCGCCCCGAGCGGATGGCCGAGCGCGATGGCCCCGCCGTGCACGTTCAGCCGGGCCGGGTCGGCGCCGGTCTCCCGCAGCCAGGCAAGGACCACGGCGGCGAACGCCTCGTTGACCTCGAACAGGTCGATGTCGCCGAGCGTCAGGCCGGCCCGCCTGAGCACCTTCTCGGTCGCCGGGATCACCCCGGTCAGCATGAGCAGCGGATCCGATCCGGTGACGGCGAAGCTGTGCAGCCGGGCGATCGGGCGCAGTCCGAGCCGGGCCGCGTTCTCGCTGCTGGTGATGAGCACGGCGGAGGCGCCGTCGTTGACGGGGCTGGCGTTGCCGGCGGTCACGTTCCACGCGATCTGCGGGAACCGCTCCTCGAACGCGGGGTCGTAGTACGCGGACTTGAGCCCGCCGAGCACCTCCAGGGACGTGCCGGGCCGCACCGACTCGTCCCGCGTGACGCCCTCCAGCGGGGCGACCTCCGCGTCGAAGAGCCCGGCGTCCCACGCGGCGGCGGCCTTGCGGTGCGAGCCGACGGCGTACGCGTCCATCTCCTCGCGCGACAACGACCAGCGGGCGGCGATGAGTTCGGCGCTGATGCCCTGCGGCACGAGGCCCTCCGGGTAGCGCGCGGCGACGCCGGGGCCGAACGGGTCGGCGCCCGCGGGCACGTTGGACCACATCGGCACCCGGCTCATCGACTCGACACCGCAGGCCACGACCATGTCGTACGCGCCCGAAAGGACACCCTGCGCGGCGAAGTGCACGGCCTGCTGGGAGGAGCCGCACTGGCGGTCGACGGTGGTGGCGGGCACGGACTCGGGGAATCCGGCGGACAGGACGGCGTACCGGGTGGTGTTCATGGCCTGTTCGCCGACCTGGTCGACGGTGCCGCCGATGACGTCGTCGATCAGCGCGGGGTCGACTCCGGCCCGGTCGACGAGGGTGCGCAGGGTGTGCGCGAGGAGCTGGACGGGATGGACGCCGGACAGGGCACCGCGCTCGGGCCTGCCCTTTCCGACGGGGGTGCGAACGGCTTCGACGATGACGGCGTCACGCATGGCGCATGCCTCCGGAACGGTGGGAGTTACGCATGAGTAGGAATTTCCAACTCACCATAGCGAGGCGAGTTGGAAAAACAAACCCTCTACCGCCCAGGCCCCTACACTGAGCGCATGCCTGCCGCCGCCAAGGACCCCCGTCCCTGCTCGATCGCCGACACCCTGGCCGTGGTCGGCGAGAAGTACTCGCTGCTCGTGCTGCGCGAGGTGTGCCTGGGCAACGGCCGGTTCGACCGGCTCGTCCGCAACATCGGGGCGCCGCGCGACATCCTCGCCACACGTCTTCGGCGCCTGGTCGACGCCGGGATCCTGGAGAAGGTCGCCTACCAGGAGCGCCCGCAGCGCTTCGAGTACCGGCCGACGCGGGCGGGCCTCGAACTCGAACCGGTCCTGATGACGCTCATGGCGTGGGGCGACCGCCATCTGCGCGACGGCGACCGCCCCATGGTCATCGAGCACAAATGCGGGCACGACCTGGTGCCCGCCGTGACGTGTTCCGCGTGCGGCGAAGAGGTCCGCCACGACGACCTCAGGGCGCACCCCCAGACCCCGGGGTGGACGACGTCGGGCCCCGAGGCCGCTTAGACCCGGGGATCTAGGACAGAACCTGTCCCACATCCCTCCTACGGTGAGCATCACACGGGTGAGCACACCACTTGGAGGGAATCTTCATGATCCTCGTCATCGGCGCGACCGCACAGTTCGGACGGCAGACAGTGGAGACGCTGGCGGACGCCGGGCGACAGGTGCGGGCCCTGTCCCGCACTCCGGAGCGGGCCGGGCTGCCGGACGGCGTCGAAGTGGTACGCGGGGACCTCACCGATCCCTCGACGCTGGCGCCCGCGCTGCACCACGTGACCGAACTGCTCCTGGTCCTGCCCTACGGGATGGACGTACGGCCGCTGCTTGACCAGGCGCGCGGGGCAGGGGTTCGGCACGTGGTGTTCCTGTCCTCCGGGGCCGTCGTGGACGGCGCGGACGAGCAGCCCGATGTGATCGCCTCCTACCACGCGCGGGTGGAGCGGGAGATTCGGGCGACGGGCCTCGCGTGGACGTTCCTGCGACTGTTCTTCCCGGCGGTCAACTCGCTCTCCTGGGCGATGCAGTTGAAGGGCGGCGACGTGGTCCGCGGCCCGTACGCGGCGGCGGCCGCCTCGGCGGTGCACGAGCGTGACGTGGCGGAGGCGGCCGCCGCGGTGCTCGGCTCCCCCGAACACACGGGTCGCGCCTACGAGTTGACGGGCCCGCAGTCGCTCACCCAGACCGAGCAAGTGGAGGTCCTCGGCCGCGCCCTGGGCCGGGACCTGCGCTTCGAAGAGGTGCCGGACCAGGCCGTGCGGGAGCAGCTCAGCCAGTTCATGGACGCCGACTTCGTAGGGGCGCTGCTGGACCTGATGGCGGCCACGGCCGGCAAGCCCGCAGCGGTGAACGACACCGTCGAGCAGCTGACCGGGCACCCCGCACGCCCGTACACGCAGTGGGCCGACGACCACCTGGCGGACTTCCGCTGACGCACGGCAGCAGAAGGCCCGTCCGGGGATCCCCCGGACGGGCCTCGGCGGAGCTCAGTGGCTCTGATACACGTCCAGGCGCCCGCACATCCCGAACCTGCCCCGCGCGGACGGGACTTCGGACCGTACGGCCGCGTCCGCGAGATATCCGGCGTCGCCCGCCGCGAGCCGGTCGAGCTGGTGCCCCGTCGCGGCGGACGCCGCGGCGGCCCCCCGCTCCCATCGCGCACGCCACTCCTCGGTCCGGTGCCGTACGAGGGCTGCCGCCGCCTCGTGGAAGGCGGGCAGCTCCTTCGGCTCCTCGCGCAGCCGCAGATACCCCTCGACCGCGAGGTCACGGCGTGCCCGCGCCACCCGTTCCTGCTCCGCCTCCGAGGCGTCGGCGGGGATGGCGGTGGCGGCCGCGTACGTCTCCGGGTCGGTCAGGTACCGCGGCGGCAGCGTGAGTACGGCGTCACCCGCTTCCGGCAGGCCACTGTTCTGCATGAGGACGACGATGCGCAGGCCGCCGTCCTCGTTGACGAGCCGGTGGATCGTGCCCGGCGTGAACCAGGCGACCGTCCCGGCGGCGAGCGGCGTCTGCGCGAACCCGGAGGCGGTGAGCGTCTGCACGGCACCCCGGCCCCCCGTGACGACATACCCCTCGCCGCACGTCAGATGCAGGTGCGGGGTGCCGCCGCACAGCCCGTCGGCCGCCGGCCAGTCGTAGACGGACAGGTGCGAGACACCGACGCCGCCGGGCAGACCGGCGAAGAGTTCCGGGCTCACCACGCGTGCTCCGCGAGGTACTTGGCGATCTCCTCCCGCTCCCACCGCCCGTCCGCGACGACGACGCGGTAGCGGCGGCTGAGGGTCTCGCCGGGTTCCAGGACGAGTTCGTCGAAGTACGCGAAGGAGGGCGCGACGGCGGCGAAGGGTTCGTTGCGCACGAACCAGTGCGCCGGATGGCCGCCCCGCTCCCCCAAGTGGTCGTTCTCCTCGGCGTGTTCGAAGACGAGCGTGGCATGCCCGTCGACTCCGTCGTGCTCGCCGCTGTACGCGAGCCAGGGCGCCTGAGTCCCCATGATCTGCGGGCCTTCCGCGTCAGCGGTCAGCACCCGGCCGTCGCGGAAGGCGCGCGGGCCGCGCCAGAACAGGCCGGTGTAGCCCGCGAGTTCACGTCCGTGCGTGGTCGGGCTGCCGAAGCGCAGCGGCTCGGCGCGGCGGTTGGTGATCGCGCTGGACCAGGTCAGCGCCCAGGAACCGGCCGCCGTGTCGACGTCCCGCACCTCGACACGGCGCTGCTCGTCGGCCCACAGTTCACCGTCGTACGGGTGCCAGGTCAGGCGCTCGGCGAGGGTGACGGTACCGTCCTCGCGGGCGGTGACCTCGTCGAAGGCGACGTGCGCCATGGAGCCGACGCGCTCGGGCAGGGCCCGGTAACCCTCGCCGCGCACATAGCAGTTGCCGCCCCACAGGTTCTGCCCCGACAGGTGCGAGGCGGTCATCTGCAGGCCCTTGTGCCAGCGGTGGTCGTTGGGCCGGTAGTCGGTGACGGGAGCGCCGCTCAGCGTCCTGATGGGGTGCAGGTAGGGCTTGGGCGCCTCCCACGCGGCCTCGGGACGGTACACGTAGGAGAACAGCTCGACGCCGGTGGCGGGTTCGGTGACGGTGATCCGGTCGCCGTGGGCGTGGACGACGCGCAGGGCTTCAGGCACGGGAGGCCTCCTGGGTGGGCGCCCAGCCGGGGGCGCCGCCGTGCAGGGCGGTGTAGTACGGGTCACCGGGGCCGATCTCGCCGGCGCGGACGGTGGCGTCGGTGAACGCCGACTTGTAGAGCGCGGAGATCAGCTCCAGGCTGGTGCGGCCGTCGGGCCCGCTGCTGCGCGGGCGCTCGCCGGCCCGCATCGAGGCGACGAGTTCGCGCAGCTGGGCGAGGTGGGAGCTGGGCACGTCGGCGCCGAAGTCCCGCCAGGAGGCGGCGAGTTCGGCCGGGACGTCGCGGGCCGGGGTGACGACCCAGTCGCCGTTGCCGTACCCGTACAGATGCGTGAGCTCCATGGTGGCGTGCTCGCAGTCGATACGGATGCGGCTGACCTCGTCGGGGCTCAGGACGCTGTTGACGATCGTGGCCATCGCGCCGCTCTCGAAGCGCACGAGGGCGGTGGAGACGTCCTCGGTCTCGACGTCGTGCACGAGCCGGCCCGCCATGGCCCGCACCTCGGACCACGGGCCGAGGATGTCGAGCATCAGATCCATCTGGTGGATGCCGTGCCCCATCGCCGGGCCGCCGCCCTCGGTGGCCCAACGCCCGCGCCAGGGAACGGAGTAGTAGGCGGTGTCCCGGTACCAGGTGGTCTGGCAGTGGGCGACGAGCGGGCGTCCCACGTCCCCCTTGGCGAGCAGCTCGCGCACGTGCCGCGCGCCCGAGCCGAACCGGTGCTGGAACACGATGGCGGCGTACGGCCCGCCGTCGGCGCCCTCTTCGGCCTCGATGGCGTCGAACTCCTCCAGCGAGGGCGTCGGCGGCTTCTCGCACCACACCCAGGCGCCCGCCCGCAGCGCGGCGACGGTCTGTTCGCGGTGCAGGGTCGGCGGGGTGCAGACGGTGACGAGATCGGGCTGCTGCTCGTCGAGCATGCGCTGAAGGTCGGTGTACGGGTGCGGTATGCCGCCGTCCGCGCAGAACCGGCGTACGGCGTCGTCGTCGATGTCGACGGCCGCGACGACCTCCACCTCGCCCTCGTCGGCGAGCTGCTGGAGGGCCGGCAGATGGCTGCCGCGCGCGATGCCGCCGGCGCCGATGACGGCGGCCTTGAGGCGGTGGGTGCGGGGGCCGGAGCGGTGTGGTGCGGGTGCGCTGCGCATGGGCGCTATCAACACTCCATCGGTGTCTCGGTGGAACGGTGGCTCGGTCTTCCGTGGGACGGCAAGCGGATAGCAAGCGCTTTCCCCGCGTCGACGCTAAGCGGGGCGAAGGGGCGGGTCAACAGGGCGGCGGGGATCGATTTCCGGTCGGCAGGGCAGCCGAGCAGGCGCCGGCCGGGCTCGGGCGACGGCCGGGCGGACCGCACGAGGGCGCGCCGACGGCCACCGGCTTCGGTCTCGCCCGCGCACAAGAGGCGGGGGTTGCGCCGCCACCGGACGTTCGGGACGACGCGGGCGCGGGAGGGGATACGGTCCGGCAGCGCGACTCCGCGGGGCGCCTTCTTCGACGAAGGGCGCGGTGTCGGCAGTCCCGGTCGGCCGGGCCGCGCCACCGGTCCCTCAGCGCGGGGGCGGGGCGCGGGAGCGGACCTCAGCGCGGCGCCAGTTCGCCGGTGGCGTGCTCGGCCCGGCGCAGCCCCGGCGCCAGCGCCACCGTCACCCCCACCGACACGGCCGCCATCAGCGCGATGGCCGTCCGGGGTGACGTGGTCTCGGCCAGGGCGCCCGCGAGGAGCGCGCCGACGCCCTGCATCGTGAGCATGCCCGCGGTGTGCAACCCGAGGGCGTGACCGCTGAGTTCGTCCGGGGTGAGGGCGAGCAGCTGCTCCTGGAGGAGCAGGCTCGCCGCGAAGCCGGTCGAGGCGACGGCGGCCGCGATCAGTGCGAGCGGGAGCGCGGGGCCGGTGGCGAACAGGAGGTACGGGACGGCGAGGAGGAGACGCAGCGGGGCGCCGAGACGGGCCCGGAGGCGGGGCGGTACGAACCGTCCGACGAGCGTGTCCCCGGCGAGCATGCCGCACGCCGCGCACGCGTAGAGCAGGCCCGCGTGCGCGGGGTCGTACGGGACGAAGAGGGCTTCGCAGCCGACGATCAGGCCGTTGGGGACCCACAGGGCGAGGTAGACGGTGCGGCGCGGGGGCGAGGCCCACAGGCGGGCGTTGTCGCGCATCGTCGCCGCGAGCGAGGGCCGGCCCGCGGCGCGCGCCGGGCGCCGGGTCAGTCCGAGGCGGGCGACGGTCGCCGACAGGGCGTAGAGGGCGGCGGCGAGCAGCAGTGTGCCGCGCGGGGACGTGACCGCGACCAGGACGCCACCGAGTGCGAAGCCGAGGATCTGGCAGGCGCCGGCGCTCATGTTCACCACGGAGCGGCCGAGCAGGTAGCCGTCCTTGGCGAGGATGTCGGTGAGCAGGCCGTAGCGGACGCCGCCACCGAGCGCCGCGGGCACGCCCTGCGCCAGGACGACGGCGAGTGCCGCCGCCGTGGGCAGGCCCGGCGTGGCCTGGACGGCGGTGGCGACGGCGAGGAAGGCGGCCAGTCCGGAGAGGGCCGCGCGGGGCGGCAGGCGGTCCGCCGCCGACAGCAGGGTGAGCGCGCCCACGACCTGAGCGAGGGACGGCCCGAACATGGCGAGCGCGGACAGCAGCGGCGACCCGGTCGAGGCGTAGACGAGGGAGCCGAGGGCGAGGCCCGCGACCGTCTGGGCCGCGACCTGGAAGGCACCGGCGACGAAGAACGGCGTGAACTCTGGGGTGGCGAACAGGTCTCGATAGGTGCGCAGCGCAGGAGGCATGGAGGGAGGCTGCGGGGCGGCGAGGGACGGGCGTTAATGTTTCGCGCACCGGCGAAACGACAGGACGGGGGCGCGGGCATGGGGGTCTGGCAGGTCGACGCCGACACACTCGCCGACAGCCGGTTCGTCGTCTCGTCGCTCGCCGAGACGACGGCGAGCCTGAAGAAGCTGGCCGCGCCCGTCGCCGCCCACCCCGGCGAACGGCGCTGGCTGGACACCTGTCTGCCCGCCTACCGCGCCCGGCTCGCCGCGGATCCGGTCACCGCGCTGCTGGTCGACGCGATGTTCGGGGCGCGGTGGAACGCCGACTTCATCACGCCCACCCCGCACGGCGCGCAGGAGGACGATCTCGCGGACGGGCTCGCCTGGATCCGGGCGACACCGCCCGCCACGGTCCGCGCGCATCTGGCGCTCTCCGCGTCGGGGCCGCTGCCCGAGGCGCTCGCCGGAGCCGACGACCTGGCGGAGCGCGCCGCGTCGCTGCTCGCGTGGGTGTGGTGGGAGACCGTACGGCCCGAGTGGCCGCGCCGGCGCCGGGTGATGGAGGCCGATGTGCTGGCGCGGACCCGGGAGTTGACGCGGGGCGGCTGGGCGGCGGCGTTCGGCGGGATGCGGCCGACGATGGGCTGGGAGGGCGGCGGGCTGCTGCGGATCAACGCGCACGACTACCCGCCGCGCGACATCTCGGGGGCCCGGCTGCTGTTCGTCCCGGTCACGCCGAAACAGGGCTGGGTGTCCTGGGAGACGGCGCCGCCGCGCGGCGGCCCGGACCGGTACGCCGTGGTGTACCCGTGCGCGGGGGCGCTCGCCGACGCCGACAGCGCGCCGCCGCCGGCCGGGCTCGCCGTGCTGATCGGGGCCGCCCGCGCGCACGTCCTCACGCTCCTCGACCATCCGCTGACCACGACGCAGCTGGTCGCGCTGACCGGCCAGGGCCTCGGGTCGGTGGGCCGGCACCTGAAGGTGCTGCTCGACGCGCGGCTCGTAGGACGGCGGCGGGCCGGCCGCTCGGTGCTCTACTACCGCACGCCGGCCGGCGAGACCCTGCTGGCCGCGCAGGACGACGCCGCTCGTCCGTGACCCCGATCCGGTCCCCCGTGGCGAGCTCGTCACTTTCGGGCGCTACGCTGCCCCGCGTGCGCCCGTGGCCCGTTCGGGTGACGGCGCGCACAGCCCTGTCTGGCCCGCGTCCGCGGCCGGTTCCCCCCAGCACCTTGGATCGCGTACTCCTCCATGTCTTGGTTCGAATCATTCATCCTCGGACTCGTCCAGGGGCTGACGGAGTTCCTGCCGATCTCGTCGAGCGCCCACCTGCGGCTGACCGCGGCGTTCGCCTCGTGGAGCGACCCGGGGGCCGCCTTCACCGCGATCACCCAGCTCGGCACGGAGACGGCGGTGGTCATCTACTTCCGCAAGGACATCGCGCGGATCATCTCGGCGTGGTTCCGCTCGCTCACGGACAAGACGCTGCGCGGCGATCACGACGCGCAGATGGGCTGGCTGGTGATCGTCGGCTCGATCCCGATCGGTGTCCTCGGCGTCACGTTCAAGGACCAGATCGAGGGCCCGTTCCGTGACCTGCGGCTCACGGCGACGACGCTGATCGTGATGGGTGTCGTCCTCGGCATCGCCGACCGTCTCGCGGCCCGCGACGAACTGGGCGGCAAGCACCGGGCGGTCCGCTCCCGCAAGGAACTCAAGGACCTCTCGGTCAAGGACGGCCTGATCTACGGCCTCTGCCAGGCGCTGGCCCTCATCCCCGGCGTCTCCCGCTCCGGCGCGACGATCAGCGGCGGCCTCTTCCTCGGCTACACCCGCGAGTCGGCGGCCCGCTACTCGTTCCTCCTGGCGATCCCGGCGGTGCTCGCCTCCGGCGTCTTCGAGCTGAAGGACGCGAGCGAGAGCGGTCACGTGTCCTGGGGCCCCACGGTCTTCGCGACGATCATCGCGTTCGGCGTCGGCTACGCGGTCATCGCCTGGCTCATGAAGTTCATCTCGACCCGCAGCTTCATGCCCTTCGTCTACTACCGCATCGCCCTCGGCATCGCGCTGTTCGTCCTGGTGAGCATGGGCGTACTGAGCCCGCACGCCGCGGAGTCGGCGGGGTAGCGGCCCGCCGGTGCCCACGCCGCTTGAGGGGCGGAGCGGCCGGATTCGAACCGGCGTCCTCGCGATTTTGGAGACCGCGCGCGTCGACCTCTGCGCTACGCCCCGCCTAGTCGCGAGATCCTAGCCACCCGCCACCGGGCTCCGCCCTGCCGGTGGCCGACATCTTCGCCCCCTTCGGGGTCGTCTTCTTGGCCACGGTGCCACGCTCTTCCTCGCCTTCCGGCACTCTCAGCAACCGCTCCGGATGCGACACCCGCCGACCCCTCATAGCGTGGCAGCACTCCCCCAGCCCCACCACACTAGGAGCAGTCATGGGCGACAACAGCGCCATGGACAAGGCCAAGGGCAAAGCCAAGGAGATGACCGGCAAGGTCACCGGCAACGACAGGCTGAAGGCCGAAGGACAGGCCGACCAGGCGCGCGGCAAGGCCAAGGAGGCCGTGGAGAACGTCCGCGACAAGGCCGAAGGCGTTCGCGACTCCCTGCGCAACGACGACCAGTAGGCGGTCGCGCACGTGTGCCCTCCCCCTGCCGGCAGGGGGAGGGCACACGCATGATCACGGCGCGAGATGGACAGAACGGACTTTCAACCCACGCCTAGAGCCTGTCCTCCGCAGGCGACTCCCCACGGCCGAGCGTCAGCGACCAGCGCGCCCCCGAGGGCGCCCGCACCACGGCGTTGCCGGCCTTCTCGGCGCCCGTGACGCCGAGACGGTTGTACGTGGTGGCGTCGTCGCCGGCCCCGCACTTCTGCTTCAGCCGGGCGTGGAGGGGGCGCAGCGACACCGTGATCTCCCCCGTGCCCCGGCACCGTACGGCGACGATCAGGTCCTGCCCCTCCGCCCCGGCACGGAACGGTACGACGCGCTCGCCGCTCGTCTCGCGCTGCCGGCCGGCGAGGGTCTCGGACGGGTCCAGCGGGAGCACGGGGTCGACCGGCGCCGCTTCCCTCGTCGGAGCCGGCGCCGTTTCTCTCGCGGGAGCGGCGGCCGCCGGGCGTTCGGGGGCGGCGCGGGTCAGCGCCGGCTCGGCCGAGCACGCCGCGGCGAGCGGCACCAGGGCCGCCGCCCACAGGATCGCCTTCATCGGCCTCATGGCCCTCATGGCCTTCGTGGTGCGCATCAGGGTCCCCCGTCGTCGTCGCGAGCCCTGATCATGTGCTGCCGGGAGGCGGCGGACAAGCGGTCCGGGCAAACCCTGAGGGGAACCTGAGATTCACCAGGCCACCGCCCCCTGCGCGTCGAAGAACCGCCCCGTCGGCCCCTCCGGACCGATCTGTGCCATGCGGACGATGATCTCGGAGCCCTCGGTGACCGTCTGGGTGCCCTGGTTGCCGTTGAGGTCCGTCTTGGTGAAGCCGGGTTCCACGGAGTTGATGCGGATCTCCGGGAACGCCTTCGCGTACTGGACGGTGAGCATGTTGACCGCCGTCTTGGAGGCCGGGTACGCGATGCCGGGGTAGAACGCCCCGGGGCTCGACGGGTCGGACATGCCGGTCAGCGACGCGAGGCCGCTGCTGACGTTCACGATCACGGGCGCGGCGGAGCGGCGCAGCAGGGGCAGGAAGGCGTGGGTGACGCGGAGCGTGCCGAAGACGTTCGTCTCGAAGAGCGGGCGCAGCGTGTCGACGGTCTCGTCGGCGGCGGCGACGATCCCGTTGTCGGCGGTGCGGCCCTCGATGCCCGCGTTGTTGATCAGTACGTCGAGGCCGCCGTCGGCCTCGATCCGCCGGGCCGCGGCGGCGACCGACGCGTCGTCCGTGACGTCGATGACGACGTGCCGGGCGCCGAGTTCCGCGGCGGCGGCGCGCCCGCGCCCGGGGTCGCGGGCCCCGACGTAGACGGTGTGTCCGGCGTCGATGAGCCGGCGGGCGGTTTCGCGGCCGAGGCCCTTGTTGGCCCCGGTGACAAGTGTCGTGGTCATGGATCCAGCGTCGGCCGCGAGGCCGGTCGCAGCCAGGCGTCCCGTCTTCCTGGGACTGCCGGTACCAGGAAGATCCGTGGAAGATCCGCGGCGGCCGGTGCACAGTGGACGGCATGGCGAGTGTGGAGTCCGGTTCCTTCGGTGCGGCGGTACGGCGATGGCGGGACCGCCTCTCACCGGAGTCGGCCGGGCTGACCCCGGCCGGGCAGCGGCGCGCCGCCGGCCTGCGCCGTGAGGAGCTGGCGCTGCTCGCGGGCATCTCCGCGGACTATGTGACCCGCCTCGAACAGGGCCGCGCCGACCACCCCTCGCACCAGGTCGTGGAGGCGCTCGCCCGCGCCCTGCGCCTGTCCGCCGCCGAGCGCGAGCACCTCTTCCGCCTCGCGGGCCTGGTGCCGCCGGGCCCGGACACGGTGCCCACCGTGATCCCCCCGAGCGTGCACCGCCTCCTGGACCGTCTGGCCGGCACCCCGGTCGCCGTGTTCGACGCGGCCTGGACCCTGCTGCTCGCGAACCCGCTGTACACGGCGCTGATGGGCGAGCGCCCGCAGTGGCCGGGCCACGGCCGCAACGGCGTGTGGTGGACGTTCGTCGGCCCCGGGAGCCGGGTGCGGCAGAGCCCGCGGGAGCGCCGCGCGATGGAGACGGCGCTCGTCTCCGACCTGCGCACGACGGCGGCCCGCTACCCGGACGACCCGCGGCTGCACGCCCTCATCGCCGAACTGTGCGCGGACAGCGCCCGGTTCGCCGGCCTGTGGGACTCGGGGGCGGTCGGCCGGCACCGGGCTGCCCGCAAGACGATCGACCACCCGCAGGCGGGACCGCTCACCCTCGACTGCGACATCCTCGGCGTCGCCGGCGCCGATCTGCGCGTCATGGTCTACACGGCCGAGCCGGGCACGCCCGACGCGGACCGCCTCGACCTGCTGGCCCGCTCGGCGGTCCCGGCGCTCACCTCGGCCCCCTGAGCCCCAACTCCCTTACGCGGACGATCACTTGACGCGGTCGTCCGCTCGCTCAGGGTTCCCATCCGGCCGCGCCGCCCGTAGCCTTGCCGCATGCCGCCCCTCACGCCTGGTTCCGTGCGGTCTGCCGAGGAAGTGAACGAGCAGATCCGCGGCCTCTGGCTGCGCGCGGGCGGCCGCCTGACGAGCGAGCAGCGCGCCGAGTACGACCGCCTGGTGACGGAGTGGGCGGCGGCCGTGCGCGCCGAGATCGTCAAAGCCGCCTGACCCCGGCGGGCCCGCCCGCTCAGCGTCCGCCCGCCACCCGCAGCACCGTCCCCGTCGTGTACGCCGCGTCCGGCGACAGCAGCCAGGCGATCGCCCCCGCGACCTCGTCCGCCGTGCCGGGGCGGCGCAGCGGAATGCCGGGGGCCGACTGCGCGGCCCGGTCCGGGGCGCCGCTCGCGGCGTGGATCTCGGTGTCGATGATGCCCGGGGCGACCGCGTTGACCCGTACGCCCACCGGCCCGAGCTCCTTGGCGAGGCCGATGGTGAGTGTGTCGACGGCGGCCTTGGACGCGGCGTAGTGGACGTAGTCGCCGGGGCTGCCGAGGGTGGCGGCCGCCGAGGAGACGTTCACGATGGCGCCCGCGCCGGCGGCGCCCATGTCGCGGGCGGCGCGGCGGCAACAGAGCAGTACGCCATAGACGTTGACGTCGACGACGCGTCGCAGGTCCTCGGTGCGCGCCTCGGCGAGCGGGCCGATCGGAGCGGTGACCCCGGCGTTGTTCACCAGGCCGGTGACCGGCCCGAGCCGCCCGACCGCCTCGTCGAACAGCCGCTCCACGTCGGCCTCTTGGGACGTGTCGGCGCGGACGACGGCGCAGCGGGCGCCCGCGGCGCTCACCGCCCGGGCCGTCCGCGCGGCCGCGTCCTCGTCATGGACGTAGGACAGGACGATGTCGTGACCGTGGCGCGCCAGACGCAGCGCCGTCGCGGCGCCGATGCCTCGGCTGCCGCCGGTGACGAGGGTGATGGGGCGGGTCAAGAGTCCTCCTGGACGGTGATCAGGTCGCGCGGGGCGCACCGTACCAGCGCCACTTGCCGACCCTTTCACGGCCCGGGAGTTCACCCCGCCCCGTTGCCCACAGCAGGGTCGGCCACGGTTCGGATCCGGCCGGGGCGTCGGGGAAGAGGCGGTGCAGCGCGCGGGCGCACAGGCCGGCCGGAGCCTCGAACTCGACACCGAGGCCCTGCGCCATGTCGTGGGCGTGCAGGAGGGTTTCGACGACGCCCATCGCGGCGAACCCCTCGGGGTCGCTGACCCCGAAGACGTGGTAGCCGCGGGCCGTCGACGGCGTCGAGCGGACGACGGCGACGAGCAGCCCGCCGCACGCCTCGAGCACTTCGAGGAGTCCTGCGGGGCCGAACTCGCGGTCGGCCGTGATGGTGTTCGCGGGCCCTTCGGGGCGCCGCTTGGCCCAGCCGTACGGTTCGTGGGACTGCGTCGAGGGGTGCAGCGAGCCGATCCGGCCCGCGTACGAGAAGAGGTCGTCGGCGAGGTGTTCTCCCGTCTCCCAACAGGTCCATTCCAGCGGGCCCGCCGGTACGTCCCAGTCCGCGTCGAGCGCCGGTCGCAGCGCGGTCACGGTGAGCTCGACGGCGTGCGCGACGTCGTCGGCGGTGACGGGGCCCGGGTCTGCGACCTCGGAGGTGTTCGATTCTGCTGACATGGGGCGACCGTAGCAGCGGTCCCGCCGGCCGCCCCGGGGATTTTCCGCGGGTCCCGCTCAGCCCTTGCCCTGGCGTGCCTTGCGGGCGATCCGGCGCTTCTGACGCCCCGTCAATCCTTTCCGTCCCGTCTGCTTCAGGTACGCGGCCTTGCGATCCTCGTTCTTCACCAACTACCTCACCATCAGGACGAGTTGACCCGTACGCGAACAGCCGGATGGTACCGGCGCGCAGCCGGGTCGCGCACGAGTCTTGGCTGTGGACGGCCGGGCCCCGAGACTGATCCGATGACGCAGCGTGTGGAACTCGCGACCGTCCTCGACCGGCTCGCCGTCGACGATCTGGTGACCGACTACGCCGCGGCCGTGGACGACGGCGACTGGGCGGCCTATCGCACCCTGTTCGCCCCGGACGGCCGCGCCGACTACCGCTCGGCGGGCGGGGTGGAGGGCAGCGCCGAGGAGATCGCCCGGTGGCTGGCGTCGACGATGGAGCTGTTCCCGATGCGGCAGCACCTGATCGTGAACCGCCGGGTGTGCTTCGACAGCGTGGACCGGGAGATCGGCGACACCGCGCGCGTGCGGGCCGACTACATCAATCCGATGCGGTTCACGGGGGACGCCTCCTCGGCCGCGCCCGACTTCGTGTGCGGCGGCAGGTACGCGTTCCTGTTCGTCCGGACGCACGGGGGCTGGCGGCTGCGCGGGGTGACCGTCCGCGAGAAGTGGCGCCGGATGCCGCAGCGGGCCGCCGCGGACGCGTGAACCGCCCCCTCACCTCGCGTGGTGCCCACTGTCGTTGATCGCTGACGGCGCGCACACTGAAGGGGCACGTGAGTGTCGTACGACTCGGGAGGCGCGGCCCATGGAGCGAGCACGGCAGCGGCTGGACGCGTCGCCTTGGTGGCGCGGAGCGGCAGCGGTCGGGGCGGGCGCGCTGCCCGCGCTCGCGTTCCCGGCGCCGTCGCTGTGGTGGTTCGCGTACGTCGCGCTGGTGCCCTGGATGCTGCTCGCGCGGTCCGCGGGGACGCCGCGCCGCGCGGCGCTCGACGGCTGGCTCGGCGGGCTCGGCTTCATGCTCGCCGTGCACCACTGGCTGCTGCCGAGCCTGCATGTGTTCACGGTGGTCATCGCGGCGCTGCTCGGCGCGCTGTGGGCGCCGTGGGGATGGCTGCTGCGCCGGCTGCTGCACGGTGTGCCGACGGCGGGTCAGGCGGCGGCCGCGCTGGTCGCGGTGCCGTCCGCCTGGCTGATGGTCGAACTGGTCAGGTCCTGGCAGGGGTTGGGCGGCCCGTGGGGGATGCTCGGCTCCAGCCAGTGGCAGGTGACGCCGGCACTGCGGCTCGCCTCGGTGGGCGGTGTCTGGCTGGTGAGCCTGCTGGTGGTGGCCGTGAACACCGCCGTCACGGTGTTCGTGGTCGCGCGCGACGCCCGTACGCCCGCCGTGGCCGGACTCGTCGCGACGCTCGCGGCGACCGGTGTCGCGTGGGCCTGGGCGCCGCGGCCGCAGGTCGACGGGCAGGTGGCGATCGCCGTGGTCCAGCCGGGCGTCGTCGACGGCCCCGGCAGCCCGGACCGGCGCTTCGCGCGCGAGGAGACCCTGACGCGCCGACTGGCCGGGCGCGACGTCGACCTGGTCGTCTGGGGCGAGAGCAGTGTCGGCTCCGATCTGGACGAGCGCCCCGACCTGGCCCGCAGGATCGCGGCGCTCTCCCGCGCGGTCGGCGCGGACATCCTGGTCAACGTGGACGCCCGGCGCCCCGCGTCGGACGGCGGCGCGCAGGGCATCTACAAGAGCTCGGTCCTCATCGGCCCCCAGGGACCGACCGGCGAGCACTACGACAAGATGCGCCTCGTCCCGTTCGGCGAGTACGTCCCCGCGCGTTCCCTGCTCGGCTGGGCGACCTCCGTCGGCAAGGCGGCGGGCGAGGACCGGATGCGCGGCACCCGGCAGATCGTCATGGACGCCCGGCACGACGGCCAGGACCTGCGGGTCGGCCCGCTGGTGTGCTTCGAGTCGGCGTTCCCCGACATGACGCGGAAGCTGACGAAGGACGGGGCCCGCGTGCTGCTCGCCCAGTCGTCGACGTCGACGTTCCAGCACAGTTGGGCGCCCGAGCAGCACGCCTCGCTCGCCGCGGTCCGGGCCGCGGAGACCGGCCGTCCGATGGTGCACGCGACGCTGACCGGGGTGTCCGCGGTGTACGGCCCGGACGGGTCGCGTGCCGGTTCCTGGCTGGGTACGTCGGCGAGCGCGGCCCGCGTGTACGAGGTGCCGACGGCGCACGGCACCACCCTGTACGCGCGGTTCGGCGACTGGCCGGTGCACGCAGCGGTGACGGTGCTCGCGGTCCTGGCCGCGGCGCAGGCGGCCCGCCGCCTGCGCCGCCGGGCGACGGCGTCGGACCTGCCGCCCGTCCACGCGGGGCTCTGATCAGGCGGCGGCGCGCAGCACTTCCCGTACGACCTGCTCGCACAGCTCGTGCGTGGCGAGCGCGTCGCGGGCGCCGAGCACCTTGCCCGCCCGTACGGCGTCGAGGAACGCGAGCACGACCTGCTCGATGCCGCGCTGCCGGGCGACCGGGACCCAGTCGCCGCGGCGCCGGACGGTCGGCTGGCCCTTGTGGTCGACGACGTCGGAGAGGTTCAGGACCTGCCGCTTGGAGTCCTGCCCCGACACCTCCAGGATCTCCTCGGTGGAGCCGCTGAGCCGGTTCATGACGCCGAGCGCGGTGAACCCGTCCCCGGCGAGCTGGAGCACCACGTGGTGCAGCAGTCCGTCCTCGACGCGGGCGCGCACGGTGACGTCGTCGACGGTGCCGGGCACCAGGAAGCGCAGGGTGTCGACGACGTGGATGAAGTCGTCGAGGATCATCGAGCGCGGCTCCTCGGGGAGCCCGACGCGGTTCTTCTGCATCAGGATCAGCTCGCGCGGGTGCTCGACGCACTGCGCGTACCCGGGCGCGAAGCGCCGGTTGAAGCCGACGGCCAGGCTCACCCCGCGCTCCTCGGCGAGCCGCACGAGCCGCTCGGAGTCGGCCAGTTCGTAGGCGAGCGGCTTGTCCACGTACGTGGCCACGCCGGCTTCGATCAGCCGCGTCACGATCTCCGGGTGCACCGAGGTCGGCGCGTGCACGAAGGCCGCGTCCAGACCCTGGGCAAGGAGCGCATCCAGGTCGGTGTGGCGCTGCGCGGCCGGCAGGTGCAGCTGGTCGGCGACGCGGGTGAGGGTCGCGGGCGTGCGCGTCTGCACATGCAGCTCCACGTCCGCCTGCGTGGTGAGCACGGGCAGGTACGCCTTCTGCGCGATGTCCCCGAGTCCGATGCAGCCGACTTTCACGTTCCCGTACTCCTCATGTCGCGGTGCCCCCGTTGCGTCTGGGCAGCATACGGCGGGGCTATGACATCCCGCCGCGCGCAGCCTGGGCCGCGGTGTACGGCCGGTCCTGCGGCGGCCGCCAGTCGGCGATGCCGTCCATGCCGCGCAGCATCAGCGCGGGACCGAGGAGTCCGGCAGCGCGGATCGCGGCGTTGCGCACGGCGATGGCGGGCCGGTTCCGCGTCATGTTGAGGCGGCTGAGGGACAGTGCCTTGCGGGCGATCATCGTCGTACGGGGCTGACGCGCGCGGGTATAGCCGGCGAGGTCGAGCGGGGCGTCGGGCGCGGCGTGGTGGGCGAGGACCACCGCGTCCTCGATGGCCTGATTGCCGCCCTGGCCGAGCGTCGGCGCCATGGCGTGCGCGGCGTCGCCGAGGAGGGCGACGCGGCCGCGGTGGAAGGCGGGCAGCGGCCGCGCGATGTGGTGGACGTCGTGGCGCAGCACCCGGCCGGGCTCGGCCGCGTCGAGGATCGCGGGGATCGGGTCGTGCCAACTCCCGTACCGGCGCAGCAGTTCCGCCTTCTCGTCGCCGCCGGGGGCGCTGCCGCCCTCGGGGGTCATGGCCGCCGCGTACGCGTACACGGTGCCGTCGGCGAAGGGGTGCGTGCCCCAGATCTGCCCGCGCCCCCACGTCTCGTGCTGGACGAAGGGGCGGTCGAGCGCCGGGACGAGGACGCGCCAGGTGGTGAACCCGGAGTAGGCGGTGCCGGGGTGCTCCGGGAACAGGGCGCCGCGCACGGCCGAGTGGATGCCGTCGGCGCCGACGACGAGCTCGGCCTCCAGGTCGCCCTCCGGGGTGCTGACCCGGGCGGGGCGTGCCCGGCCTGACAGGTCGCCGGGGTCGCCGGGGTCGGCCAGGCGGGCGTCGGAGGCGGTGCGCACGATGCCGTCGGGCAGCCGGGCCGCCAGCTTGTCGATCAGTGTCGCGCGGTGCAGCAGGACGAGTGAGCCGCCGAACCGCTCCGTGGCGAGGCCCGGGTCGGCGCGCGAGACCCATCTGCCCGCCGGGGTGAGCAGGCCGCCGTCGCCCTCCCATGCGGCGAGGGCGCGGATCTCGTCCCCGAGCCCGACGATGTCGAGCGCCCGCTGGGAGTTGGGCGCCAGGGCGATGCCCGCGCCGACCGGCTTCAGCTCGCGCGCCCGCTCCAGGACGGTGACCTGCCAGCCGCGCAGATGCAGCGCGAGGGCCGCGGTCAGTCCGCCGATCCCGCCTCCGACGACGACGGCCCTGGGTTCGTTCGTACGCATGACGCCTCCCGAGATGTGGCACGCCTGGGTCACTGTGAGCCGCTCACCGCACCGTGCTCACTACACCTGTAGTGACCTCTCGCCGTGACCGTACTACAGCTGTAGTTCCACCGACAAGGGCTTCCACTACACCCGTAGTCCGCCCGCTACATTGACCCCATGCCCGCACCCGAATCCGCACCTGAATCCGCACCCGGCCCCCACCCCGCCGCCGGACAGCCCTCCCGCGCCGACCGCATCGCCGACGCCGCGCTCGTGCTGCTCGCGGAGCGCGGCATGCGCGGGCTGACGCACCGCGCGGTCGACGAGGTCGCCCATCTGCCGCAGGGCTCCACGTCGAACTACGCGCGCACCCGGCTCGCCCTCCTCGAAGTGGCGGTGCGGCGGCTCGCGGTGCGCGAGGGTCAGGTGCTGTCGGTCGACGAGCTGCCCACCGCGGACGGCGGCCTCGCGGCGCTGGTCGACGGGCTCGCGCTCGCCCTGCACCGCTACCTCACGACGCTTCCCCAACTGCTCGTCTGCCGCTACGAGTTGGCCCTTGAGGCGACCCGGCGTCCCGAGCTGCGCGCGTTCTTCGACGACGCGGGCCGCCAGTTCCGGCAGCCGCTGACGGCCCTGCTGCGGGCGGCGGGCTCCCCCGACCCCGAACGGCACACGCTGTCCTTGGTCGCGTGGACGGAAGGGATCATGTTCTCGTGCGTCGCAGGCTCGTTCCACGCGGCCGTCCCGGGCCTCGCCGAGCTGCGGGAGGGCTACGGGGAACTACTCCGCGGCATGCTCGACGAGCCCGCGAAGTGACCCGCGGCGCACCCGTCCCGCACCGCGCCCTCACCCGTGCGGGGCAACCTCCCGCACTACGGTTCCCCGCCGCGGCCGCGTACAGGAGAGTTGCCCGGTGCTCAGAAAGTCCAGCCCGGCCACGATCCTGCTGACCGCCGCGGCCGCCGCCGTCACCGCCGCCACCGCGTCCGGATGCGTCAGTGTCCGCACGCCGACCGCCCCGGGCCCGCCGACGCCGTCCGTGACCGCGCCGCAGCCCCGCCCCGACGGCCACGCCGACCGTCCGCTCGTCCAGGAACCCGCCCGCGAGGCGATGGAGCGGCAGGGCCCGCGCCCGCACCGGCCGTCCGCACCGCGCGCCGCGACACCGGCCGCGCCCGACCACAAGGCGCCGCCACCCCGCCGTACGCCACCGAGGCCCGCCCCGAAACCGGCCGCGCCCAAGGCCGAGCGGAGCACCGCGCCCGCGGCCCCCGAAGCCCCTGGTCAGACCGACATCTGCGCGCTCGGCCGGCAGTACGGCGGCTGGGACCCCGACAGCCCGCAGTCCGTCATCTGCCGGGACGCGTACGGGAGTTGACGGCCCGCTAGGCCCCTACCATCCGGGCCCTACCACCCCGGCCCCACCACCCAGCCCCCACCGCACGGCCGTCCCCGCACAGCTCCCCACCGCACAGCCCCTACGTCACGAACCGCCGCGGGGCGGCCCCAGCGGTTCCCCGCCGGGGCGGCCCCCGTCGGCGTCCTCGAAGTCCTCGCCCGCCCTGCCGGGCAGTTCGGCGACCCGCTGCTCCAGGCGGGTCAGCGCGGCCCGCACCCCCGCCGCGTAATCGCTGGTCCCGGAGTCCCCCAGCGCGTCCACCACGGCCCACGCCCGCTGCAAGTGGGTGCGGGCCGCGTCCGGACGGTCGAGCTTCACATAGTCCGCCGCCAGATTGAGGTGCAGCGACGGGTAGAGGGCCCGCAGGGCCAGGGACTGCTCGTGGGCCGCGAGGCGCTCCTCGGTGAGCCCGTCGGCGGCGGACAGGGCGCGCAGGTCCCAGGCCAGCTCGTCCGACGGGTCGTCCTGCGTGTCCGCCATGTAGTGCGCGAGCGTGCAGCGGTGCAGGGGGTCGCCGTCCTCACCGATCTCCGCCCACAGGCCGAGGAAGCGGTCGCGCGCCTCCTCGCGGTCACCGGCGTGCGCCAGCATGACCACCTGCCCGATGCGGCTCATCACGGCGTCGTCCGCCACCTGCTCACGCTGTTCTGCCACTGGCTCCTCCAAGCACTGTTGCCGAGCCTCCGACGCTAACCGCAGCCACCGGCAATCCCGCTCAGGCGCGGCAGGCCCCGCGCTCAGCCCAGGTTCGGGATGGCCCAGTCGATCGGCTCGTGGCCCTGCGCCGCGACCGCCTCGTTGATCTGCGTGAACGGCTGGGAGCCGAAGAACTTCTTCGCGGACAGCGGCGAGGGGTGCGCGCCCTTGACGACGACGTGCCGCTCGGTGTCGATGAGCGGGAGCTTCTTCTGCGCGTAGTTGCCCCACAGTACGAAGACCGCCGGGTCGGGGCGGTCCGCGACCGCGCGGATCACGGCGTCCGTGAACTTCTCCCAGCCCTTGCCCTTGTGGGAGTTGGCCTCGGAGGCGCGGACCGTCAGGACCGCGTTGAGCAGCAGTACGCCCTGCTCGGCCCACGGCATCAGATAGCCGTTGTCCGGGATCGGGGTGCCGAGCTCGGCCTGCATCTCCTTGTAGATGTTGCGCAGCGAGGGCGGCGTCTTCACGCCGGGCCGCACCGAGAAGCACAGCCCGTGCCCCTGGCCCTCGCCGTGGTACGGGTCCTGCCCGAGGACGAGGACCTTGACCCGGTCGTACGGCGTCGCCTCGAGCGCGGCGAAGACCTCGTCGCGCGGCGGATACACGGGGCCCTTGGCGCGCTCCTCCTCGACGAACTCGGTGAGCTCCTTGAAGTAGGGCTTCTGGAGTTCCTCGCCGAGGACGCCGCGCCAGGACTCGGGCAGCATCGCGGTGTCGGTCACGTCAACAACCTCCGGGGTACGGGCACTTTCGAACACCCCAGAACCTACCGGCGCCCACTGACAACGCGGCCCCGGACCGCACCGCGCGCGGACGTCACCAGCTCGTCTTGCGGTGCAGCTCCCACATCATCATGATCGTCGACGGGTCGAGGGCCCGCTCGCCGCCGGAGATCTCCTCGCTGGCCGCGATGTACTGCTTGCCCTGCCACAGCGGCAGCAGCCGCACGTCGTCGGCCATGATCTGCTGCGCCCGCTCGAACTGCCGGACCACGGCGCCCCGGTCGCTCTCGCGGCGCGACTGCGGGAGCAGTTCGTCGGTGATCTCCGGGGAGAGGTACGGGGTGTTCAGCGCGTTCTTCTCGCCCACGAACGGCGCGATGAAGTTGTCGGCGTCGGGGAAGTCGGGGAACCAGCCGCGGCCGAACACCGGGTACTCGCCGTCCTTGTACCCCTGCTCGTACGTGTTCCAGGGCCGGCTCTTGAGCTGCACCGTGAACAGCTTCGACGCCTCCAACTGCCGCTTGAGCTCGGCGAATTCGGGCGCGGTCGCCGAGCCGTAGCGGTCCGTGGTGTACCAGAGGGTGAGCGGGACCGGAGCCGTGATCCCCGCCTTGGAGAGGATCTCCGCCGCCTTGGCCGGGCTCGGGTCCCCGAAGTCGTCGAAGAAGTCGGTGGTGTGGCCCGCCAGGCCCTTCGGGACCATCGAGTACAGGGGTTCGACGGTGTCCTGGTAGATCTTGTGCGCGACGGCGCCGCGGTCGACGACCTGCGCGATCGCCCGGCGCACCGCGCGCTTGCCGACCCAGCGGTCGTCCGGGTTGAAGACCAGGTAGCTGATCTCCATGCCGGCGCCCTCGACGAGCTGCACGCCCTCGATGCCGTCCGCGCCCTGGAGGTGGACGACGTCCGAGGCCGCGAGACCGCGGAAGGTCGCGTCGATCTCCTTGGCCTTCAGGGCGTCGACCATCGCGCCGGAGTCCTTGAAGTAGCGGATCGTCACGGCGCTGTTCTTGCGGTCGGCGAAGCCCTTGTAGTGCGCGTTGCCGACGAGTTCGGCCTTCTCGCCGGCCCGGTAGGAGCGCAGCGCGTAGGGGCCCGAGCCGGACACCTCGTCGCCCTTGCGCAGCGACGTGGCGGGGTACTCGTCGGGGTCGACGATCGACATCGCCGGGGTGGCGAGGACGAAGGGGAAGGTCGCGTCCGGCTTCTTCAGGTGAAACGTCACGTCTCGATCGCCGTCGGTCTCCACCCGGTCGAGGCTGCCGAGCAGCCCTTCGGGGCCGCCCTTCACGCCGATCGCGCGGATCCGGTCGATGGAGTACTTCACGGCCTCGGCGTCGAGGACGTCCCCGTCGGAGAACCGCATGCCCTCGCGCAGTTCACAGTGGTAGACGCGATTGGCGCCGTCCTTGAAGGCGCACGACGCGGCGTCGGCCTCCGGTTCGGCGGCGCCGGAGGGGAAGGCGACGAGGGTCTGGTACACGTTGCGGAACAACTCCCACGAGCCGTCCCAGGAGGCCGCCGGGTCGAGGGTGCTCGGGGCGCTGGTGGTGCCGACGACGATCGGTTTCCCGTCCTCGGCACCTCCCGAATCCACCAGGCCGCAGCCGGCGAGAAGGGCTATGGACGCAGTCGTCGCCACCGTACGGATCCGCGTACGGGGGGCAGGCAACCGTTTGAACACGCGCACGCTCCTCGATCGGCCTTGCCATGGGTCGGCAGACCATATCGCAGTGCCCCGCCGGATCAACTGCCTGATCCGGCGGGGCATTTGAGCTGCGGGGCGTTTGTCGGGCGACGCCCGAAATTCCGTCCGTCAGGCGACGCCGGCGTTGAGGAAGATGCCGCCGTCGACGACGAGCGTCTGCCCGGTGATCCAGTCGGACTGCGCCGAGGTGAGGAACGCGGCGGCGCCGCCGATGTCCTCGGGCACGCCGAGCCGGCCCAGCGGGTAGGCGGCCGCGGCCTCGGCCTCCCGGCCCTCGTACAGGGCCTGCGCGAACTTGGTCTTCACGACGGCCGGGGCGATCGAGTTGACCCGCACCTTCGGCGCGAACTCGTGCGCCAGCTGGAGCGTGAGGTTGACCATGGCGGCCTTGCTCATGCCGTACGCGCCGATGAACGGCGAGGCGGAGACGCCGGCCACGGACGCGATGTTCACGATCGCGCCGCCGTTCTCCTTCTGCCACGCCTTCCACGTCTGCTGCGCGAAGCCGAGCGCGGAGATCACGTTGGTCTCGAAGACCTTGCGTGCCACGTTCAGGTCCAGCTCGGCGATCGGCCCGAACACCGGGTTCGTACCGGCGTTGTTGACCAGGAAGTCGACCCGGCCGAACGCCTCCATGGTGCGCTCGACGGCAGCGGCCTGGTGCGCCTCGTCGTGCGCCTTGCCCGCCACGTAGATGACGCGCTCGGAGCCGAGGGCCTCGACGGCCTCCTTGAGGGCGTCCTCGCCGCGGCCGGTGATGCAGACGCGGTCGCCGCGCGCGACGAGGGCCTCGGCGATGCCGTAGCCGATGCCGCGGCTGGCGCCGGTGACGAGGGCGACGTTCCCGGACAGCGCAGGGAGTTCAGCAGTGCTCATGTCGGTGTCCCCCGGCCTTAGTTGAGCGGCCCGCCGGCCACGTACATGACCTGGCCGGAGACGAAGCCGGCGGCCTCGCCGGTGAAGAAGGCGATGGCGTTGGCGATGTCCTCGGGCTTGCCGACGCGCTGCACCGGGATCTGCGTGGCGGCCGCGGCCTGGAACTCCTCGAAGCCCATGCCGACGCGCTCGGCGGTGGCCTTGGTCATCTCGGTGACGATGAAGCCGGGGGCGACGGCGTTGGCGGTGACGCCGAACTTGCCGAGCTCCTTGGCGAGGGTCTTGGTGAAGCCCTGGAGACCGGCCTTGGCGGTGGCGTAGTTGGCCTGGCCGCGGTTGCCGAGCGCCGAGGACGACGACAGGTTCACGATGCGGCCGAACTTGGCGTCCACCATGTGCTTCTGGACGGCCTTCGCCATCAGGAACGCGCCGCGCAGGTGCACGTTCATGACGGTGTCCCAGTCCAGGGCGCTCATCTTGAACAGCAGGTTGTCGCGGAGCACACCGGCGTTGTTGACCAGGATGGTCGGCGCGCCGAGCTCCTGCGCGATGCGCGCGACGGCGGCCTCGACCTGCGCCTCGTCGGCGACGTCGCAGCCGACGGCAAGGGCCTTGCCACCGGCGGCGGTGATCTTCTCGACGGTGTCCTTGCAAGCGGCCTCGTCGAGGTCGATCACGGCGACGGCGCGGCCCTCTTCGGCCAGACGGATCGCGGTCGCGGCGCCGATGCCGCGCGCGGCTCCCGTGACGATCGCTACGCGCTGCTCAGTGGTGGACATGCTCTTCGGTCTCCTCGCCCTAGAGGTGCGGCCACACCCCGGATGAGGTGAGCGACCGCTTAGTACCCTGTGCGTGTGACGCTAGAAGCCCTGGCACCCGGTGTCAACGTACCCACCGGGTGCCCCTGATCACTCAGCGCACCAACAGGTCGAGCAGACGCTCCGCCTCCGCGGCCGGATCTGCGGTCAGGCCGGTGTGCACGGGCCCCGGCTGCACCACGGTCGAGCGCGGCGCGACAAGCCAGCGGTAGCGCCGGCCGGCATCGTCCTCACCGGCCTGACCTGCGGCGTCTCCCCCGGCACAGTGCCGCTCGACGGCGCCGAGCAGCGCGCGCACCCCGGCCACGTCGGCCTCGGGGTCCAGCGCGCGCAGCCGCGCCTCGTCGAGGTGGGTGAGCGCGGTGACGTAGGACTTTGCGCGGCAGTACACGATCACGCCGGCGTTCATCTGCTCCCCGCGCTCGATGCGCGGCACCACGCGCAGCAGGGCGTACTCGAAGACGTGACGCTCACTCACCGGCCGGCTCCTCGGTCACCCAGCCCGGCGTCCGCCGGGTGCTGCTCGCGGCGCGCTCGGGCAGCGCGATCCGTTCATGGATGGTGGCGGCGCGTTCGAGCAGCGTCTCGACGTACGCGCGGCGCACCGCGTCCGGGCCGTCGAACCCGGGCTCGTCGACGAGCCACACGTCGGGCACGGCGGCGGCCGCATCGGCGAGCGTCTCTGCGGTCACGAGCGGCGCGAGTGCGGTGGCGGCCGCGGCGACGTCGGGCCCGAACGGCGCGAGGGCGTGGTCACCGGCGTCGTACGCCTTGCCCGCCCAGGCGGCCGCGCCGCGCCAGTTGTGGTGCCAGATCATGGAGGCCCCGTGGTCGATGAGCCACAAGTCCCCCTGCCAGACCAGCATGTTGGGGTTGCGCCAGGACCGGTCGACGTTGTTGATCAGCGCGTCGAACCAGACGATCCGCCCGGCCTCCAGCGGATCGACGGTGTACGCGAGCGGGTCGAAGCCGAGCGCGCGCGGCAGGAACCGCATCCCGAGGTTGGTGCCGCCGCTCGCCTTGAGCAGCTCCTGCACCTCCGGATCGGGTTCGCCCAGGCCGATGACCGGGTCGAGGTCGAGGGCGACGAGATCGGGCACCCGGAAGCCGAGCCGCCGGGCGAGCCGCCCGCAGATCACCTCGGCGACGAGCGTCTTGCGGCCCTGCCCCGCGCCGGTGAACTTCATGACGTACGGAGCGAGGTCGTCCGCTTCCACCAGTCCGGGCAACGATCCGCCCTCGCGCAAGGGCGTGACATATCGGGTCACTGCAACTTCTGCCAGCATCGTCCGAGGCTATACGGCCACGGGCGCGCCCCCGGACCGTGGACCGCAGCCCTGGCCTTGTCCTGACATATGCACGTACGGACGTGCGGGCTTACTGAGGAGTGCGGCATACTGTCGTCGTTTCGCAGCAGCGCCCTGGAGGGTGACGTGGAGTCGATCGCCAAGCTGATCACCATCGACCGGAGCAGCCCGGTCCCGCTGTACTTCCAGTTCGCTCAGCAACTGCAACAGCTCATCGAGTCCGGCGTGCTGCCGCCCGGCACCCGGCTGAGCAACGAGATCGCGCTCGCCGACCAGTTCGGGCTCTCCCGCCCGACCATGCGGCAGGCCATGCAGCACCTCGTCGACAAGGGCCTCCTCGCCCGCAAGCGCGGGGTGGGCACCCAGGTCGTCACCAACCGGATCCGCCGCCATGTCGAGTTCTCCAGCCTGTACGAGGACCTGGAGCGCGACGACCGCCACCCGCGGACCACGGTGCTCTCGGTGGCGACCCGGCCGGCCGACGCCGAGGTCGCGGCGGCCCTGCGGCTCGACGAGGGCGCCGACGTCCTGGCCGTGGAGCGGCTCCGGTTCGCCGACGACCAGCCCATCGCGCTGATGCGCAATCACCTTCCGGCCGGCCTGGTCGCCGTGACCGCCGAGGCCCTGGCCGAGGGCGGCCTGTACCAGCTGCTACGCGGCTCCGGCGTGGATCTGCGCTCGGCCCGGCAGGCCATCGGGGCCCGGCGGGCGACCGCCGCCGAGGCCAAGCTGCTCGACGAGACCCGCGGCGCCACGCTGCTGACCATGACGCGCACCGCGTACGACGACGCCGGGACGCCGGTCGAGTACGGCACGCATGTCTACCGGGCCTCGCGCTATTCCTTCGAGATGACCGTCGCGGCCCGCTGACGCGCCGACAACTCCCTCGATGGGGTGACAGGACGGGCCCCACGACGCCGATGGGCGGGAGCCCCGGCCAAAAGATCGCAGAGTGGTTGAACGTCACGGGATCACGGCCCGTACGTACAGGAAAGCCGCCACGGATCCAGGCCCGGCCCATCGAAGGGAACGCACAGCATGACTGCTTCACAGGAGACCGCTCCGCTCGGCCCCTCCCCGTCCCGCCGCAGCGTCGTCGCGGCGGTCGGTGCCGTCGGGATCGCCGCGGCGCTCACCGCGTGCGGCAGCGACTCGGACAGCGACACGTCCGCGCCCGCGGGCAACGCGTCGTCGGGCGGCGACGAGCAGGGACAGGAACTCGCCAAGACCTCGGACATCCCGGAGGGCGGCGGCAAGATCTTCGCCGACGCGGGGGTCGTGGTGACGCAGCCGACGAAGGGGCAGTTCAAGGGGTTCACCAACATCTGCACGCACAAGCAGTGCCCGGTGACCAAGGTCGAGGGCGGCACCATCAACTGCCCGTGCCACGGCAGCAAGTTCTCGATCGAGGACGGCAGCGTGAAGCACGGCCCCGCGACGCAGCCGCTCGGCGAGAAGAAGATCACGACGAGCGGGGACTCGATCAGCCTCGCCTAGGCTGCTTCCACGCCCGCAGCACGTCCTGTGCCGTCGTGACCGTGGCGACCAGGGCGAGGGTGTTGCGGATCATCGCCGGGGTGTAGTCGGAGGGCACCCCGGCGATCGCGTCCCGCGGGACGGCGACGGTGTAGCCGAGGTTCACGGCGTCGAAGACGGCGTTGGGTATCGCTACGTTGGCGGAGACGCCGGTGACGAGCAGCGTGCGGCAGCCGAGGTTGCGCAGGAGAGGGTCGACGTCGGTGCCGGCGATCGGGGAGAGTCCGTGCAGCCGCCGTACGACGATGTCCTCGTCCGCGACCTCGATCGGGGGCGCGATCCGCACCGCCTTCGATCCCGACAGCTGTTGTACGGGGAGGCGTTCGGCGGCGCGGAAGAGGCGCCCGTTGCGGTTGGCGCCGCGGCCGTCGGGGCGGCGTTCGGCGACGGCGTGCATCACCTGCACCCCGCTCTCGTGGGCGGCGGCGACGAGCCGGGCGATCCGGGCGAGCGCGCCCGACGACCGTGCCTCCTTGGCGAGTTCGGGCAGCGCGCTGTCGGTGCCGACGACCCCTTGCTGGCACTCGACGGTCAGTAGCACCGTGCTCGCCGGGTCGAGCAGGTCGGCCAGTTCCTCCTGCGACGGCATGACTCCCCCTGAACGTCGGCGACTTCGGGCTGCTGGACCCTAACCAGCATTGCGCGCGGACGGAAGAGGCCGCATGCTGCCATCTGACGTAGCGTCAATTCAGGGATGAGGGAGCGCACATGGCCGACAGCCAGCGCCGGGGCCGCAGGATCATGATGACGCCGCAGGAGCTGGAGGCGTTCCTCGCCGAGCAGCGCACCTGTCGTGTCGCCACGGTGTCACCGGACGGCACTCCGCATGTCAGCCCGCTCTGGTTCCTGTGGGACGGCACGTCGCTGTGGCTGTACTCCCTGTCCCGCAGCCGCCGTTGGGCCGATCTGCGGGCCGACGGGCGGATCGCGGTGGTGGTCGACGCGGGCGAGGAGTACGGGGAACTGCGTGGCGTCGAGCTGTCCGGGCGCGTCGAGTTCGTCGGGGAGTCTCCCCGTACGGGCGAGCCGTGCCCCGAACTCGACGCCGCCGAGAAGCAGTTCGCGCAGAAGAATTTCGGCATGCCGGAGATGGTGTACGACGGGCGGCACGCCTGGGCCCGGCTCACCCCGGACAAGATCGCGTCGTGGGACTTCCGGAAGCTCGCGGGGCTGTAGCCGTCAGGCGGGGCCCGCCAGGCGTCCCAGATCCGCCCCGGCCTTCTGCAGCGCGTCGACCGCGGCCCTGATCGACGGCCGCCGGTCGGCGTCCGTGCGCCAGACCACGTAGACATGGCGTCGCACCTGCTGGCGGACGGGGACCGTCACCACGCCCTCCGGCACCGGATTGCGGCCGAGAAGAGGGGCCACGCACACGCCCAGCCCTGCGGCCACCAGGCCGAGTTGGGTGTGGGTCTCGGCGGCGCGATGGCCGACCTGCGGTTCGATGCCCTTGGCGCGCAGGGTGAAGAGCAGCCACTCGTGGCAGAACTCGCCCTCGCCCCAGGTGATCCACTCGTCGTCCGCGAAGTCCTCGAGGCCGACCTCGGCGCGGCCCGCGAGCGGATGGCCGACGGGCATGGCGACGTCGGCCGGGTCGTCCATGATGCTCGCCTTGGCCAGGCCGTCGGGCAGCGGCATCGGCTTGTTGTACCAGTCCAGGACGACGGCCAGGTCGAGGTCGCCGCGCATCACTCCGGCGACCGCGGCCTCCGGCTCCAACTCCTGCGAACGCACGCGCAGTTGGGGGTGAGCGCGGCGCAGCGCGGAGAGCGCGGCGGGGAACAGTCCGCGCGCGGCCGTCGGGAACGCGGAGAGCCGCAGCTCCCCCACGACCTGACCGCGCTGCGCCTCCAGGTCGGCCTGGGCCAGCTCGACCTGGGACAGGATCCGCGCGGAGTGCTCGGCGAGCAGCCGCCCCGCGTCGGTGAGCCGCACGCCGCGCCCGTGCTTGGCGAGGAGCTGCTGGCCCGCCTCGCGCTCCAGTTTCGACATCTGCTGCGAGACGGCGGACGTCGTGACGTGCAGCGCCTCGGCGGCGCCGCTGACCGAGCCGTACCGGGCGAGCGCGTCGAGCACGCGCAGCCGCTCCAGATTCAACATGTAAGCGATACTAAGCGATACCGAGCAAGAAATCTCGCTTGTGCTACGAGGAAGGCGGGCGGCACGCTTACGCCATGAGCACCGTCACCGCGCCCGGCACCGGCGTCACGACCGGCATCACGACCGCCCCCTCCCGCCGCACCCTCGACTGGCGCCTGCGGTTCGGCGTACTCGCCCTCATCTGGGGCTTCAGCTTTCTCCTCATCAAGGTGGGCACGGACGGCTACGCCCCACTCCAAGTGACGTTCGGGCGGCTGCTGTTCGGCACGCTGGTGGTCGCGGCGGCGATGGCCGTGAAGCGCGAGGGCCTGCCGCGCGGCGCCCGTACCTGGAGGCATCTGGCGGTCGCGGCGCTCCTGCTCAACGCCCTCCCTTTCTCCCTGTTCGCCTTCGCCGAGGAGTCGATCCCCTCGACGCTGGCCGGCATCTGCAACGCGACGTCCCCGCTGTGGGGCATGGCGCTCTCCCTGGTCGCCCTCTCCGAGGACCGGCCGACCCGGCGCCGGGTCGCGGGCCTCGGCATCGGCTTCCTCGGAGTCCTCACGGTCCTCGGTGTCTGGCAGGGCTTCCACGGCCTGGACGTGACCGGCACGGCGCTGGCACTGCTCGCCTCGCTCAGCTACCCGGTCGGCTGGATCTACGTCCGCCGCACGCTGGCGAACACCGGCAACTCGCACCTGTCGATGATCGGCGCCCAGCTGCTCCTGGCCACCGTCCAACTGGCCGTCGTCACCCCGCTGTTCACGTCCTGGCCGCACCGGTTCTCCGTCGTGCCGCTGCTGGCGATCGCCGCCCTGGGCACACTCGGCACCGGCCTGGCGTTCCTCATCCAGTACGGCCTGGTCGCCGAGGTCGGCCCGACGACGGCGCAGATGGTCACCTACTTCGTCCCGGTCATCGCGACCGCCGCCGGCGTCGCCGTGCTCGGCGAGTCGCTGAGCTGGTCGACGCCGGTCGGCGCCGTGATCGTCCTTGCGGGCGCCGCGCTCACCCAGTCGCGGCCCCGCGTCCGCAAGGAAACGCCACCTCAGGCGTAGTGCCTGACCGGCGCCGGGCCGGTGGCGGACGCGACAGCGTCGGCCACCGGCCCGATGTCGTCCATGCCGAGGCGCGACACGGTGATCCGCACCCCCGGTCCCGCGTTCATCCGGAACCGGGCCCCGGGCGCGACCGCCCACCCCGCGTGCAGCAGTCGCGCCACCGCGCCGGTCTCGTCCGGCACGGGGATCCACACGTTCATGCCGCTGCGCCCGTGCGCCTCGACGCCCCGCTCGGCGAGCGCCGCGATCAGGGCGTCGCGCCGCTTCCCGTACGAGGCCGCGACCGCCGGGGGGTCGACGGCGCCGTCCGCCCACAGTCCCGCGACCGCCCGCTGCACGATGCGGCTGACCCAGCCGGGGCCGAGCCGCTGCCTGCCGCGCACCCGGTCGACCGTGTCGGCGTCGCCGGTGAGGACGGCGAGCCGCAGATCGGGCCCGTACGCCTTGGCCACCGAGCGCACGAACGCCCAGTGGTGCGTGACCCCGGCCAGCGGGTGCAGCGGCAGATCGACGATGCCGTGCCCGTGGTCGTCCTCGATGAGCAGGACCTCCCGGTGCGCGGCGAGGACCTCGCGCAGCGCGTTCGCCCGCGCCGGACTCACCGCCGCCCCGGTCGGGTTCTGCGCGCGGTCGGTCACCACGAGGGCCCGCGCGCCGTCGCGCAGCGCCCGCTCCACGTCGTCCGGCAGCGGCCCGTCGTCGTCGACGCCGACCGGGACGACCCGCAGTCCGAGCGCCGGCACGAGGTCGAGCATGCTGCCCCAGCCCGGGTCCTCGACGGCGACCGCGTCCCCCGCCTTGAGGTGCACCGCGAGCACCCGCTCGATCGCGTCGAGCGACCCGGCCGCCACCGCGACGGCCCCCGCGGGCACCCCGTCGGCGTCGAACCCGGCCCGCGCGCGGCGGACCAGCTCCGGCTCCAGGGAGTCGTCCCCGTAGAGGACCGGCTCCTTGTCGGCGACGGTCGCCGCGGCCGTGAACGCCTCGACCAGCGAGGGCAGCAGCGCGGTGTCGGGATTCCCGTCCGCCACGTCCCGTACGCCGTCCGGCACGTCCACCCGGATGTGCTCGCGCGCGGTCGTCGCCGGCTTCGGGCGTACGCGACTGCCGCGCCGCCCGGCCGTCTCGATGACCCCGCGCTCGCGCAGGGTCCGGTACGCGGCCGCGACCGTGTTGGGGTTCACCCCGAGCCGCTCGGCCAACTCCCGCATCGGAGGCAGCAGTTGACCCGGCTCCAGGCCGCCGTCGGCCACCGCGCGTTCGACGCTCGCGGAAATCTCTGCTGCGCGACGCCCTTTGATCGGATACTCTCCTAGCACAAAACACAGTTTGCACTAATGCAATGGAGTACGCAACATGAGTGTCGCTGCCCAGGAGCCCCGGCAGACCCAGGACCAGTCCCCCGCCGACGCGTACGCGCCGACCGAGCGCACGGTGCCGACCCGCTCCAAGGAACGCGCCGCCTACGACAAGGAAGCGGTGCACGCGATACTCGACGAGGCGTACGTCTGCCACCTCGGCTTCGTGCGCGACGGCGCCCCGGTCGTGCTGCCTACGCTGTACGGGCGGGTGGGCGAGCGGCTCTACGTGCACGGCTCGACGGGTTCGCGGCCGCTGCGGATGGCCGGACAGCAGGACCCGGGCCTCGCGGTCTGTCTCACGGTGACGCATGTGGACGGCCTGGTCCTCGCCCGGTCCGCGTTCCACCACTCCATCAACTACCGCTCCGTGGTGGTCCACGGCACCGCGCACCAGGTCACCGACCCGGACGAGAAGCGGCTCGCGCTCGACGCGCTGGTCGACCACGTGGTGCCGGGCCGGTCCGCCGACTCGCGGCCCGCGAACGCGAAGGAGCTCGCGGCGACGGCCGTGCTCAGCCTCGACCTCGCGGAGGTCTCGGCGAAGGTGCGCACCGGCGGCGTGAACGACGAGCCCGAGGACCTCGCCCTGCCGCACTGGGCCGGCGTGGTCCCGCTCCGGCGCGCCTACGGCACGCTGCTCCCGGACGCCGACCTGAGCGACGGCATCGAGGTCCCCGCCTACCTGCGGGACCTGTGATGCTGATCCACCCCTGGGACGCCGCGCGCGACGCCGCCGAGTGGCAACAGTGGCTCGCCGCCCACGACTTCGGGCAGCTCGCGGTGAACGGACTGCCGGGCGAGCCGCCCTTCGTGCAGCCGATGCACTTCGCGTACGCGCCCGGCTCCGGGGCCGGGGCCGGGACCGGATTCGGCGAGGTGGTAGCCCACCTCGCCCGCCCCAACCCGGTGTGGCCGGCGCTCGCGGCGAACCCCGATGTGCTGCTCAGTGTCGTCGACGACTACGCGTTCGTCCCGGGCCCGTGGCAGGCGCCACCCGGCGTCCCGGCCGAGCACGGGACGCCGACCAGCGTCTACACCGCGGTCCAACTCCGCTGCACCGCCGAGGTGGTGGACGACCCGGAGCTGAAGGCCGAGCTCCTGAACCGCCAGGTCGGCCACTTCCAGGAACCCGGCACCTCGGTCCCGGTCGCCGCCGGCGAAGCCCCGTACGGCCGCATGCTGCCCGGCATCCGGGTCCTGCGCCTGCGGGTGACCGACGTACGCGCCAAGTTCAAGTACGCGGGCCACAAGCCGGAAGAGGTCAAGGACCGCATCGCACAGGGCCTCGCCGAACGCGGCGGCCCCCGCGACGCCGGCGCCCTGGCGATGCAGCGCCGCCGCCGCGAGGACGCGTAGTTCACGCCGTGGACCGGGCCTCCGCCACCGCGAGGCCCGCCACCGCGGCCAGCATCAGAGCCGTGCCCGCCACGGTCGCCGCCGTGAGCCGCTCGCCCAGCAGGGTCACGGCGATCAGGGCGGCCCCGACCGGTTCGAGCAGCATGATCACGGACACGGTCGCGGAGCGCACGACGGCCGCGCCCGCGAAGTACAGGGCGTAGGCGAGCGCGGTCGGCACCGACGCGACGTACGCCAGCAGACCCAGCGTCTCCAGGACGTGGTCCGTCCGCACCACGAGGCCCTCGGCCGCCCCGAACGGCAGCAGCGCGAGCGACGCGACCGCGAACGTGCCCACGGTCGTGCCGAGTTGATCGCCGCTGCGCCCGTCGCGCCCGAACCAGCGGGTGAGCAGCGTCATCACCGCGTACCCCGCCGCGGACGCGACGGCCCACGCCACCCCTGCCGGCCGCACGGTCGCGCCCCCGCCGCCGAGGACCAGGACGGCGAGTCCGGCGAGCGCGCCCCCGACGGCGACGAGACCGCCGGCGCCGAGCCGCTCCCCCATCAGAAGCCGGGCGCCGACCGCGATGAGCACAGGCCCCGCGCCCAGCGTGACGACGGTGGCGACGGCGAGCCCGGTCACGCCGACCGCGGCGAAGTACGCGGTCTGGAACACGGCGAGCGCGAGCCCGAGCACGGCCAGGCGGACGGCTTTGCGGCCCCGCGGCTCACGGGACGCCGCGACGGGCGTACGACGAAACAGCCGCGCCGCGAGCAGCAGCACGAGCCCGCCCGCGCACCGCCAGAACGACAGGGCGGCGGGCCCGAGGTCGCTCACCCGGAACACGAGGGAGGCGGCGGCGCCCGCGGTGCCCCAGGCGACACCGGCGACGATCAGGTACAACAGGCCGCGCGCGACCGGCGGTTCAGGCGCGGCGAGAGAGCTTTCGGCAGAAGGGACAGCAGGCACGGCAGAGCCGGCCGAGACAGCGTTCGACACGTGGTTCTCCACGGAAGAGGGCCCCGCACGGACGGCGGGGGCCGGGGACACGGACCGTCGACGGCGGACAGCCGTGTCCGGCCCGGGGAGGTGACACTCACTCCCCGGGCGCACCGACGGCCCGCACGGGACCCCGGCGGGCCGGCCGTCTCAGAGGACGACCGGCACCCGTCCGAGGCCGCTCAGCGGACCGGCGGCGGAAGAATCAGCCAACACGCATGCATGATCCGCACCTTAGACAGCACCCCCGGACCGGGACAACGCGTTTTCCGGCTGGGCCGCGGCCGGGTCCTCGGGCGTCCGCGCCGGCTTCGACGACTGCGCGATGAACGCCCCGACCAGCACGACCGCCCCGCCGAACAATTGCGGCGCCGACAGGTGCTCGCCCAGCAGGATCCAGGCCAGCACGGTCGCGATGACCGCCTCCAGGCAGGCCACGACCCCGGCCACCTGCGGCGACAGCTTCCGCACCGACACCACTCCGGTGATGTAGGCGACGACCGTGGCGAGCAGCACGATCCAGCACAGCAGCAGCCAGGCCGGCACCGACGTCCCGTTCATGGAGGCGCTGCCCGCGAGCACCGACCAGTCCATGCCCCAGGGCCGCGCGATGACGGTGAGCACGACGGCGCCGATGAGCAGCCCGTACGCGATGACGCCGAGCGGGTCCGGCACCTCGCCCCCGGAGGACCCCGCGTCGCTGCCCTGGTCGGACAGGACGAAGTAGCCGACCTGGCAGCAGGCGGCGCCGAGCGCGAGCAGCAGTCCGAGCGCGTCGAAGCTCAGCCCGGACCAGACCTCGACGACGCAGGCGAGACCGCCGACCGCGAGGACGACACCGAGCGCGGCGGCCCGCGTCACCGGCTTGCGCTGCACGAACCGGACCCAGCCGAGGACGAGCGCGGGCGCCAGGTACTCGATGAGCAGGGCGACGCCGACCGGGATACGCGAGATCGCCGCGAAGTAGCAAGCCTGGACGCCGGCGACGGCGAGCAGTCCGAATCCGGCGAGCAGCAGCGGCCGGCTGCGCACCAGAGCCCGGTGCCGCCAGGCGACGGGCAGCATCACGAGCGCGGCGCCCGCGACCCGCAGCCACACCACGTAGAGGGAGTCGAGCCCCGCTTCGATCAGCGGTTTCGCGGCCACCCCCGAACCGCCGAAGGCGAGCGCGGAGACCAGGGCGAGCCCGAGCCCGAAGCCGCGACCGCCGGTTTCCTGATGTCCCTGAGACCCCTTTGACCCCTGCACCGGCACATCATGACAGGACCGGTCAGGAGCGTCACCCCCGATGACCCCTGTCTCATCAGATGGAACCGAGCCCCTGGCAGGGTCAGTGGAGCCGCTGTCGCAATTGCCCCACATCGACCCCGGCCCGGCCGAGCACCTCGACGGCCCGGGACTCTCCGTCGTCCGCGAGCGCCGCCAGCACGTCCACGCCACGGGCCCGGCCGTCGCCCCGGAGCACGGCGCGCTCGGCGCCCGCCTCCATCGCGGCGGCCGCGACGGGCGACCAGCCCGGGGCGCCCCCGACGACCGGCACGGCGCCGGAGTCCTCGACGGCACCCTGCCACTGGAGCCCGTAGCCGATGCTGCGCTGCACGAGATAGCCGAGGAGCTTGGCGACCTGCCCGCCGTCGGCGAAGGCGTCGCGCACCTCGGGATCGGTCTCCAGGAGGGAGTGCAGCAGGTGCGCGGTGTCGATCTGCCGGTCCCCGTCCCGCACCGCCCGGCGCCGGGCCCCCGCGACCACCGCCGCCAGCTCGTCGGTGAGCGGCACGTCGAGCGGCTCTTCTTCGCGGGTACGGCCGTGCGCGGATGCGTCCGACGGGGTAGGGCTTTGCACGTACCCCACCCCATCAGGCCGGATCCACACGAACATCCCCGCGGGGAACCATCTTCGCGTCCGACACAAGGTGGGCACGGACGATCGCCTCCTCCTCCTTACGGATGAGATCGCGCCGTTCGTCCCCGAGGGGCGCGCACCGCCTTGCCCCGCGCCCCGAGCGCAACCACGACCCCCGCGCCGCTCGTCCGTCACAGTCATGGAGAGCAGGTGCTGGCTCGTGGCCCTGCCCGCGATCGACGGCCGGTGTTACGTGTACCGCGTGTACGCCCCGGACGACGCGTTGCTCGCCGACCTGTTCTGGGAGGCCTGGCACTGCCACGACGAGGGGCCGTACCCGCGCGCGTACGACCTCTTCGACGCCGCGGAGATCGAACGCGTGGGCTGAGCGCCGCGGCCGCGACCATTCCTGACGGTTCATCAGTATTGAATGTTCGAGCCCTTACGGCTACGTTCCGCGACGAAGCGACACCGTGACACCGCGACACCGCGACACCGGGCTCTCGACGCAGTTCTCGACACAAAGGGGTGGCCGCATGGCCGAAGTCAGCGCGGAAGCACGCATCGACGCGCCCACCGAGAAGGTCTGGGCGACGCTCACCGACTTCTCCCGGTACGGGGAGTGGAACGCCACCCACACGAACTTCCCCAAGGGCGCCCCGGCCTCCCTCGAGGTCGGCGGGCAGTTCGAGGAGAACATGAAGCTGATGGGCTTCCCGGCCGAGGTCACCTGGACCGTCGAGGACCTGGAAGCGGCCCGCACCCTCGCGATCAGGGGCAAGGGCCCGATGGGCGTGAACGTCGGCACCCGCTACACCCTCACCCCGGACGGCGACGCCACGACGGTCCGCATCGACGGCGAGTTCACCGGCGCCGCGGTCTCGCTCATGGCGGGCAAGCTGAAGGACTCGGCGACCGCGGCGCTCAACGAGTCGCTGCGCAAACTGGCCGGCCTGACCGCCTGACCCCGTACGCGCACGAACCTGACCCCGTACGCACACGAAGAGGCGCCCCGCACATCGCGCACGGGACGCCTCTTCTTCGTTCTGTTCGCTCTGCCGTCCGGCTGAGCCCGCATGGGGCTCAGTCCTCGTCGGCGAGGATCAGGTACAGCTTCTTGCGCGCGTCGGTGATGACGGACAGCGCCTTGTCGCGCTGCTCCTTGCTCCCGGTCTTCCAGACCTGCCCGAACGCCTCCATCAGACCGAAGCCGGCCTGCCGGATCTCGTTCATGGCCTCCCAGTCGACGCCGCGACCGGCCTCCTCCCACGGGGCGTCGGGCCCCTCGTCGGCGGCGGTGCGACCGGCGTCGGTGAGCGAGAAGAGCTTCTTGCCGGCCTCGCTGGCGCTGACGATCAGGCCCTCGTCCTCCAGCAGCTGGAGCGTCGGGTAGACCGAGCCGGGGCTCGGCTTCCACGCGCCGCCGCTGCGCTCGGCGATCTCCTGGATCATTTCATAGCCGTGCATCGAGCGGTCCTTGAGCAGGGCCAGGATCGAGGCCCGCACGTCACCGCGCCGCGCCCGTCCACGAGGCCCGCCGCCACCGCGCCCGCGCCCGCCCCAGGGGCCGGGGCCGCCGCCGGGACCGAACCCGCCGGGCCCGAAGGGCCCGAACGCGCGCCGGCCCTCGAAGCCGCCGCGGCCTTCCGCGTGCGGCCCGTGGTGGCCGTGATGTCCATGTCCGTGTTCGTATCCATGGGTACGCATGAGAATCAGTCCTTTCCTGACTGTTCACGGCGATCCGGACCTGAATCCGGATCACTCATATCGTTGAACGCGATCATCAACCGATCGCGATGCCTCAACGATATATCGGAACTGTTCGCATGACAACCCCTTGCCCGACCACTGCCACGCGGAGCCGAGACCCGGCACCCGCGGCCGTACGGCTGGTTCGGCCTCTGGACGGCTGAGGAAAGCCGCGTCAGCAGGAGGCCCGGGCCGCCGCCGCGAGATGGTCGCGTACGCGCTCGACGTCGGGGTTCGTGGAGACGCCCGGACGCTGCACGAGGTAGCCGGTGTTGATCGGCGGGTCCTCGGGGTCGTCGAGGAGGACCAGCGCGCCCGAGGCCAGTTCCGCCTCGCACAGGTAGCGCGGCAGCACGCCGAATCCGGCGCCCGCGACGACCGTGGACTTCACGGCCCGCAGGTCGGGCACGGTGACGGCGGCACGCCCGGTCAGGCGCTCGCCGAAGACGTGCCGCCAGTAGCGACGGACCATGGGCAGGTCCTCCGCGTACGCGACGAGCGGCACGGTGTGCAGAACGCCGGGGCCCTGCGCGGCCAGCGGCTCCGCGATCCGGTCGGCCCACACCGGAGCGGCGACCAGGACGAACTCCTCGTCCGCGAACAGCACCCAGTCCAGGGATCGCCCGCGGGGCCGCGTCGTGGAGACGACCAGGTCGTGGCGTCCGGCACGCAGCTCGTCCAGGAGCGGCTCGGTCAGGCCGAGGGTCACCCGCAGCCGCACCCCCTCGGCGACGAGCGGTGCGAGGGCCGGGAGCACGAAGGCGGACAGCAGCTCGGCGGGCCCCGCCAGGTGCACGGGTTCGGCGCGCGCCCCCTCGCCCGAGCCATGTCCCGCCGCCACGGCGAGCGCGTCGAAGGGCGCGGCGATACGGGCGGCCAGCTCGTCGGCGACCGCCGTCGGGGCGACACCCCGGGGCAGTCGCTCGAACAGCTCGCGCCGGGTCTGCCGCTCCAGGTTGCGGATCTGCAGGGTGACCGTGGGCTGCGACAGCCCCAGCGCCTGCGCCGCCGCGGTGAAGGACCCGAAGCGGTAGACGGCGAGGAAGGTGCGCAGGAGGTTGAGGTCGGGCGGGGCCGAGGGCGGGGCCTCGGCCGGGCCGCCGGAGTTGCTCTGGATCACACTCCGGAGCCTAGAAGACTCCCCCCATACCCGCCTTCGGCGGCCTATGGCCCTATTCCGCCGGATCCATGAGGTTTCCTATGGCAGGTATTGGACCTGTCATTGGTCACCGCCGGACGCGAGGCCTACGTTCGAGGACATCGCCGAACTGACACTTCGGACGCAGAACGTCAGCCGTGCCGACCCTGCCCACCGTGTCGACCGGCCTCCCCCTCAGAACCTCAGAGAAGAACACTCATGTCGAAGATCCTTTTCGTACTGACCGGCGCCGACCACTGGACGCTGGCCGACGGCACGCGGCACCCCACCGGCTTCTGGGCCGAGGAGGCCGTCGCCCCCTACGAGGCGTTCAAGGCCGCCGGTCACGAGATCGTCGTCGCCACCCCGGGCGGCGTCGTCCCCACCGTCGACCGGGGCAGCCTCGCGCCCGAGGTCAACGGCGGCCAGGAGGGCGCCGACCAGGTCACGGCCGCTCTCGCCGCGTTCACCGAACTCCGGTCGCCGATCCGCCTGGCGGACGTGCGGCTCGACGACTACGCGGCGGTCTTCTACCCCGGCGGCCACGGCCCGATGGAGGACCTCGCCGTCGACGCCGATTCCGGCAGGCTCCTCACCCTGGCCCTGGACAGCGGCAAGCCGCTCGGCGTGGTCTGCCACGGGCCGGCCGCACTGCTCGCCGCCACCAGGAGCGACGGCACGAACGCGTTCGCCGGCCGCGACGTGGCCGCGTTCACCAACGAGGAGGAGGTCCAGGGCGGGTTCGCCGACCGGGCGAAGTGGCTCCTGGAGACCCGCCTCGTCGAGGCCGGTGTGCACGTCGAGGCCGCCGAGCCGTGGCTGCCCCACGTCGTCGTCGACGGCAACCTCGTCACCGGCCAGAACCCCGCCTCGTCCGCGCCGCTCGCCGCCGAACTGCTCAAGAAGCTGGCCTGACCGCCATGGGAACCGACCGGCTCGACGAGGTCCTCGACGCGACGTACGACTGCCTGACCAGGTACGGCGTACGGCGCACCACGATGGACGACATCGCCGGCGCCATGGGCGTGTCCCGGTCCGCGGTCTACCAGTACGTGCGCAACAAGGACGACGCGGTCCGGCGGCTCGCCGAGCGGCTGTACGAGCAGGCGCTCGTCCGGGCCCGCAGGGCGGCGGCCGACACCGCTCTGCCCCACGCCGACCGGGTCCGCGGGGTGCTCACCGCCAAACTCGACCTCGTACTCGACCTGTCCGGGGACTCCCCGCACACCGCCGAGCTCCTCGACGAGAAGGTCCGTCTGCTCAGCGACATCTGCACGTCCTTCGTCGCCGAGCTGCGCACCCTGCTCACCGGCCTGTTCACCGAATCCGGCACCGTCGCCGGACTCGGACCCGCGCGAGCCGCGGACATCTGCATCGCGCTCGTCATGGGCCTGGAGCGCACGAAGGACGCCCGGGAGCTGCTGCCCCCGGCGTCGGACGCCCTCGTGACCGGTCTGATCGGCGCGCCCCCGCGCTGACCTCCCCTTTTCACCCCTGCTGCACCTTTCAGAGGATCACCATGTCTTTTTCCAGCCGTGAATGGCACCTCGTGGCCCGCCCCGTCGGCGAGCCCACCGTCTCCGACGTCGCCCTCGTCACCACCACCCTGGCGGACCCGGGCCCGGGGCAGGTCGTCGTCCGCAACGACTTCCTCTCCGTCGACCCGTACATGCGCGGACGCATGGACGACCGCGAGTCCTACCTGCCGCCCTTCGGCCTGAACGAGCCGATGACCGGCACCGCCGTCGGCACGGTCGTCGCCTCGCAGACCGCCGATGTCCCGGTCGGCGCGACCGTCACGCACTTCCTCGGCTGGCGCGAGTACGCGCTCCTCAGCGCCGACCAGGTCCAGGTCGTCGACACGCACCTGGCGCCCGCCCAGGCCTACTTGGGTGTTCTCGGCACCACCGGGCTGACCGCGTGGGCGTCCCTCAAGGAGGTCGCCCCGGTCGAGGAGGGCGACGTCGTCTTCATCTCCGGCGCCGCGGGCGCCGTCGGCTCGGTCGCCGGACAGCTGGCCCGCAAGCTGGGCGCCTCGCAGGTCATCGGCTCGGCCGGCGGCCCCGACAAGGTCAAGCGGCTCACCGAGGAGTACGGCTTCGACACCGGGCTCGACTACCGCGCCGGAGACATCGCCGGGCAGTTGGCCGCGGCCGCGCCGAACGGCGTCGACGTCTACCTCGACAACGTCGGCGGCGACCACCTCGACGCCGCGCTCCAGGTCATGAACCTGCGCGGACGCGTCGCGATGGTCGGCGCCATCTCCATGTACAACGCCACCGAGCTGCCCGCCGGGCCGCCGCACCTGCCGCTCGCCATCGGCAAGCGCGTCAACCTGCGCGGCATGAACGTCAGCGACCACTTCCACCTGATGCCCGAGTTCGCGCGGCAGGCCGGCGGCTGGCTCGCCGACGGGTCCCTCGTCGCCGACGAGACCGTCGTGGACGGCATCGACCACGCCTTCGAGGCGTTCGGGGCCATGATGCGCGGCGCCAACACGGGCAAGATGCTCGTCCGTCTCCCGAAGGACTGATCTCCATGACCGACATCTCCGCCGTCGTCGACGTCCTGCGCGACACGTTCCGTTCGGGCCGCACCCGCCCCCTGGCCTGGCGCAAGGCCCAACTGACCGCGCTGCGCGCCCTGTTCACCGAGAACCGGGAGGCCATCGCGGACGCGCTCCACGCCGATCTGCACAAGCCGCGCCCCGAGTCGTACGGGGCCGAGGTGGACCTCCCGGTCCTGGAGATCGACCACACCCTCGCTCACCTCGACACGTGGCTCGCCCCGCAGCCCCTCACAGCCGAATCTCTCGCGGGCCTGCCGGACGGCACCACCGCCGGCACGCAGTACGAGCCGCTGGGCACCGTCCTCGTCATCGCCCCGTGGAACTACCCGGTCCAGCTCTCCCTCGTGCCCGTCGCGGGGGCGCTCGCCGCGGGCAACACCGTCCTGCTCAAGCCGAGCGAACTCGCCCCGGCCACCTCCGCGTTGATGGCCCGTCTGGTCCCGCGGTACCTGGACCCCGGGGCGGTCGCCGTCGTCGAGGGCGGCGTTCCCGAGACCACGGAGCTGCTCACGCACCGCTTCGACCACATCTTCTACACCGGCAACGGCACCGTGGGCCGCATCGTGATGCGGGCCGCCGCCGAGCACCTCACGCCGGTCACCCTCGAACTCGGCGGCAAATCACCGGTGTTCGTCGACCGCGACACCGATGTGTCCATGGTGGCCGACCGCCTGGCCGACGCCAAGTTCCGCAACGCGGGCCAGACGTGCGTCGCCCCCGACTACGTCCTGACCGACCCCGCGACGTCGGCCGCCCTCCAGGTCGCTCTCGCCGCATCCGTCGAGCGGCTCTTCGGCGCCGACCCGCAGTCCTCCGACGCGTACGGGCGTCTCGTCAACCAGCGGCACTTCGACCGGGTCGCCGCGCTGCTCGACTCCGGCGAGGTGGCCGTCGGCGGGCGCACCGACCGCGACGACCTGTACATCGCCCCCACGGTGCTCGCCGCCGTGAAGGGCGACACCCCGGTCATGCGGGAGGAGATCTTCGGCCCCGTGCTGCCGATCGTCGAGGTCGCCGGCCTGGACGAGGCCATCGCCTTCATCAACGACCGCGACAAGCCCCTCGCCCTGTACGGCTTCACCGAGAACGAGACGACGCGGCGGCGCCTCGCGGCCGAGACATCGTCCGGCGGTCTCGGGCTCGGCCTGCCGATGGCCCATCTCCGGGTCCCCGACCTGCCGTTCGGCGGAGTCGGCGAGTCCGGGACGGGCGCCTACCACGGCCCGCACTCCATCGCCGCGTTCAGCCACCGCCGGGCCCGTCTCGACGTCCCGCTGAGCTGAACCGCACCCCACTCCCCAACTCCCCCACAGATCCGAAAGAGCACACCCATGCCTCCCCACCCCCGGCACGCCGCCCCCGAAAGATCCGGGTCCCGGCGTGCGGGCACCGGCCTCGTCCTGGCCCTGGGCCTCGCCGCGATGGTCGTATCGATGATGCAGACCCTCGTGGTCCCGATCCTCGCCATCATCGAGCAGGACCTCGACATCACCACCTCGTCGGCCAGTTGGCTCACCACGGCGACCCTGCTTTCCGCCGCCGTGTTCACCCCGCTGCTCGGACGGCTCGGCGACCAGCGCGGCAAGCGGCCCGTGCTGCTCGGCGTGCTCGCCCTGACGGTCGTCGGCTCGGTGCTCGCCGCGACCACCGACTCCCTGCCGCTGCTGCTCACCGCCCGCGCGATGCAGGGCGCCGCCACCGCGATCTTCCCGCTCGCGCTGTCCGTGCTGCGCGACGAACTCCCGCCGCACCGGCTGCCCGGCGCGATGGGCCTGGTCAGCGGCACCCTCGCCGTCGGCAGCGGGCTCGCCCTCGTCGGCGCGGGGCTGCTCACCCAGGGCGACAACCCCGACTACCACCACGTCTTCTGGCTGGCCACCGTGCTGTCCGCGCTCGCCCTCGCGGTCGCGGCCGTCGTCGTACCGCCCTCGCCGAAGCCGCACGGCGGTCGTACGGACTGGCTCGGCGCGGGCGCGCTCGCGGCCACGCTCGTCCTGTTCCTGCTGCCCATCTCCCAGGGCAACACGTGGGGTTGGGGATCCACTCGTACGATCACGCTCTTCGCGGCGGCCGTCGTCATGGCGGGCGTCTGGGTGGTCGTCGAACGCCGGGTCCGCGAACCGCTCGTCGACATGAAGATGTTCGTGCTGCGGCCCGTGCTGTTCACGAACATCGCCGGACTGCTCCTGGGCTTCGGCATGTTCACCCAGTTCATCGCCACCTCGTACCTGGTGCAGACGCCGACCGCGCTGGCCGGCTACGGCTTCACCGCCTCCGTCCTGTCCGCGGCCGTCACCTACCTGCTGCCCTCCACGGCCGCCTCCCTCGTGGGCGCGCAGATCGCCGGTGTCCTGGTCCGCCGCGTCGGCGGCCGGATCACGCTCGCGGCCGGCGGCGTCTTCGGCGTCCTCGGCTACGTATGGCTGGCGCTGCAGCACGGGAACACCGGGTCGATCATCGCCGCCGGCATGCTCACGGGCATCGCCGTCAGCTTCGGCCTGGCCTCGCTGCCCGCGTTCATCGTGGCCGGTGTGCCGGTGCACCAGAGCGGCATCGCCAACGGCATCAACTCCATCGCCCGCTCGGTCGGCAGCTCCATCGGCAGCGCCGTCATCACCTCGCTGCTCACGGCGAACCTGATCAAGGGCCTGCCCTCCGGTGTCCCCGCCCTCCCCGAAGAGGCGCAGTACACCACCGCGTTCGTGGTCGGCGCCGTGGCCTTCGCACTCGTCACCGTCACCGCCCTCACGGGCCTGCGCATCGACGACGGCCGCCACACCAAGCTCGTCCGGGCCGCGAAGAGCACCCCGGCCGAGACCCCCCAGGGCGCGGCCGAGCCGGTCCGCCAGGCCTGAGCGGAAGAGGGGTGGCCGGGAGCGGAGACACCCCGCTCCCGGCTACCCCTCGAACGCGACGCGGTAGACGGTGGACTTCCTGGTCCGGAACCCGAGACGCTCGTAGAGCCGGTTCGCCGCGACCCGGTCAGGACGCGACGTGAGGTCCACCGTGCGGGCCCCCGCCTCCCGCGCGACCCGCAGCGCCTCCTCGGTGAGCAACCGGGCGACACCCTGGCCGCGCGCGGCCGCGTCGACGACCACGTCCTCGACGCGGCCGCGCGTCCCCGACGCCAGGGGCAGCAGCACCAGCGTCAGCGTTCCGACGATCCCGTCGGACGTACGGGCGACAAGCACCGTCTGGGCCTCACCCGTCACCAGCCGTGCCACGGCCGCGTGATCGAGCGGCGACGCCGACGAGGACAACTGCGGCAGCAACCTGTTGAAGGCGGCGACGAGTTCAGGGGTCGCTTCTTCGACGATCTCCACCTGTACGGTCATGCGCGGAGCCTACGTCTCCACTACCGTCCCCGACATGCGCATACGTATCGTCGACGCCTTCAGCGACCGCCCCTTCGCCGGGAACCCCGCCGGCGTCCTGCTCTTCGACGCCCCGCCGGCGTTCCCCGACGACGCCTGGCTGCACAAGGTCGCCGTGGAGGTCAACCACGCCGAGACCGCCTTCGCGCACCCGCTGCCCGAGGGCGGCGACGCCGACTGGGCGCTGCGCTGGTTCACGCCCGCCACGGAGGTCGACATGTGCGGTCACGCGACCCTCGCCACCGCCCACGTCCTGCACTCCACGGGGACGACGACGGGCCCCGTCCGGTTCGCCACCCGCAGCGGCGTCCTCGTGGCCACCCCGAACGAGGACGGCTCGATCACCCTCGACTTCCCCACGGCCCCGCTGACCGAGGAGCCGGTGCCGGCCGGCCTCGCCGACGTGCTCGGCGCCCGGCCGCTGTCCGCGTACGACACCGGCCGCTCGGTCGGTGACCTGCTCGTCGAACTGCCCGACGAGAAGACGGTGCGTGCCCTCGCCCCGGACCTGAAGACGCTGGCCGCGCGCTTCGAACGCGGCATCATCGCCACGGCCCCGGCCGACGACCCGGCCGCGGACCACGACTTCGTCTCCCGCTGCTTCTTCCCGCGCGTCGGCATCGACGAGGACCCGGTCACCGGCAGCGCACACACCGCCCTGGCCCCCTTCTGGGCCGAGCGCCTGGGCCGCAGCGACCTCACCGGCCTGCAGGCGTCGGCCCGCACCGGCCTGGTCCGCGTAGGACTGCGCGGCGCACGCACCCTGCTCACCGGCAGCGCGGTCACGGTCATCGAGGGCGAACTGACCGCGTAACACCCGCTACGCGGTGGGCAGCCAGTCCACCTTGCCGGCGAGCAGCGCGTATCCGACGAACGCGCCGATGTCCAAGAGGGAATGGGCCACCACGAGTGGCCCGACCCGTCCCCACCGCCGGTACAGCCAGACGAAGACGACGCCCATCGCGAGGTTCCCGAAGAACCCGCCGATCCCCTGGTACAGGTGGTACGAGCCGCGCAGCACGGACGACGCGACGAGCGCGGACCCCGGCGTCCACCCCAACTGCCCCAGCCTGCGCAGCAGATACCCGACGACGATGACCTCTTCGAGTACGGCGTTCTGCACGGCCGACAGGATCAGCACGGGGAACTTCCACCACACGTCGGGCAGCGCCTCCGGCACCACCGTGAGGTTGAAGCCGAGGCCGCGGGCCGCCAGGTAGAACGCGATCCCCGTACTGCCGATGACGGCCGCGATCACGGCGCCGCGCGCCCCGTCGAACCACGGCCGCGTCCGGTCGAAGCCGATCGTGCGCAGGCTCTCTCCCTCCCGCAGCATCAGGTGCGCGACGAGCGCGACGGGCACGAGCGCGCTCGCGATCCAGAACAGCTGCAACGCGAGATCAAGCCAGGGCCGCCCCGGCGCCGCCGAGGCGTTGAGAGTCGCCGCCTGATCCTTCAGACCACCCGGCTCTGTGACCGATCCAACAAACTTGATCAGCGCATGGACCCCGCTCGCACCGAGCGAGAGCCCCAGCACGAGCAGTGTCTCGTCCCGCAGAAATCGTCGTGAGAGCCGCTCATGGGGATAAGAACCAGCCACCGACCCCGCCTCCACCTGCACACCTGACTCCAGTTCAGTAATCCCGTCTCATCCCTCACGCCGCCCCGCTAGGGTCTCGAATGCAGGTACGAAGATCGCGCGCGACAGGCCGAGGGGGACGGCGCGCCGCAGTCCGGCGCACCGCTCTCCCTCCGTTGCTCCACCGCTTATATCGCAACTGCCTTTATGGCTCAGGGAGGGCACCACCGCCATGGGACGTCACAGCAGCATGCCCGACGAGTACGGAGCGCCCCCGGGCGGCCCCCGTCCCCGGTCCCGGGGGCGTGTCGTGGCCGTCGCGACGGCCCTCGTCCTCGCCGTCGCGGCCGGCACGGCCTTCGCGGTGCGCAGCGACCTGCTCGACCTCGGCGGAACCTGCGAGGACGAGGTCGAGCTCGACGTCGTCGCCTCGCCCGACATCGCGCCCGCGCTGCGCGACGCCGCCGCCCAGGCCCGCCGCGACCAGATCACCTCGGACGGCAACTGCCTCGACGTGACCGTCACCGCGCGCGACGCGTACAAGGTCGCCGACACCCTGCGCACGACCGAGGGCGACCCCGGCTTCCAGGCGTGGGTGCCGGATTCCAGCGTGTGGCTCCAGCGGGTCGGCCAGAACGCCAAGGCCGCCGAGGTCACGGCGGCCGGGAACGTCGCCTCGTCACCGATCGGCGTCGGCATGGTCCCGTCGGCCGCCAAGTCCTTCGGCTGGCCCGACAAGACGTACGGCTGGACGCAGTTGACCGGCGCGGCGCTCCAGGCGGACCAACTGCGCCTGGGCGCCGCCGATCCGGCCCGCAGCGCCACCGGTCTGCTCGCCCTCACCAAACTGGCCTCGGCCGCGCAGAAGTCGGGCGACAAGGACGGCACCCAGGCCGCCGCCCTCGCGAAGGTCCTGTCGCAGCGGATGTCCGACAGCGACAGCCAGTTGATGGACACGGTGGCCCGCGACACGTCGGGCACCGAGGAGGGCAACCCCCGGCGCAACGAGGCGCTGATCCTCTCCGAACAAGCAGCGTTCACGCACAACGCCGACGTCGGCGACGCGGGCGCGCTCGACCTCTTCTACCCCAAGGACGGCTCCCCCGCCCTCGACTACCCCTTCACCCTGGTCGACGAGTCCGGCCTGACCACCGACGAGAGTCGCGCGGCCGTCCGCTTCATGACGCTGCTCTCCGCACCCGAGGGCCGCTCGATCCTGGAGAAGCACGGCTTCCGCACCGACGGCGGCGCCTCCCCCGAGGCGGTCGCCGCGCAGGCGGGCGGCCGCACCCCGCAGCCGTACGCGGAACCCACGTCCGAGCCGGCCACCGACGAACAGGTCGAGGAGACCCTCGGCATGTGGACGATCACGGTGCAGAGCGCCCGGATCACCACCGTCGTCGACGCCTCGGCCTCCATGTCGAACCCGGTGCCGAGCGGTGAGTCCCGGATGGACGTCACCAAGGCCTCGATGCTGGCGGCCCTGTCGACGTTCACCCCCGAGGACGAGATCGGCCTGTGGGAGTTCTCGACGCACCTCGACGGCGAGCGCGACTACAAGAAGCTCGTGCCGACCCAGCGCCTCGGCGACCGCAAGGGCTCCGGCACCGTGCGCGACCGCCTCTCCGCCGCGTTCACCGGACTCCAGCCGGTGCCGGGCGGTGCGACGGGCCTGTACGACACGACCCTCGCCGCCTACAAGGAGGCCACGGCGTCGTACAAGGACGGCAAGTTCAACGCGGTCGTGGTCGTCACCGACGGTGTCAACGAAGACCCCGGATCGATCTCCCGCTCCAGCCTCATCTCCCAGCTCGAGGACCTCTCCGACACGGAGCACCCGGTGCCGCTCATCGCGATCGCCGTCGGCCCCGACACCGACAAGGACGAGATCGAGCAGATCGCCGAGGCCACCGGCGGCTCGGGCCACCAGGTCAGCGACCCCGCCGACATCCAGAAGGTGATCCTCAAGGCGATCATCGAGGCCGGCGCCAAGACCAGCTGATCCGGCTCAGCCCAGCGGTACCGCGGGTTCCGGCAGCCCCACCGGCCAGGTGTGCACGGGCTCGCCGACGTGCATCAGCTCGCAGTACCTGCGGGTGGTCGCCGCGAGCGCCGCGTCACGCGCCAGGCCGCTGTCCAGGGCGCGGTGGAACGTCGCCGACTGCCATGCCGCGCCGTTGGTGCGCAGTCGGCACCGCTCCTCGATGACCCCCAGGTACAGATCGCGGTCGGCGGGTTCGACGCCCCAGGCGTCCAGGCCCGCCGCCGCGAGCGGCAGCAACTCGTCCCGTACGAGGGCGACGGCCTGCACCTGTTCGGTCCCGCCGAACCGGCCGCGCCGCGGCCACTCCAGGCGCGCGTCGATCCCGTACCGGCAGGCGGCGTCGAAGTTGCGGGCGGCCGCGTCGAACGACAGCCGCGACCACACGGGCCGCGCGTCCTCCGCGAGCGCCCGTACGAGTCCGTAGTAGAAGGCGACATTGGCGATGACGTCGGTGACGGTGGGGCCTGCGGGCAGCACACGGTTCTCCACGCGCAGGTGCGGGACGCCGTCGGCGATGCCGTAGACGGGCCGGTTCCAGCGGTACACGGTGCCGTTGTGCAGCACGAGTTCGGCGAGGCTGGGGATGCCGCCCGCGTCGAGCACGTCGAGCGGCCGCTCCTCGTCGAGGATCGGCAGCAGCGGCGGGAAGTACCGCAGATTCTCCTCGAAGAGGTCGTACGCCGACTCGATCCAGCGCTCCCCGAACCAGGTCCGCGGCCGCACGCCCTGCACCTGCAACTCGGGCGGCCGGGTGTCCGTGGACTGCTGGAACAGCGGCGGCCGCGACTCGCGCCACAGCTCGTGCCCGAACAGGAACGGCGCGTTGGCACCCAGCGCTATCTGCACCGCGGCCACCGCCTGCGCCGCGTTCCACACGTCGGCGAACCGGCCGGGTGTCACCTGAAGATGCAACTGCACGGACGTGCACGCCGCTTCGGGCGCGATCGACGAGGACGTGCAGGTCAGCCGCTCCACCCCGTCGATGTCGAGCAGGAAGTCCTCACCGCGCGCGGCGACGATCTGATCGTTGAGCAGCGTGTACCGGTCGACGGCCGACAGGTTCGCGGAGACGAGATCGTCCTTGCCGAGCGTCGGCAGAATGCCGATCATCACGATTCCCGCATCGACCTCATTGGCCTTCCGGTGCGCATAACCGAGCCCGGTGCGCAGCTCCTCGGCGAGCTGGTCGAGAACACGGCCGCCGAGCCGGTGCGGGGCAATGTTCACTTCGAGATTGAACATCGCGAGTTCCGTCTGGAAATCCCGGCTCGCGATGCGCTCGAGAACTTCGGCATTCATCATTCTCGGCATCCCGTCGGGCCCGGCGAGATTCAGCTCGATCTCCAGACCCATGAGATTCTTGGGCCGGTCGAAGCGCTTCTCGTGCAACAGGCGCTCCAACCCCGTCAGACACTCCTTCAGCTTCTCCCGGTAGCGCCGCCGGTCGGCCAGGTCCCACGCGCCCGCAACGACCTTCTCCCCCATGGAAGCGTCCCTCCTCGCACGGGCAGCCCGCCGATCCGGCCGCATGTCACGGTGGATGATGCCCAGGCAATGTGATCGATAACGCCCCGCGCGGGCCGACGGAGCAGTACGCTCAAGGCAGTTACCCGGCGGCACATTCCTTAGGCATGCGGCAGCCCGCAGATTCACGGCATACACACCTGGTGAAAAACGCCGACAAGTATCGGCCGACCGCTCGATCGAAAAAAGACGAGGTCACGGACGCGCCGCCCACAGGAAATCCGCAGAATACCCACATACCGTCACGCGAACCGCGTCCGAATAGCACCTTGCCGATACGTGGGAAGCTGCTAGACGAAACACCCTGTGAACAGGCGTCGTATAAACTCCGCGGACGAGACAGAGAGTTGGCGCCCGCGGCCGAGGCCCCCCGCCCCCTCTGGCCCGCGTACCCCATGTGCTTCGCGCAGCTGACAGCGCCGTCCGCTCGTCCCGCACCGCCCTCGTACCACGTGCCTGTCGAATGAGAGAGGCGACCCACCATGCCGCTGCATGTCCCTCCGGCTCCCGCGCCTGCCCTCCGCACGGTCCTCACGGCCCTCGGTTCCCCCACCGCCGTCCGCGAGGCACGCACCCCGTCGCTGCGCACCGCGCAGGGTCCCGCAAGCCCCGAACTCCCTTTGCCCGTCCATGTGTTGGACCACATCACCGAGAGCACAGGCCCCTCGCGCGCCCGCCTCACCGGCTGGCGTTTCCTGATCCGCTGCGGGGACCGCGCGGTGGCCGCGGCCGACACGATGCTCACCCCGGACGGCTGGGCCTTCTCGCACTTCTTCGAAGGCCCCTACGTCATGTCCACCGAGCGCGCGCTGCGCCAGGCGGAGTCGCTCGCCAAGCCCTACCAGCCCCGGCTGCTGTCGGTGCCCGAGCTGTACATGCTCACCTTGTGGCTGCACGGCGACATCACCGCCGACGCCGCGAGCGGCCACCCCGCGGCCGACGACATCCTGGTCCCGCTGGCCCCGGCGCCACCCGGCATCGCCGCCCACCGGCCGCACCGCGTGGCCGAGTTGCTGCCGGTCCTCACGCACCGGCTGACGCCGGCCCGGGCCACGCTGCTGGCCTGACCGCGACCGGAGAAGAGGCCCGGACCGGTCCGGGCGATCCAGACCTGTGCCCCGCACCGTCCGCCGTCCGGTCGCGGGGCACAGCCCTGCCCGTCCGGACTAGCCCGGTCAGGCCACCCCGAACCACCCGAAGGGACAGTGCAGTTGGGCTGAACCGTCCGCACGGGTGATGCGTCTCCATCCTGTGAGGACCGCTGCTACGAAATCCCTGCGGATTGACGCCCACAGGGCAACACTGGGTTCCGGACCGACTGAAAACGGGGGGCGGCCATGAACACCACACCGAGCCGCAGCACAGACGCCATCGCATCCATCACCGACATCACTTCGCAGCGAAAGAACCCATCCATGTGCCAGCACCAGCCGCCGTGCCCGACAGCCGAATCCGCTGACAGGGAGGCCGCCCTTCCCGTGGCTCATCACCCGGAGCAGGGCTGGAGCCTCCTGTGCAACGGGGTCCTGCTCTTCGAGGACACCGGCGAGCTGCTGCCCAACGGCACGATCATCGCGCCACACCGCCCGCTCAGCCCGGTGGTCACGGCGGCGTAACCGCGCCCGTAGGGGTGCGGGGAACTGCGCGACCAGCCACACCCAACCGACGGTCGCGCAGCCACCCCGGCCATCACCCCTCGTAGGCGTCCATGGGCGGGCACGAGCACACCAGGTTCCGGTCGCCAAAGGCCTGGTCGATACGGCGCACAGGCGGCCAGTACTTGTCGGACGCGGCAACACCCGCCGGGAAGACGGCCTCTTCCCGGCTGTACGCGTGCTCCCACTCACCGCCGAGCATCCCGGCCGTGTGCGGAGCGTTACGCAGCGGGTTGTCGTCCGCCGGCCACGCACCCGCGGCGACCTTCTCGATCTCCCCGCGAATGGCGATCATCGCCTCGCAGAACCGGTCGAGCTCCCCGATGTCCTCGCTCTCGGTCGGCTCGATCATCAGCGTCCCCGCCACCGGGAACGACATGGTCGGCGCGTGGAACCCGTAGTCGATGAGCCGCTTGGCGATGTCGTCGACGCTGACCCCGGTCGCCTTGCTGATCGGCCGCAGATCGATGATGCACTCGTGCGCGACGAGCCCGCCGGGCCCGGTGTACAGCACCGGGAAGTGCGGCTCGAGCCGCTTGGCGATGTAGTTGGCGGAGAGCACGGCGACCTGCGTCGCCCGCTTCAGCCCCTCGCCGCCCATGAGACGTACGTACGACCACGAGATCGGAAGGATGCCGGCGGAACCCCACGGGGCCGCGGAGATCGGACCGACACCCGTCTCCGGACCGGCCGCCGGCTGGAGCGGGTGGTTGGGCAGGTACGGCGCCAGGTGCTCGCGCACACCGACCGGACCGACGCCGGGACCGCCACCGCCGTGCGGGATGCAGAACGTCTTGTGCAGGTTCAGGTGCGAGACGTCGCCGCCGAAGTGACCCGGCTTCGCCAGCCCCACCAGGGCGTTGAGGTTGGCACCGTCGACGTACACCTGACCGCCGGCGTCGTGCACGGCGGCGCAGATGTCGGCGACGTGCTCCTCGAACACACCGTGCGTCGACGGGTACGTGATCATCAGCACCGACAGCTGGTCGGCGTACTGCTCGATCTTGGCGCGCAGGTCCTCGACGTCGATCTCGCCGTCGTCGGCGGTCTTGACGACGACGACCTTCATCCCCGCCATGACCGCACTCGCGGCATTGGTGCCGTGCGCGGACGACGGGATCAGACACACGGTCCGCTGCTCGTCGCCGTTGGCCCGGTGGTAGCCGCGCACCGCGAGCAGACCGGCCAGCTCGCCCTGCGACCCGGCGTTGGGCTGGAGCGACACCTTGTCGTAGCCGGTGACCTCGGCGAGCCGCTCCTCGAGCTCGTTGATGAGCGTGAGGTAGCCCTGCGCCTGCTCGGCAGGGGCGAACGGGTGCAGCTGACCGAACTCGGGCCAGGTGACCGGCTCCATCTCGGTCGTCGCGTTGAGCTTCATCGTGCAGGAGCCCAGCGGGATCATGCCGCGGTCGAGCGCGTAGTCGCGGTCGGCCAGACGGCGCAGGTAGCGCAGCATCGCCGTCTCGGAGCGGTACTGGTGGAAGACCGGGTGGGTCAGGTACGCGTCCGTGCGCAGCAGCCCGTCGGGCAGCGCCTCGGCGACCTCGGCGTCCAGCGCCTCGATGTCGGCCTGGACACCGAACGCGTCCCAGACGACGCCCAGTTGGGCCCGCGTGGTCGTCTCGTCGCAGGCGACGGAGACCAGGTCGGCGTCGACCAGGTGCAGGTTGACCCCGGCCTCGCGGGCTGCGCTCACGACCTCGGCGGCCTTGCCGGGCACGCGCACGGTCAGGGTGTCGAAGTACTCCCCGTGCACCACCTCGACACCGCCCGCGGTCAGACCGGCGGCGAGCAGGTTGGCGTACCGGTGGGTGCGCCGGGCGATGGACTTGAGGCCCTCGGGCCCGTGGTACACCGCGTACATGCCGGCCATGACGGCGAGCAGCACCTGCGCGGTGCAGATGTTGCTGGTCGCCTTCTCGCGACGGATGTGCTGCTCGCGGGTCTGGAGAGCCAGGCGGTACGCCTTGTTGCCGTCGGCGTCGACCGAGACACCCACGAGCCGGCCCGGCAGCGACCGCGCGAACTTCTCGCGTACGGCCATGTAACCGGCGTGCGGACCACCGAAGCCCATCGGCACACCGAACCGCTGCGTCGTACCGACGGCGATGTCCGCGCCCAGCTCGCCGGGCGAGGTCAGCAACGTGAGAGCGAGAAGATCAGCGGCAACGGTGACAATGGCGCCCATCTCGTGCGCCTGCTCGATCACGGGCTTGATGTCCCGCACCGCACCCGAGGCGCCCGGGTACTGCACGAGCACGCCCACGACGCCGCGCTCGGCGACCTCGGCGGGAATGCCCTCGCTCAGGTCGGCGACGACGATCTCGACGCCGGTCGGCTCGGCACGCGTCTGGATGACGGCGATGGTCTGCGGCAGGGCGTCGGCGTCGACGACGTAGACACCGTCCTTCACCTTGCCGATGCGCCGCGACAGGGCCATCGCCTCGGCGGCGGCCGTGCCCTCGTCGAGCAGCGAGGCGCCGGAGGTCGGCAGGCCGGTCAGCTCGGCGACCATCGTCTGGAAGTTCAGCAGCGCCTCCAGGCGGCCCTGCGAGATCTCCGGCTGGTACGGCGTGTAGGCCGTGTACCAGGCCGGGTTCTCCATCACGTTGCGCAGGATGACGGGCGGCGTGAACGTGCCGTAGTAGCCGAGGCCGATCATCGACCCGAGCACCTGGTTGCGATCGGCGAGGGACCGCAGCTCGGCCAGGACCTCGGCCTCGGTGCGGGCGCCCGGAAGCTTCAGTGCCTCGGCGCTCTTGATCACGTCCGGCACGGCGGCCGCCGTCAGCTCGTCGAGCGAGCCGTAGCCGACCTGCGCGAGCATCTTGGCCTGTGCGGCATCATCCGGACCGATATGGCGCTGCTCGAAGGGGATTCCCTGCTCCAGCTGGGAGAGCGGAATACGGTGGGCGGTCATGACGGAGGCCTCCTGGTCATTGCGACCTGCGAGGGGCACCACGGCGCGGGTACCCGGACGGCCTCCCCCTCTGTCATCTCAACCTGAGAGCTTCACCGGCCCACCCCGCACCAACACGAGGGCACACCGGCTTTCACCGTCGGTGAGAGCGGGAAACGCGCACCCCGCCCTGCTTTCCAGAGTGACCTCGTCCGTGCGGTACAGGGGCCTGAGAGATTCCGGGGAGGATTTGCTCCTTCGGCGCCTCCGACGACTGTCGGAGGACTCTCCCGCACGGGGTCAGCAGCCGTCTGCCAGCCTACCAGCGGCTACTTGACCGCAAGCCTCGAGTGGCCGCCTTCCTGAATGTGCTCTTTCGTAGTGCTTACAGACGAGTTGCGATCAGCTGGAGGCACCGTGCAGACCGATGTCGATCCGCGCAATCTGATCGGCCGCAAGGCCTTCGACCGCAACGGAACCAAGATCGGCACCATCGACGAGGTCTACCTCGACGACGCCACCGGCGTTCCGGAGTGGGCCGCCATACGGACCGGCCTCTTCAGCCGGGACGCCTTCGTCCCCCTGGAGCCGAGCGAGCTCGTGGACGGCACCCTGCGCGTCCCCTTCGAACGCTCACTGATCAGGGACGCCCCCGACTTCGGCGTCGGCCGCCACCTCTCCCCCGAGCAGGAACTCCAGCTCTACCACCACTACGGCCTGGACATCACGGCCCCCCGGACCCCGGACGTCTCCTTCGGCCGCGTCGCCGGCACGGACGACGAACCGACCTGACGCCCCCGCTCACCCCGCCCCCGTCTCCACCAGCGGCAGCGGCTCGGCCGGCTCCAGCTCCGGATCGTCCACCCGGAACGTCCGCACCCGCCCCGGCTCCCGCGAATACGGCGTCTCGAACCGCACGGTGACCCGCCCGAGCCCGCTGCCCTGCACCCACCCGGGCCCGAACTCGGCATGCCGCACATCGTGCCCGGCCATCCAGCGCCGCTCGGCGACCGGCTCGGCCGGCACCGCCTCCTCCACGGCTTCGTCCGTCACCGCCTCGGTGTCCTCGACCACCTCTGCGGCCCGCTCGGCGGCAGCCGCCTGCGCGAACAGATCCTCCTGCGTGAAGTCGGCGAGCCCGCTCACCCCGACCCCGAGGAGCCGCACACCCCCGGTCGTGTCGACACCCTCCAGCAACCGCGCGGCCGCCTCCCGCACGACCGCCGGATCGTCCGTGGGCCCTCGCAGCGTCTCGGACCGCGTCAGGGTCGAGAAGTCGTAGCGCCGCACCTTGAGCACCACGGTCCGCCCCGATCTCTCGGCCGCCCGCAGCCGCTCCACGCACCGGTCGGCGAGCCTCTGTACCTCCATGCGCACCCGCACCCGGTCGTGAATGTCCACGTCGTACGTGTCCTCGACCGACACCGACTTGGAGTCCCGCTCGGCGACGACGGGCCGGTCGTCGTGCGCCAGCGCCATCGCGTACAGGTGGCTCCCGTGCGACTTCCCGAGCAGCCGCACCAGCTCGTCCTCGCCCGCCTCGGCGATCTCCTCCACGGTGACGATCCCGGCCCGCCGCAGATGATCCCCGGTCGCGGGCCCGACCCCCGGCAGGATCCGCACCGACTTCGGCCCGAGCAGCGCCCGCTCGGTGCCCGGCCGTATCAGCACGAGCCCGTCCGGCTTGGCCTCCTCGGACCCGATCTTCGCGAGCATCTTGGAGGCGGCGAGCCCCACGGACCCGGTCAGCCCGGTCACCCGCCGGATGTCCGCCCGCAGCCGCACCCCCACGGCATGCGCGGACACCTCGTCCCAGGCCGTCTCACCGGCCTCCAGATCGACGAACGCCTCGTCCAGGCTGAGCGGCTCCACCAGCGGCGACAGCTCCCGCAGCAGCCCCATCACCTGCTCGCTGATCTCCCGGTACAGCCGGAACCTCGGCACGAGATAGGCCGCGTTCGGCGCGAGCCGCCGCGCCTGCCCCATCGGCATCGCCGAGTGCACCCCGAACTTCCGTGCCTCGTACGACGCCGTGGCGACGACCCCGCGCGGCCCGAGCCCGCCGACGACGACCGCTTTCCCGCGCAGGCTCGGCTTCGCCGCCTGCTCGGCAGAGGCGTAGAAGGCATCCATGTCGAGATGCAGAATCGTCGGCGCGGTTCTCACAGCTCCGATGCTGCCCTACGCCACTGACAACGCGGCCGTACGGCGTCACACGGCCCGGTTGCGCCGCCTCGCGAGCTCGTCCGCCGGGTTGGGCCGCACCAGGGTCTCGCCGGTATCCACGCGCTCCCCGTGCAGCTGCGACAGGGCGGCGTCCACGTCCCGCCAGACCACGCCGACCGCGATGCCGAAGATCCCCTGCCCGCCCTGGAGCAGGTCGTGCACCTCGGCCGGCGACGTGCACTCGTAGACCGTCGCGCCGTCGCTCATGAGCGTCATCCGCTCCAGGTCCCGGAAACCCCGCTCCCGCAGATGCTGCACCGCCGTGCGGATGTTCTGGAGGGAGACCCCGGTGTCCAGGAAGCGCTTGACGACCTTCAGGACGACGACGTCCCGGAAGCTGTACAGACGCTGCGTCCCCGACCCGTACGCGGGCCGCACGCTGGGCTCGACGAGGCCGGTTCTGGCCCAGTAGTCGAGCTGCCGATAGGTGATGCCCGCCGCCGCGCACGCGGTCGGCCCCCGGTATCCGACCTGATCGGAAGCCGCGTCGCCGTTCTCCCCCGCCACCACAGGCACGGCCTGTGGGCGCTGCGGTGTGTGATCGGCCGCGCTGCCGTGAAACGAGTACGGACCGCCCGTCGCCGTACCGTCGCCGCTGCTTCTCACGCCGACCTCCTCATTGACCTGCCCTCTCGACGGTAGGCAGTCGCAGGGGGTGCGTCAACGAACGCCACACTCGCCACGCCGAGTGATAATCACCCTAAGAGTGGTTTCCCGTATCCCACCGCGGGGAAAGGCTAGCCGAATGTGCCGAGGCGGCCGCCGTTCGGCGACCGCCTCCTGGTCACTGGCTGTTGGTACCGAAGTCCTCGGGCGAGATCTGGTCGAGGAACTCGCGGAACTTCTCCACCTCGTCCTCCTGCTCGTCCGGGATCGCGATCCCTGCGTCGTCGAGGACACCGTCACTGCCGAAGATCGGCGTCCCGGTGCGCAGCGCGAGCGCTATGGCGTCGGACGGGCGGGCACTGACCTCGACACCGCTCGCGAACACCAGCTCCGCATAGAAGACGCCTTCCCGCAGATCCGTGATGCGTACTTCCGTCAGCTCCTGACCGACCGCCTCCAGCACGTCCTTGAACAGGTCGTGCGTCAGCGGACGCGCGGGGGCCATGCCCTGCTGAGCGAAGGCGATCGCCGTCGCCTCCCCCGGTCCGATCCAGATGGGGAGGTAACGGTCGCCTCCCACTTCACGCAGGAGCACGATCGGTTGGTTGGAGGGCATTTCGACCCGGACACCTACGACGTCGAGCTCGTTCACACAGCAACCCTAGGACGTGCCCGGCCGGTTTGGGTAGTCGGGCATGCGCCGAGGGCCGGGCCCACGGCACTCGCCCGCCCTTTCCATCAGGGCAGACGCACCCCGAGAGCGGTCTGCACAAGTGCCGCGTGCAGCTTCACGGTCAGCCCCGCCAGCTCCGTGGCACGGGCCTGCGCGAGCGCTCTGGTCTGCGGATTGCGGTGCACCTTGAGCGGCGCGACCACGGAATCGACCAGACCGGCCTCCCGGTCCGCGGCCGCCCGCATGACCCGCAGATGCCGCGGCTCGATCCCGAACCCGCCCAGTTCACCGACGAGCTCGGCGACCAGAACGGCCGAGGCGTCGTAACCCCCGTCCGGCAACGGGGCGATGAGACCGTACGACTCCCACTCGTCGAGGTCCGCCTCGTCGATCCCGGCGGCGGCGAGCAGCTCGTCCCGGCCGACCCGTGCGGCGGTCGGGGCGTCTCCCTCGTCCGTCAGGTCGCCGGGGCGCCCGGGAGCGGGCACGGGCAGCGCCTCACCCCGCTCCAGGGCGTCGAGCTGCTCCTTGATGACCTTCAGCGGCAGATAGTGGTCCCGCTGCATCCGCAGGACGTGAGCGAGCCGCTCGACGTCGTCCGGGCTGAACTTGCGGTAGCCCGACGGCGTCCGCTGCGGCTCGATCAGCCCTTCGGACTCCAGGAACCTGATCTTGGAGATGGTGACTTCGGGAAACTCTTCGCGCAGCACGTTCAGTACGGTGCCGATGCTCATCAGCCGACTGTCCGTGGTGGCGGTGCCGCTGCCGGCACCGCCCCTCGTCGTTTGCAGCATGGACCTTCCTGAAGGTTCGCTGGCGGTTCAGATACCTCGCTGGCTCGCGTAGAAGACCAGCCGGTACTTGCCGATCTGCACCTCGTCGCCGTTGTGCAGCGTCACCGAGTCGATGCGCTCACGGTTCACGTACGTGCCGTTGAGGCTGCCGACGTCGGCGACGGTGAACGTGCCGTCCTGGAGGCGACGGAACTCCACGTGGCGGCGCGACACGGTCACGTCGTCCAGGAAGATGTCGCTCTGCGGGTGGCGGCCCGCCGTGGTCAGGTCGCCGTCCAGGAGGAAGCGGCTGCCCGAGTTCGGGCCGCGCCGCACCACCAGGAGAGCCGAGCCGAGCGGCAGTGCGTCGACCGCGGCCTGCGCCTCGGGCGACAGGGCCGGCAGCTGCGTCTGACCGGTCGCCTCGGGGTCGTACGACTCGAGTCCCGAGATGGAGATCGTGGACGTGGTCTCCGACGGCCCCTCGGCCGCCACTCCGCCACGCAGCGGCGCACCGCAGTTGGAGCAGAACCGGCTGTTCTCGCCGTTCCGGTTTCCGCACCTCGTACACACCAGGGCCGACATGGACGGATCCTCCTGCCGCGGCTGCCCCGCGGGGGCGTGGGACGCGTACGGGTCGGAGCCAAACCCTCCACCCGTACTTGAGGTTGACGGTTCCCCGAAACCTATGCGGCCGGAACCGGCAGGGTCAACAGACGACGCGCCCTGTCCGCCCGAATTGTCACCGACCTGGTCCCGGAACAGCGGGCGCTCGCCCACCTGCGTCTCCGGCACGTCACCGTGGCGCGGTGCACGGTGGCGTGCGTTGTCCTCACGTGCGCTCTTGCCGAACAACTTCGCAAACAACTTCACGGGCGATTCCCCTTGACCGAAACAGACCCGCCCGTGGGGCAGGACGAACCCTGACTGCACACATCGGCGTACAACACTGACACGGACATCCTCACAACGTCCGTATCCGCCAAACAGTTTCCACCACGCACCCCGCCTACGGTGCGCCGACCCCCCGCAACCTCATGCCCTCGTACGACATCCCCCATGCACCCCCGCCTCACTGGGAGGACGACCGAGCGTAATCAGGCCGCTGCGCCGCACGCAAGGCGTCCACGACGATCTTCTGGGAGCGGCTCACAGCCACCGTGGCCTGCTCCTTCTCCAGGGTCTGCACCACGCCTCCAGGGATGTTGAGCGCCGGCTCGAGGTCCTGCGGCTTGCCGATGACCTTGAAGCGGTAGGGCTGGCTGATCTTGTGTCCGTCGACGCTCACACCCTTGCCTCCGGTTCCGTCCGCGAGGTACGTATCGGCCACGACGCGGACGTCGTTCACCTGAATCGCCTCGGCTCCGGCAGCCCGCAGCTCCTGGATCGCGTCGAGCAGCATGTCGGCCTCGACGGCGCCCTTCGTGTCCGTGATCGTCATCGTGATGCCGGGCCCCTGTGCGGCCACGGTGCCCGCGAGGATGCCGAGTTGGCGCTCCTTCTCGACCGTCTGCTTACGGGCCTCCTCGGCCTGGTCCGAGCTGTTCTCCAACTCGGCCCGCTGGTCCTCGAGACCCTGCTTCTCATCTTCCAGACGCTGAGTACGGTCGTCGAGTTCATCGAGGATGCGCACAAGATCTTCCTGGCGCGCCCCGCGCAGGGCACTGTTGTCGCTGTTGGACCGCACCTGGATGGCGAGTCCGAGGCCCAGGACGAACAACAGCACGGCGACGGTGAGTTGGGCGCGGGACACGCGCGGCGGCCACAGCCCCTTCACGAGTCTCTGACGCCCGGTCAACTGGGGCTCGCGGACCGGCTCCGGCTCGGGCCCTCCCGGCACCGGCGCGACCTCGGCAGGCAGCTCTTTGCGCAGCCGGTGCTGGTGCTCCGGCTCGGGCTTCTCTTCGGGGTTCATCGGCCTCACGCCCGGAACACATGCCGCCGGATGGCGGCCGCGTTGGAGAAGATGCGGATGCCGAGCACCACGACCACACCGGTGGACAGCTGCGCGCCGACGCCCAGCTTGTCGCCCAGGAAGACGATCAGCGCGGCCACGACGACGTTCGACAGGAACGACACGACGAACACCTTGTCGTCGAAGATCCCGTCGAGCATGGCGCGCAGCCCGCCGAACACCGCGTCGAGCGCCGCGACCACGGCGATCGGAAGGTACGGCTCGACCACCGCCGGAACCTCGGGCCGGACGAACAACCCGACCACGACTCCCACGACGAGGCCCAGTACGGCGATCACGATGTGCCCTTCTGCTCTGCTCTCGGCTGTGCTGTACGTACGATCACGCTGGGTGCGGCGGGAAGCTTGATGTCGTCCTGGGCCGAAATGCTGGTCCTGATCCCGAAGTTCTCCTGCAACGCGTGCAGGTACAAACCGTCGGGACTGTTCTGGAACCGCGTGCTCAGCCGCTGCCCGTCCCCCACCGCGAGCACCGTGTACGGCGGCACCAGCGGCTTGTTGTCGACCAGTATCGCGTCACCGGCGGCCCTGATCGCGGACAGGGCGGTGAGCCGCTGTCCGTTGATGCTGACGGCCTCGGCGCCGGACTGCCAGAGACCGTTGATCACGCGCTGCATGTCGCGGTCCCGTACCCGACCGGTGTCGGAGAACCCTGCGCTCTCGCGCGGCCCGCCCCCGCCGCCCGTCTCAGCCGACTTGGCGTCGTCCACGACGAGTTTCACCCCGGGCCCGTGCACGGGAACGGCTCCGGAGAGCACGCCCACCAGCTCGCCCTGCTCACCGCCGTGCTTCTTGAGCGCCTCGCTCTGCATGTCGCCCACGTCGGTCCGCAGCGAGTCGACCTGACTCTCCAACTTGTCGGCGGAGTCGGTCTCCTGCTCGATCCGGTCGATGAGCTCTTCGCGCTCCTTGGCCACCACCGGCGCGGCGACCCGAGCCTGCGCCGCTCCCACCGTCACCACCAGGGCGGCGAGGACGAGCCCGGCGGCGAGACCCAGCTTCGCCCGCAGCGTCTTCGGCAGTCCGCTCTGCCCCTCGGCCTTCTTCCGGGCGGCGGCCTCCGCGTACCCGTCGTCCAGGCTGTGATCCATGACGTTGTTCAGCAGCGACATAGAAGCATCGGGGCGCGCCGGACGCTCAGGGGTGCTCCGAACGGGGGGCTGCTGCGGCATGCCGCACATCGTCGCACGTCGTGGCCGCTACCTCCGAATGGCCCCACCGACGTGCATGTAGGCGCCCCGATCGGGACGCCTACATGCGCCGTTTCCGGTCCTCAGCGACCCGCGCTGTCCACGACGGCGGACCATTCGTCGAGCAGCTGCTGGGCAGACGCGTCGTCCGGTCCCTCGGCCCACAGATGCGTGACGGCCTCAGCCGGGTCGGGCAGCACCATCACCCACCGGCCGTCGGCCTCCACGACCCGCACACCGTCGGTCGTGTCCACGGACCGGTCGCCGGCCTCCTCCACGACGCGCCGCATCACGAGCCCCTTCACGGCCCACGGAGTCGCGAGGTCGCGCTTCAGCACGTGCGCCCGCGGGATCCGCGCGTCGATCTGGCTCAGCGTCAGCTGCGTACGCGCGACGAGCCCGATGAGCCGTACGAAGGCCGCGGCCCCGTCGAAGACACTGCTGAACTCCGGCACGATGAAGCCACCGCGCCCGTCACCACCGAAGATCGTCCCGTCCTCGCGCCCCACGCGCGTGAGGTCGTCGGGCGACGTGGTCGTCCACTCCACCTGCGTGCCGTGGTACGCGGCGACCTGCTCACCGATCCGCGTCGTGGTCACCGGCAGGGCGACGCGTCCGCTCCGGCGCTCGGCGGCGACGAGATCGAGCATCACGAGCAGCGCCCGGTCGTCCTCGACGATCCGTCCCTTCTCGTCGACGAGCGACAGCCGCTCACCGACCGGGTCGAACCGCACGCCGAACGCCGCCCGCGCCGACGCCACGATCTCCCCGAGCCGCACCAGCCCGGAGCGCCGGGTGTCCGCGGTCTCCGTGGGCCGCGACTCGTCGAGGCCCGGGTTGATCGTCAGCGAGTCGACGCCGAGCCGCCCCAGCAGGCTGGGCAGCACGAGCCCGGCGCTTCCGTTGGACGCGTCGACGACGACCTTCAGCCCCGCCTCGGCGATCCCCGTCGTGTCGACGTTCCGCAGCAGCGATCCCGTGTACGAGTCGAAGACGCTGGACGGGAAGTGCAGATCCCCGATCTCCCCGGGGAAGGCCCGCCGGTACTCCTGCCGCGCATACACACGGTCGAGCTTGCGCTGACTCCCCTGGGACAGGTCGGCCCCACGTTCGTCGAAGAACATGATGTCGACGGAGTCCGGCACACCGGGTGTCGTACGGATCATGATCCCGCCCGCACTGCCGCGAGCCGTCTGCTGACGAGCGACGGGGAGCGGAACGTTCTCCAGGTCGCGTACGTCGATGGCGCTGGCCTGGAGGGCGGAGATGACGGCCCGCTTGAGCGCCCGGGCACCACGGGAGTGGTCACGGGCGGTCGTGACGGTGGAGCCCTTCTTCAAGGTCGTCGCATAGGCGCCTGCCAGCCGTACGGCCAGTTCCGGCGTGATCTCCACATTCAGGATCCCGGAGACGCCCCTGGCCCCGAACAGATGGGCCTGCCCGCGCGACTCCCAGATCACCGAGGTGTTGACGAAGGCGCCTGCCTCGATCGTCTTGAAGGGGTAGACGCGCACATTGCCCTGAATGATCGATTCCTCGCCGACCAGGCATTCGTCACCGATGACAGCGCCGTCCTCGATCCGCGAGGCCCGCATGATGTCGGTGTTCTTTCCGATCACGCAGCCGCGCAGATTGCTGTGCTGCCCGATGTAGACGTTGTCGTGCACCACGGCCTTGTGAAGGAACGCCCCGCTCTTGACGACGACGTTCGACCCCACGACCGTGTGCTCGCGAATCTCAACGTCGGCCTCGACCTTGGCGTAGTCACCGATGTACAGCGGCCCGCGCAGGACGGCGTCAGGATGCACTTCGGCGCCCTCGGCGACCCACACGCCCGGCGAGATCTCGAAGCCGTCGAGTTCGACGTCGACCTTTCGTTCGAGCACATCGGCCTGGGCCTTCACGTAGCTCTCGTGGGTACCGACGTCCTCCCAGTACCCCTCGGCCACGTAGCCGTAGATCGGCTTGCCTTCCTTCATCAGCTGCGGGAAGACATCACCGGACCAGTCCACCGGGACATCGGCTTCGACGTAATCGAAGACTTCGGGCTCCATGACATAGATGCCCGTGTTGACGGTGTCCGAGAAGACCTGCCCCCACGTCGGCTTCTCGAGGAACCGCTCGACCTTTCCTTCCTCGTCGACGATCGTGATACCGAATTCCAGCGGATTCGGCACACGCGTCAGACAGACGGTGACGAGCGCACCCTTCTCCTTGTGGAAATTGATGAGCTCGGTGAGGTCGAAATCAGTGAGAGCATCGCCGGAGATCACGAGGAACGCATCATCCTTCAGCGCTTCCTCAGCGTTCTTCACGCTGCCGGCAGTGCCGAGTGGCTTCTCCTCGTTGGCATAGGTGAGCTCCATCCCGAGCTCTTCGCCGTCCCCGAAGTAGTTCTTGACCAATGAGGCCAGGAACTGCACGGTGACCACGGTTTCGGTGAGCCCATGCCGCTTGAGCAGCCTGAGCACATGCTCCATGATCGGCCGGTTGGCCACCGGCAGGAGCGGCTTGGGCATGCTCGAGGTCATGGGGCGAAGGCGAGTGCCTTCACCTCCGGCCATCACGACGGCCTTCATGTCGGAAGCGTCCTCCTTGAAGAGACGACGGTCTAGCCGACTTCGCCCGACCTGAATACCCCACGGTTGTCATCGCGCGGGGCAGCTGGCCTCAGCCAGGACACAATGGCGAGCTCAATCGGCCTTGGAGTCCGCCTTGACCAGGCGGCGGACCTGAACCACGTAGAGGATCCCTGCCCACCAGTACAGCGTTGTACCCCATCCGGCGAACGCCCATCCGAAAATAGCAGCGACTTCGTGGATCCAGCCACTTCCGTCGCTGAGCAGCAACAGCGGGAAGGCATACATCAGGTTGAACGTCGCCGCCTTGCCGAGGAAGTTCACCTGGGGCGGCGGATAGCCGTGTCGCCTGAGGATCCCCACCATCACCAGGAGGACCAGTTCTCGCGCCAGCAGTACGGCGGTCAACCAAATCGGCAGAATCTCGCGCCAGGTCAAACCGACCAAGGTGGACAAAATGTAGAGCCGGTCGGCCGCGGGATCGAGAAGCCGGCCGAGGCTGCTGATCTGATTCCAGCGCCGCGCGAGCTTCCCGTCGAGATAGTCGCTGATGCCGCTCAGCGCGAGCACGAGCAGCGCCCAGCCGTCGCTCTTGGGGCCGCCGAACTCCGGCCTGAGGATGAGCCACAGGAAGAGGGGTACGCCGACGAGACGCGCCATGCTGAGGATGTTCGGGATGGTGAGCACCCGGTCCGTCTGGACACGGGTCTCCTGGACCTCCACCCGGGGGCCTCCTGTGGGAAACGAGCCAACGATGCCCCCTGACCTTACCCTCAGCCCGGGCCGGCGAGAGCGGAGGGGTCCACCACAACGCAAAAAAGCCTCTGGCCCCGAACACAAAGTTCGGGGCCAGAGGCTTTATCAAAAATAGTTCGGCGGCGTCCTACTCTCCCACAGGGTCCCCCCTGCAGTACCATCGGCGCTGTAAGGCTTAGCTTCCGGGTTCGGAATGTAACCGGGCG
>NZ_JBFAVD010000009.1:0-260798 GCF_040679615.1 Streptomyces sp. NPDC052225 | reverse complement strand
CCTCCGCCCCCCACCACCCCCTCGCGCCCTCGCCCGTCTGCGGCTCCGGGCACACCCGCCCGGGGCGCTGCACCCCCTCACCGCGCACGGCGCCGCCCACCGTGGGGGGCCCCCCGCCTTCCACGTGTGCGTGAGTTCCGGTGCGCGAGCGCCGGTCACTGGGCGCCGGGACGCACCAGACCGCTCTCGTACGCGTACACGGCCGCCTGCACCCGGTCGCGCAGCCCCAACTTCGTGAGCACATGGCCGACATGGGTCTTCACGGTCGTCTCACTCACGAAGAGATCGGCCGCGATCTCCGCGTTCGACAGACCGCGCGCGACCAGCTTGAGGACCTCGACCTCCCGCTCGGTGAGCGTGTGAAGGGTGTCCGGCACCGGCTCCTCGCCCGACGGCAGGTGGTCCGCGTACTTGTCGAGCAGGCGGCGGGTGATGCTCGGCGCGAGCATCGCCTCGCCGGCGGCCACGACCCGGATCGCCTGCACCAGTTCATTGGCGGGGGCGTCCTTGAGCAGGAAGCCGCTGGCCCCCGCGCGCAGCGCCTCCACGACGTACTCGTCGAGGTCGAAGGTGGTCAGGACGAGCACCTTCGCCGGACCGTCCCGCTCGGGCCCGGTGATCTGCCGGGTCGCCTCGACCCCGTCCATCCGGGGCATCCGGATGTCCATGAGCACCACATCGGGCTGCAGAGCCCGGACTTGATCGAGCGCCTGCAAGCCGTCTCCGGCCTCGCCGACGACCGCGATGTCCTGCTCGGCCTCCAGGATCATGCGGAAGCCGGTACGCAGCAGCGGCTGGTCGTCGACCAGTAGGACGCGGATGGCCACGAAAGTCTCCTTCGGTAGTCCGGCCCCATTCTGCCCTGCCAGGGATTGTCCGGCGGATCGGGTCGCGCCTCGGGCGGCCCGCGCTGCTCTGTGCTGGTGTGCGTGCCGGACCCCGCGTCCGCGACAGGATCCCCGGACGGTGCCTAGGACCCGGCCGACTCGGGCGCCCCGATCTGCAACGGGTAGGGCGGGGGAGTGCCGCCGAACTCCGGGCAGACGGCCTGGTGGTCGCACCAGCCGCACAGCTTCGTCGGCCGCGGGCGCCACTCACCGGACTCGGTCGCGAGCCGGATCGCCTCCCACAGGGCGTGCAGCTTGCGCTCGACGCGCTCCAGGTCCGCGATCACCGGGTCGTACGTGATCACGTCCCCGCTGCCGAGGTAGACCAGCTGGAGCCGCCGCGGCACGACACCCTTCAGGCGCCACACCACGAGGGCGTAGAACTTCATCTGGAACAGCGCGCCCTCGGCGTACTCGGGCCGCGGCGCCTTGCCCGTCTTGTAGTCGACGATGCGGACCTCGCCCGTGGGCGCCACGTCGACCCGGTCGATGATCCCGCGCAGCTTGAGACCGGAGTCCAGCTCGGCCTCGACGAAGAGCTCCCGCTCGGCGGGTTCGAGGCGCGTCGGATCCTCGAGCGTGAACCACCGCTCGACCAGGCGCTCCGCCTCGCCGAGCCAGCGCGTCATCCGCTCGCCCGCGGCCTCCTCGTCGGCTTCGGCGAACAGCTCGCCCAGCTCAGGACGGGACTCGCGCAACCGGTCCCACTGGCCCGGGATCAGCGACTTGGCCCGCGGCGCGGTCCGCTCCTCGGCGGGAGCGTCGAAGAGTCTCTCCAGTACCGCGTGCACCAGCGTGCCCCGCGTCGCCGCCTCGCTCGGCTTCTCCGGCAGCTTGTCGATCACCCGGAACCGGTACAGCAACGGGCACTGCATGAAATCGCTCGCGCGCGACGGCGAGAGCGACGTCGGCGCGACGGCGGTGACGACCCGCTCGGGGCCGCTCCCCACGCCGCTCTCGGGGCCGCTCTCGGGGCCGCTCTCCGGGCCCGTCTCGGTACTGGTCTCCATGTCACACGACGATACGGCCCGGCACTGACAGTCAGGCACCTGCGCGTCCTGGGCGTCTTGCGTAGCGTGGCCCCGGGGGAGTCGCCGGGGGCCGCCGGACACTGTCCGCATACCATCGACGCCAGAACGTCCCGCCCTGCGGCGGGAGACGCTCGAACGAGGGGACCGAGGGATCACCGTGGACGAGAGCGGGCAGCCGCAGTCCGGCACCGGCGAGGCGACGCCGCCCGCGGAGGAGACCGCACGCTCCCGGCCGGCCGTGGCGTCCGCCACGGGGGAGCACCGGGCGGCATCGGACCAGGGGACGGACGAGGGCAAACCCTCCACGGAGGACGGCGCTCAGGAGGACCAGGCCCCCGAGAACCCCGCCGCCGAGGCCGGAGCGCCGCGGCCGCCCGCCCCCGAGCCCGAAGCGGCCCCCGGCCCCCGGCCCCACGACACCCACCCCGAGCGCGCGGCCGCCACCTCCGGCAGGCGCAAGGGGCCGGCGAAACCCCCGGAGCCCCGGGGCGGACTGCTCATGGGGCGCCCGTTCGGCGTGCCCGTGTACGTCGCGCCCAGCTGGTTCCTCGTCGCCGCCCTGATCACCTGGGTGTTCGGCGGCCAGCTCGACCGCGTGCTGCCCGAGCTCGGCGCGGCCCGCTACCTGGTCTCCCTCTTCTTCGCCGTCGCGTTCTACGCCTCCGTACTCGTCCACGAACTGGCCCACACCGTCGCCGCCCTGCGCTTCAAGCTCCCGGTCCGCCGGATCCAGCTGCAGTTCTTCGGCGGCGTCTCCGAGATCGAGAAGGAGTCCGAGACGCCGGGCCGCGAGTTCGTCCTCGCGTTCGTCGGCCCGCTGCTCTCGCTCGTCCTCGCGGGCCTCTTCTACCTCGGCATGATGGCCGTCGAGCCGGGCACGGTCCCGGGGGTCCTGCTCGCGGGGCTGATGGTCTCGAACCTCATCGTCGCCGCCTTCAACCTCCTGCCGGGCCTGCCCCTGGACGGCGGCCGGATGCTCCGCGCCGTCGTCTGGAAGATCACCGGCAAGCCCATGAGCGGCACCATCGCCGCCGCCTGGGTCGGCCGCGCCCTCGCCGTCACCGTCCTCATCGGGCTCCCGCTGCTCACCCAGTCCGGCGCCCTCGGCGCGAGCGCGGAGGACACCGGCGGCATGGACACCGTCATGGACGCGCTCCTGGCCGCCATCCTCGCCGCGATCATCTGGACCGGCGCCGGCAACAGCCTGCGGATGGCGCGGCTGCGCGAACACCTCCCCGAGCTGCGCGCCCGCACCCTCACCCGCCGCGCCGTCCCCATCGAGCCGGCCACCCCGCTCTCCGAAGCGCTGCGCCGGGCCAACGAGGCGGGCGCCCGCGCCCTCGTCGTCGTCGACACCGACGGCGAACCCCGCTCCCTGGTCCGCGAGGCCGCCATCGTCGGCGTCCCCGAGCACCGCCGCCCCTGGGTCCCGGTCAGCGGCCTCGCCCAGGACCTCACGGACGGCATGCGCGTCTCCGCCGAGCTCGCGGGCGAGGACCTCCTCGACACCCTGCGCGCGACCCCGGCGACCGAGTACCTGGTGGTCGAGGAGAACGGCGCGATCTACGGCGTCCTCTCCGCGGCCGACGTGGAGCGCGCCTTCGTCAAGGCGATGGCCAGGCCTTCGTAGCGCCGCCGTGGTCGGCGGCCCGCGCCGCGCCCGGTAGTCTGTTCACATGTCCGAACCGACCGGTGCCGCCCGCCGACGCGGGCCCTTCAAGGTCGGGGACCAGGTTCAGCTGACCGACCCCAAGGGCCGCCACTACACGTTCACGCTCGAAGAGGGAAAGAACTTCCACACCCACAAGGGTTCCTTCCCGCACGACGAGCTGATCGGCGCTCCCGAGGGCAGCGTTGTCCGCACCACCGGAAACGTCGCCTACCTCGCGCTGCGCCCCCTGCTCCCCGACTACGTCCTGTCCATGCCCCGCGGTGCCGCCGTGGTCTACCCCAAGGACGCGGGGCAGATCCTGGCCTTCGCCGACATCTTCCCCGGCGCGCGCGTCGTCGAAGCGGGCGTGGGCTCCGGCTCCCTCAGCAGCTTCCTGCTGCGCGCCATCGGCGACGAGGGCATGCTGCACTCGTACGAGCGCCGCGAGGACTTCGCCGAGATCGCCAAGGGCAACGTGGAGCGCTACTTCGGCGGCCCGCACCCCGCCTGGCAGCTCACCGTCGGCGACCTCCAGGACAACCTGGCCGACACCGACGTCGACCGCGTCATCCTCGACATGCTGGCCCCCTGGGAGTGCCTGGACGTCGTCAAGAAGGCGCTCGTCCCCGGCGGCATCCTGTGCTGCTACGTGGCCACCACCACGCAGCTCGCCCGCACCGTCGAGTCCATCCGCGAGATCGGCTGCTTCAACGAGCCGACCTCCTGGGAGTCGATGATCCGCAACTGGCACGTGGAGGGCCTCGCCGTCCGCCCCGACCACCGGATGATCGGCCACACCGGCTTCCTGCTCACCGCCCGCCGCCTCGCGGACGGCGTCGAGCCGCCCATGCGCCGCCGCCGCCCCTCCAAGGGCGCCTACGGCGAGGACTACGACGGCCCGAACGCGGACGGCGGCAACCGCGGCCGCTGACCCGCCACAGCATCGACGTACAACGGCACAACGCATCGGCGCCGCCGCCGAGTTCCCCGCCGTGCACGGGAACTCGGCGGCGGCGCCGTGACGTTGGCGCACACCTCCGCACAAACTCCGGACCCCGCCGTTCCACTGTCCTGTGACGTATGGCACGATGCTGGCCACCCCCACCGGCACAGCCCTCACAGGAGACGCTCCTAGTGCAGCAACCCGCCGTTCCGGAACTGGCGCACACCACCACCCGCCCCGTCCACTGGCTGGCCACCGCGGCAGCCGTCGCCGCCGTCGTCGCGGCCTCCGGCGTCCTCCAGCCGGACTCCGCCACCGCGGCCCAGGCCGACTCCAAGCCGGTCACCGCCCACGCCGCGACCGTCGCCCCGCCGGACCCGGCCGCGGTCCACTTCCCGCTGAACTGCGGGCCTGTGAAGGTCCTCGTGCAGAAGAAGGCCTCCGGCGACCTCGACGGCGACGGAAGACCCGAGACGGTCGCCGTCGTCCGCTGCGACGCCGGCTCCGGCACCCCGCCCAACGGCGTGTACGTCCTCACGCAGCCCGCGGGGGCCAAGCCGCGGATCGTCGCCACGCTCGTCGACCCGAAGGACGGCTTCACGGTGACCGGCCTCGCCGTGGCCGACAAGGCCGTCACCGCGAACCTCGACGGCTACTCGTCGCCCGACGTGCCGCGCTACCAGCCGGACGTTCATGACAAGGCCAAGTGGCAGTGGAAGAACGGGTCGTTCGTCCGCTCCACGCCCTCCGAGGCGCGCAGCGTCTGAGCCGACGCGAAGGGCCCTGTGCACCGGTCTCGCACCGGCGCACAGGGCCCTTCGGCGTACGGCTACCGTCCGCTCACTCCGCGTCGGGCCCGTACACCTCGACGCTGTCCGAAACCCGCCGTACGTGGATGCAGTCGCCCGGGCACTCCTTCGCCGACGCCACCACATCCGTGAGAAGCGGAAGCGGTACGGGCGTTGAGGCCCCCGGCGCCTGGAGCAGCTCGTCGTCCGCGCTCTTCACGTACGCGAGACCGTCGATGTCCAGCTCGAAGACCTCGGGCGCGTACTGGGCGCAGATGCCGTCCCCGGTGCACAGGTCCTGGTCGATCCACACCTCCAGCGGAACGCCGGTCGCGGTGCCGGATCCGGCCTCTTGCTGCACGCTCATGTCTCCTGCCGTTTCCTTCGTCGTGGCCCTCGAATTCCGACTTCAGCGGAGCAAGTCGGGCCGGGCCTGACGGGTGTTGAACACTTCGACCCTACAACCGGCCGCTTTCCGATGTTGTTGGGTGGGTATTCACCTGGCGTGAGGGAGAGCGCAAGGGTGAAGATCGGACACACCCCGACCGTCTTTGTGATCTAGGGGTTTCAATCGACACCCGCCCAGGTAGGGTCTGGAAGCGTCCAGCTCCCCTTGGAGGAGGTGAGGACCGTGGCAGCCCACGACGACGACATCAACCGCGGCATCCGCCCGGGACGAGGGTCCGACGACCCGGCCGGGCAGATTGCCTATCTCGAGCAGGAAATCGCCGTCCTGCGGCGCAAGCTCGCCGACTCTCCGCGTCATACGAGGATTCTCGAAGAGCGGATCGTCGAGTTGCAGACCAACCTGGCCGGCGTGTCCGCCCAGAACGAACGGCTTGCGAACACACTCCGCGAGGCCCGCGACCAGATCGTGGCCCTCAAGGAGGAAGTCGACCGGCTCGCACAGCCGCCGGCCGGCTTCGGAGTCTTCCTCACGGCGAACGAGGACGGCACCGCCGACATCTTCACCGGCGGCCGCAAGCTCCGGGTGAACGTGAGCCCCAGCGTCGAGCTCGAAGAGCTCCGGCGCGGCCAGGAAGTAATGCTCAACGAAGCGCTCAACGTGGTCGAGGCCATGGAGTTCGAGAGCGTCGGCGACATCGTCACCCTCAAGGAGATCCTCGAGGACGGCGAGCGCGCCCTCGTGACCGGGCACACCGACGAGGAGAGGGTGGTCCGGCTCGCCGAACCGCTGCTCGACGTCGTCATCCGCCCCGGCGACGCCCTGCTTCTCGAACCCCGTTCCGGCTACGTCTACGAAGTCGTTCCGAAGAGTGAAGTGGAGGAGCTGGTCCTCGAAGAGGTCCCGGACATCGGCTACGACCAGATCGGCGGCCTGGGCAACCAGATCGAGCTGATCCGGGACGCGGTCGAGCTCCCCTACCTCTACCCGGACCTGTACCGGGAGCACGAACTGCGGCCGCCGAAGGGCGTCCTGCTGTACGGGCCTCCCGGATGCGGTAAGACCCTGATCGCCAAGGCAGTCGCCAACTCCCTTGCCAAGAAGGTCGCCGAGGTGACCGGACAGGGCCAGGGCAAGAGCTTCTTCCTCAACATCAAGGGTCCCGAGCTGCTCAACAAGTACGTCGGTGAGACCGAGCGGCAGATCCGCCTCGTCTTCCAGCGTGCTCGTGAGAAGGCCTCCGAGGGCACCCCCGTCATCGTCTTCTTCGACGAGATGGAGTCCCTGTTCCGCACCCGTGGCTCCGGTGTCAGCTCGGACGTGGAGAACACCATCGTCCCGCAGCTGCTCGCCGAGATCGACGGTGTGGAGGGCTTGCAGAACGTGGTGGTGATCGGTGCCTCGAACCGTGAGGACATGATCGACCCTGCCATCCTGCGGCCCGGCCGACTCGACGTGAAGATCAAGATCGAGCGTCCGGACGCCGAAGCGGCCAAGGACATCTTCGGCAAGTACCTCACCCAGCGTCTCCCGCTGCACGCCGACGACCTCGGCGAGCACGGCAGCGACCGGGCGGCCACGGTTCACAACATGATCCAGACCGCTGTTGAGCACATGTATGCGGAATCCGAGGAAAACCGCTTCCTGGAAGTCACGTACGCCAATGGCGACAAGGAAGTCCTGTACTTCAAGGACTTCAACTCCGGCGCCATGATCGAGAACATCGTCGGACGCGCCAAGAAGATGGCCATCAAGGCCTTCCTCGAGCAGAACCAGAAGGGTCTCAGGGTCTCTCACCTCCTCCAGGCTTGCATCGACGAGTTCAAGGAGAACGAGGACCTGCCGAACACCACCAACCCGGACGACTGGGCCCGCATCTCCGGAAAGAAGGGCGAGCGGATCGTCTACATCCGCACCCTTGTCACCGGAAAGCAGGGCGCGGACACCGGACGCTCCATCGACACGGTGGCGAACACGGGTCAGTACCTGTAAAAGACAGGGTGGCTGCGGGTGCCCGTATCGGGTACCCGCAGCCGACTGTTTTTCCGGGCCAGTCACAGGGAACGACCACGCGACCAGATGCTCGACGTCGGAGCGAAGCAATGACGCAAATGATCTCCCCACCAGCGCAAAGGCGTTCTAGGCTCTTCCATGCCGCCGAGTCGCGCGTTGCGGGGACGGGCACCGCACACGCACCGGAGAACCAGCGGTACTTGAGCGCCGCCCCCGACCGAGGGCGCCGCCGGGCAAGGAGGGCCGCATGACCGTACGGCGAGTAATGGGCATCGAGACGGAATACGGGATCTCCGTCCCCGGCCACCCCAATGCCAATGCCATGCTCACCTCGTCCCAGATCGTCAACGCCTACGCGGCGGCGATGCACCGGGCCCGCAGGGCCCGCTGGGACTTCGAGGAGGAGAACCCGCTGCGCGACGCCCGGGGCTTCGACCTCGCCCGGGAGGCCGCCGACTCCAGCCAGCTGACCGACGAGGACATCGGCCTGGCCAACGTCATCCTGACCAACGGTGCGCGCCTCTACGTCGACCACGCACACCCCGAGTACAGCTCCCCGGAGATCACCAACCCCCGGGACGCCGTCCTGTGGGACAAGGCCGGCGAGCGCATCATGGCGGAGGCCGCCGAGCGCGCGGCCCAGCTGCCCGGCGCCCAGCCGATCCACCTCTACAAGAACAACACCGACAACAAGGGCGCCTCCTACGGCACGCACGAGAACTACCTGATGAAGCGGGAGACCCCGTTCTCGGACATCGTGCGCCACCTCACGCCCTTCTTCGTGTCGCGCCAGGTCGTCACCGGAGCAGGCCGCGTCGGCATCGGCCAGGACGGGCACGAGCACGGCTTCCAGCTCAGCCAGCGCGCGGACTACTTCGAGGTCGAGGTCGGCCTGGAGACCACCCTCAAGCGCCCGATCATCAACACCCGGGACGAGCCGCACTCGGACGCGGAGAAGTACCGCCGCCTGCACGTGATCATCGGTGACGCGAACCTCTCCGAGATCTCGACCTACCTCAAGCTCGGCACGACCTCCCTCGTCCTTTCCATGATCGAGGACGGGTTCATCGCCGTCGACCTGGCCGTGGACCAGCCGGTGCGCACCCTGCACCAGGTCTCCCACGACCCGACGCTCCAGCGCCTGATCACGCTCCGTAGCGGCCGGACGCTGACCGCGGTCCAGCTCCAGATGGAGTACTTCGAGCTGGCCAGGAAGTACGTCGAGGAGCGCTTCGGCGCCGACGCCGACGAGCAGACCAAGGACGTCCTGACCCGCTGGGAGGACGTCCTCGGCCGCCTGGAGACCGATCCCATGAGCCTGTCCGGCGAGCTGGACTGGGTCACCAAGCGGGAGCTCATGGAGGGCTACCGGCGCCGCGACAACCTCGACTGGGACGCGGCGAAGCTGCATCTCCTCGACCTCCAGTACGCCGACGTGCGGGCCGAGAAGGGCCTGTACAACCGTCTCGTGGCCCGCGGCAAGATGAAGCGCCTCCTGGCCGAGGACGAGGTCGAGCGGGCCCGTACGAAGCCTCCGGAGGACACCAGGGCGTACTTCCGCGGCCGCTGCCTGGAGCAGTACGCGGACGACGTCGCCGCGGCCTCCTGGGACTCGGTCATCTTCGACCTGCCCGGCCGGGACTCGCTCCAGCGGGTCCCCACCCTCGAACCCCTTCGCGGAACGCGTAATCACGTGAAGGAGCTTCTCGACCGGTGCCGTACGGCCGAGGATCTGGTCCGGGTCCTGTCCGGCGCCTGAAAACCCGGGCAAAGGGGAATCACAGAGGTGGGTCCCGTGCGTTGAACGAAGTGCGGGGCCGATGTCAGAGCCGACTTGTAGGGTTCTGATCACGATCGACCTGAATCTCGAACCGAGCGGGGTGAGCTCAGATGGCGACCAAGGACACCGGCGGCGGACAGCAGAAGGCGACGCGTTCCACCGAGGAGGTAGAGGAGCAGGCGCAGGACGCGCAGGCGACCGACGACCTCAAGGAGCGCCAGGAGAAGCTGAGCGACGATGTCGACTCGGTTCTGGACGAGATCGACGACGTCCTCGAGGAGAACGCGGAGGACTTCGTGCGGTCGTTTGTGCAAAAAGGCGGGCAATAGCGGGCACCGCGCGCACTCACGGCGCCGCCGGGGCCGCTTCCTCAAAGCCCCGGCGGCGCATGTGGATCACTCCCCGCAGACGGGTAGGGTCCCTGACGTACTGTGCTTCAACTGCATTTACGTGGAAGGAAACGCGTGGAAGCCAACCCTCGTAGCACCGGGCGTCTGCCGGCAGCCTTCCTGACGCCCGGGTCGTCCTCCTTCATGGACTTCCTCTCCGAGCACCAGCCCGAAATGCTGCCGGGCAACCGGCAGTTGCCGCCGACGCAGGGCGTCATCGAGGCGCCGCACGGCACGACCATCGTCTCCGTCACGTTCCCCGGCGGCGTGGTGCTCGCCGGCGACCGGCGGGCCACGATGGGCAATGTCATCGCGCAGCGCGACATCGAGAAGGTCTTCCCGGCGGACGAGTACTCGGCCGTCGGCATCGCCGGCACCGCCGGTCTGGCCGTCGAGATGGTCAAGCTCTTCCAGCTGGAGCTGGAGCACTTCGAGAAGGTGGAAGGCGCTCAGCTGTCGCTGGAGGGCAAGGCCAACCGGCTCTCGACGATGATCCGGTCGAACCTCGGAATGGCCATGCAGGGCCTGGCCGTTGTGCCGCTGTTCGCCGGGTACGACGTCGATCGCGAGAAGGGCCGGATCTTCTCGTACGACGTCACGGGCGGGCGCAGCGAGGAGACGGGGTACGCCGCGACCGGTTCCGGCTCGGTGTTCGCGCGCGGGGCGATGAAGAAGCTCTACCGCGCGGATCTGTCGGAGGATGAGGCGACGACGCTGGTCGTGCAGGCGCTGTACGACGCCGCGGACGACGACTCGGCGACGGGCGGCCCGGACATGGCACGCCGGATCTTCCCGATCGTCACGGTGATCACGGAAGACGGGTTCCGTCGGCTGACGGACGAGGAGTCGTCCGCGATCGCGCGCTCGATCCTCGACCGGCGTATGGACCAGCCGGACGGCCCGCGGGCCGCTCTGCTGTGAGCCGGTAGTTCGCTCTTCTTTCCTCACTGACGCGTTACTGACAGAAAGGGACGGATAGCCGGTGTCGACGCCGTTCTATGTCTCACCCCAGCAGGCGATGGCCGACCGCGCGGAGTACGCGCGCAAGGGCATCGCCCGCGGTCGCAGTCTGGTTGTGCTGCAGTACGCCGACGGCATCGTGTTCGTCGGCGAGAACCCGTCCCGTGCACTTCACAAGTTCAGCGAGATCTACGACCGCATCGGCTTCGCGGCCGCCGGCAAGTACAACGAGTACGAGAACCTCCGTATCGGCGGCGTCCGTTACGCCGATCTGCGGGGCTACACGTACGACCGTGACGACGTGACCGCGCGTGGTCTGGCGAACGTGTACGCACAGACGCTGGGCACGATCTTCTCCAGCGCCGGCGAGAAGCCGTACGAGGTGGAGCTCGTCGTGGCGGAGGTCGGTGAGTCGCCCGAGGGCGACCAGATCTACCGGCTGCCGCACGACGGGTCGATCGTCGACGAGCACGGTTCGGTGGCCGTCGGCGGCAACGCCGAGCAGATCAGCGGTTACCTGGACCAGCGGCACCGGGACGGCATGACGCTGTCCGAGGCCTTGAAGCTGGCGGTGCAGTCGCTGTCGCGCGACACGAACGGGAGCGAGCGGGAGATCCCCGCGGAGCGTCTCGAGGTGGCGGTCCTGGACCGTACGCGGCCGCAGCAGCGGAAGTTCAAGCGGATCGCGGGGCGGCAGTTGTCGCGGCTGCTCACGGCCGAGGGCGCCGCGGAGGTCTCGAAGGCGGCTTCCGACGCGGTCTCCGACGAGGAGTAGGGCTCGATTCGTCGTGCGTGTGCCCCGGCCGGTTCATCAACCGGCCGGGGCACACGCATGTCAGGACTCGGTGCGCGGCGGCGGCCCCGACGAGCCGCGGACCATCAACGTGACCGGGAGCGGGGCGGTTTCGGGGGCGCGGCCCTCCAGGACGGCGATGAGTGCCGCCATGCCGCGCCCGCCGAACTCCTCGGCGGGCAGGCGCACCGTGGTGAGTTCGGGCTCGATGGCGGTGGCGAGGGAGAGGTCGTCGAAACCGGTGACGGAGAGGTCGTCGGGGATGCGCAGGCCCATCCGGCGGGCGGCCTTGTAGGCGCCTGTGGCGAGCTTGTCGTCGTCGCAGACGATGGCCGTGGGCGGGGTGAGGCCGGAGGTGCGCAGGGCCCGCTCGGTGGCCGCCAGGGCGTCCTCGACGGTGAGGGCGGAGCGGACCGTGCGGATGGTCGTGCCGGGGACCCGGGCCGTGCGGGCGGCCAGCTCCTGGGCGCGGACGTCGAAGGTCCAGGAGCTGACCGCCGAGGCGAGGTGCAGGAAGTGGCGGTGGCCGAAGCCGAGCAGGTGGTCGGTGATCTGCCGGATGCCGTCGGCGAGGTCGAGGTTGACGGTGGTGGCGCCGAGGCTGCCCGCCGGGTCGCTGTCGAGCATGACGAGGGGCAGATCGTCGCCGCGCAGGGTGGTCACCGCGTCGGCGGCCATCGAGGAGGCCAGGATCCCGTCCAGGGCGGCGCGCGCCGAGGGGAACGGGTCGCGGGCCGGGCCGACGCCGTCGGGGGACGGGTAGAGGACGACGCCGAAGTCGTGCCGCGCGGCGACGCGGGCGGCCCCGGTGTAGACGCCCGCGAAGAACTCGTTGGTGAGCGCGGGGACGACGAGGAGGGCGGTGCGGGTGCGGCCCAGGCGGAGGTTGCGGGCGGCCAGGTTGGGGCGGTAGCCGAGCTGCTGCGCGGCGGCACGGACCCGCTCGGCGGTCGCGGGCGCGACCCGGCCGCGCCACTTGTCGCCCATGACGAGGGAGACGGCGGCCTGCGAGACGCCCGCGGCGCGGGCCACGTCCCGGCTGGTGGGGCGTGCGGTCGCCGTCCCGTCCGTACCGCTGGTCACTGCTGCCTCCGTGGGTCTCGTCCTGGCCGGCGGCGCCGTGTCCAGGGGTGATCGACGTTATCGGGTGGCTCCCGGCGCCGCGTACGTGGTACGTATAACCCCGCGACGTTATACGTAAAACGTGAGGGTGAGGCGGGGCGATGGCCGCGGGGTATGCGGAGATCCTGAGGGCGCGGCATGCGATGCGGCTGCTCACGGGGACGCTGGTGGGCAGGCTGCCCAACGCGACGGCGGCGATCGCCATCGTGCTTTTCATCCGGGACGAGGGCGGCACCTACAGCCTCGCCGGCGGGCTCGCGGCGGCATACGGGGTGGCGAACGCGATCGGGCAGCCCGTGCTCGGCCGCCTCGTCGACCTGCGCGGCCAGCCGAAGGTGCAGCTGCCCGCGGCGCTCCTGTCGGCGCTCGCCATGACCGTGTTCGCGCTCGCCGGGACGGACTCGCTGCCGCTGGCGTACGGAGCCGTGGCCGCCGCGGGCCTGTTCACACCGCCGCTCGAAGGCGGTCTGCGCGCCCTGTGGCCGAAGGTGCTGCCCCGCGAGGAGCAGGTGCACACCGCGTACGCCATGGACGCGATCGCGCAGGAAGTCATGTTCACCGTAGGGCCGTTGCTGGTGACCGTGTGCGTCTCGCTCTGGTCGGCGCAGGCGGCGCTCGTCGTCCTGAACGTGATCGGGGTGCTCGGCGCGCTCTCGGTCGTGGTGTCGAAGCCGTCCCGGGAGTGGCGTTCGGCGCCGCGCGAGGCGCACTGGCTGGGCGCGCTGCGCTCGCCCGGGCTGCTCGTCCTGCTGGCGGCGTTCTTGTTCATCGGGCTCGCGCTCGGTTCGATCACCGTGGCCGGGGTCGCGTACGCCGACGACGGCAACGGCGGCGACGCGACCTACGGCTGGATGATGGCGGCGCTCGGCCTGGGCGCGCTCGTGGGCGGCAGCGTGTACGGGGCGCGGCAGTGGAGTGGTGCCCCGGAGGCGCGACTTCGGTGGCTGGTGGCCCTACTGGCGCTCTTCTACGTGCCGTTGACGCTGATGCCGGGACCGGTCGCCATGGTGGCGCTCACCGCGGTCGCCGGGGTCTTCCTCGCGCCGTGCATCGCGTGCGCGTTCATCGTCGTGGACCGGCACGCGCCGCAGGGCACGGTGACGGAGGCGTTCTCCTGGCTCGTGACGACGTTCACGGTCGGCGCCAGCGTCGGAACGGCCGTGGCGGGCCCGGTCGTCGAGTGGGGCGGCACGCGATGGGGCTTCGCGGTGCCGGCCGCCACGGGGGCGGTCGCGCTGGCCGTACTCCTCGCCACGGGCCGGGTCCTGACGGAGCCGCGCACGTCCGGGCGTGTCGCGCTCTCATCGGAAAATGATCCAAACCGTGCTGTCGAACCCCGTTTCAGCTCGGGGGATCGGGCGTAATGTTCAGTCATGGACCGCCGCATTTTCGGGCTGGAGAACGAGTACGGCGTCACATGCACGTTCAGGGGACAGCGCCGCCTGTCTCCTGACGAGGTGGCGCGGTACCTCTTCCGCCGTGTCGTGTCATGGGGCCGCAGCAGCAATGTCTTTCTGCGGAACGGCGCCCGCCTTTATCTTGACGTGGGTTCGCATCCGGAATACGCAACACCGGAATGCGACAACGTGACCGAGCTGGTCACCCACGACAAGGCCGGCGAGCGCATTCTGGAAGGCCTGCTCGTCGACGCCGAACGCCGCCTGCACGAGGAGGGAATCGCAGGCGACGTCTATCTGTTCAAGAACAACACCGACTCGGCGGGAAACTCCTACGGCTGCCATGAGAATTACCTGGTGGCGCGGCACGGGGAGTTCTCGCGGCTCGCGGACATCCTCATCCCCTTCCTGGTGACCCGTCAGCTGCTGTGCGGCGCGGGCAAGGTGCTGCAGACTCCGCGCGGCGCCGTGTACTGCGTGAGCCAGCGCGCCGAGCACATCTGGGAGGGCGTCAGCTCCGCGACGACCCGCTCCCGGCCGATCATCAACACCCGCGACGAGCCGCACGCCGACGCCGAGCGCTACCGGCGCCTGCACGTCATCGTCGGCGACTCGAACATGTCCGAGACGACCATGCTCCTCAAGGTCGGCGCCACCGACCTGGTGCTGCGCATGATCGAGGCGGGCACGGTGATGCGCGACCTGACCCTGGAGAACCCGATCCGGGCCATCCGCGAGGTCAGCCACGACATCACGGGCCGCCGCAAGGTGCGTCTGGCCAGCGGCCGCGAGGCCTCCGCGCTCGAGGTGCAGCGCGAGTACTACGAGAAGGCCGTCGACTTCGTGGAGCGCCGGGGCATCCGCACCGGCACCGTCGACCAGGTCCTGGAGCTGTGGGGCCGCACGCTCGACGCCATCGAGGCCGAGGACCTCGACCGCATCGGCACCGAGATCGACTGGGTCATGAAGTACAAGCTCATCGAGCGGTACCGGGCCAAGCACAACATGACGATGTCGCATCCGCGGGTCGCGCAGATAGACCTCGCCTACCACGACATCCACCGCCGCCGGGGCCTCTACTACCTCCTGGAGAAGAAGGGCCAGGCCACCCGGATCTGCAACGACCTCAAGATCTTCGAGGGCAAGTCCGTGCCGCCGCAGACCACGCGCGCGCGGCTGCGCGGCGACTTCATCCGCCGCGCCCAGGAGCAGCGCCGTGACTTCACGGTCGACTGGGTGCACCTGAAGCTGAACGACCAGGCGCAGCGCACGGTGCTGTGCAAGGACCCGTTCCGCAGCGTGGACGACCGAGTGGAGAAGCTGATCGCCGGCATGTGACCGACCGCCCGTCCATCCCGCCGAGGGCCCCGTACGAATCATTCGTACGGGGCCCTTGGGCTGTCCTTGGAAAAGCCGGGCGAGGCTCTAGAGTGGCCGGACCGTATTCGAGCGACTTGAGGATTCCTGTGCGACGCCGACTTGCAGCTCTACTGATCGTGCCGGCACTGGCGCTGACCGCGACGGCCTGCGGCAGTGACGACGGCAAGAAGGATTCGGCGGACAAGGCGGACTCCTCGTCCGCGTCGCCGAAGGCGGCCGAGGTCCCCAAGGCGGTCGACACCGCGAACCCCATGCCGAAGGTCTCCGGTGACACCGGCAAGAAGGCCACGATCTCGGTGCCCAAGGGCGACCCGAGCGGCAAGTTCGTCGTGCACACGCTCGCCGAGGGCGACGGCGCCGAGGTGAAGAAGAACGACCTCGTGTCGATGAACTTCACCGGCAAGGTCTGGAAGGGCGCCAAGGACCTCGGCACCACGTACGGGCAGCAGGGCGGCGGTGACCAGCTGGTGACGGCGGGTGCCGAGGGTCAGCTCCCGGCGTTCGCGCAGGCCGTGCTCGGGCAGAAGGAGGGCAGCCGGGTCCTCGTCGTGGCCCCGCCGGCCGCCGGCTTCGGCGCGCAGGGCAATCAGCAGGTCGGCATCACCGGCACGGACACCCTGGTCTTCGCCATCGACGTCGGCAAGGTCATCCCGAAGAAGGCCGAGGGCACGCAGGCGACGATCCCGTCGAACCTGCCGCAGATCCAGGCCGACAAGGAAGAGCCGGCGACGATCTCGATCCCGAAGAACGACCCGCCGAAGAAGCTCACCGACCAGGTCCTCATCCAGGGCAAGGGCGCCGAGGTCAAGAGCGGCCAGACGGTCACCATGCAGTACAGCGGCGCGGCCTGGAAGCTCAACCAGGGCAAGAAGAAGGCCGAGCTGTTCGACTCCTCCTGGAAGACGGGCCAGCCGTTCACGACGGTCATCGGCCAGGGCCAGGTCATCCCGGGCTGGGACAAGGGCCTCGTCGGCAAGCACGTCGGTGACCGGGTCCTCCTGGTGATCCCCGCGGACCAGGCGTACGGCAAGGAGGCCAAGGGCGAGACCCTGCCGGCCAACTCGACGCTGGTCTTCGTCGTGGACGTCCTCGCCGCGCACTGATCGCCCGACGGATGGCAGACTGTCCCGGTTGTCCGACAGCCAACAAGCAGGAGCAATTCACGTGAGCATCGAGAAGCCCGAGATCGACTTCCCGGAGGGCGAGGCCCCCAAGGACCTCGAGATCGTGGACATCTGGGAGGGCGACGGCGCCGAGGCGAAGGCCGGCGACTTCGTCAAGGTCCACTACGTGGGTGTGGCCTTCTCCTCCGGCGAGGAGTTCGACGCCTCCTGGAACCGCGGCAACCCGCTGGAGTTCCAGCTGGGTGCCGGCCAGGTCATCGCGGGCTGGGACCAGGGCGTGCAGGGCATGAAGGTCGGCGGCCGTCGCCGGCTGACCATCCCCGCGCACCTCGCGTACGGCGACCGCGGCGCCGGCGGCGGCCGCATCGCCCCCGGCGAGACGCTGATCTTCGTGTGTGACCTGGTCTCCGTCTGAGTTCAGTCACACATCGACCGCAAGCGGTCATCCCTGGGCCCATGCCTGTTGGCATGGGCCCTCGGCTTTTGCCAGTACACCCGGGGGCGGTACGGTCATCCGTCGGGAGCTACATGAGGAAAGGGCGTCGATGGCCATTGCCAAGGCCGAGCGGCTGATGAACCTGGCGCTGTGTCTGCTCGGGGCGCGGCGTCCGCTCAGCAAGCGCGAGCTGCGGGAGTCCATCGAGGCCTACCTGGAGGCGGGCAACGACGACTCCTTCAACCGGATGTTCGAGCGCGACAAGGACGATCTGCGCGAGCTCGGCCTGGTCATCGAGACCGTGGAGAACCTGGACGGCGACGTCGGCTACCTCGCCCGCCGCGACAGCAACCGGCTGCCGCCCGTCACCCTCGACGCCGAGGAGGCCGCCGCCCTCGGTCTCGCCGCGAAGGTCTGGCAGCAGGCCCGCCTCGCCGGTGCCGCGAGCGGCGCCCTCCAGAAGCTGCGCGCGGCCGGCATGCCCGAGGACGTGGACCCGTACGAGCCGCACGGTGCGCTCGAACCCCGGATCCCCGTGCACGAGGCGTCCTTCGAGCCGCTGATGCTGGCCTGTCGTGACCGCCGCCCCGTCGTCTTCGACTACCGCAAGGCGACCGCCGCCCGGCCCGAGCAGCGGCACGTCGAGCCGTGGGCCCTGGAGTGCTGGCGCGGCCACTGGTACCTGGCGGGCTGGGACCGCGACCGGCAGGCCGAGCGGGTCTTCCGGCTCTCGCGGATCACGGGCAAGGTGCGCTCCCGGGCGGGCGCCTTCAAGGCACCCGTGCCCGACGTCGTCACCGTGCGCGAGACCGTCGCGGGCTGGGCGGGGGAGACCGCCGACCGCTCCGCGTTCATCCGGCTGCGCGCCGGATCCGGCTACCCGCTGCGCGCCAAGGCCGTCTCCGTACGGGAACTGGGCGACGGCTGGGACGAGTTGGAGATTCCGTACGGGCACGGGCTCGACGCCTGGCTCGTGGAGTTCGGCCCCGACGTGGTCGTGCTCGAGCCCGCCGAGCTGCGGGCCGACGTCGTGGACCGGCTGCGCGCCGTGGCCAAGGGCTGAGGGGGAGACGTACGACATGGCTTCCAACGCCATCGACCAGACCCGGCGGATGCTGTCCCTGGTGACGTACCTGCGCGAGCGCCCCGGCGCGCACGTGAGCGACGTTGCGCGGGCCTTCGGCATCACCGAGGACGAGCTGATCTCCGACCTCGACGTGCTGCCGCTGTGCGGGACCAGCTTCCGCGGCGGCGACCTCCTCGACATCGACACCGACGGCGACCGCATCTGGTGGCACAACCCGGCCGCCCTGTCGGCGGAAGCGGCCGAGCCGCTGCGGATCGCCGCCGACGAGGCGACCGCGCTGCTCGTCGCGGCGCGGGCCGTGGCGACGCTGCCGGGGCTGCGCGAGAGCGACCGGCTCGCCCTGCTGCGCGCGACCGCGAAGCTGGAGACCGCGGCGGGGGAGGCGGCCAGCGCCAGCGCGCGCCTGTCCGTCACCTTCGAGTCCGAGGGCGGCGTCTTCGCCGACGTCGACCGGGCCATCTCCGAGCGGCGCCGGCTGTGGATCCGCTACTACTCGCCCGCGCGTGACGAGGTCACCGAGCGGGAGATCGACCCGATCCGCCTCGTCTCCGTCGGCCACACCTACGTAGAGGCGTGGTGCCGTCGGTCCGAGGCGCGGCGCACGTTCCGGCTCGACCGGGTCGCCGAGATCCGCATCCTCGACGAGGCGTCCGCGCCGCCCGAGGTCGAACTGCGCGATCTGTCCGAGGGGCTTGTGCAGCCGGCCGCCGAGGACCCCGAGGTCGTCGTCGAGGTCGGGCCCGGCGGGCGCTGGGTCGCCGAGTACTACCCGCACGACAGCGCCGAGGAGTTGGCGGACGGTGGGCTGCGGATCACGCTGCGTACGCCCGACCCCTCCTCGCTGCGGCGGCTCGCGCTGCGGCTCGGCCGGGACGGACACATCGTGGCGCCCGCCGAGCTCGCCGACAGCGCGCGCGACGCCGCGCGGGAGGCCCTTGCGGCGTACGACGGGGCCGCGTGAGGGAGTTGGGCGTGCGGACAGGAACGGACGAGAGGTGTGACGTGGGCGAAATCACGGGTGTGACCGGTTTCTCCGGTATCACCGAAATGTCTGCCGTGGTGGCCGCTCCGGCCCCCGTCGTCTTCAAGGCCGCCTGCCCGGACTGCCGGGCCCGCTTCGAACTGGCCGCCTCCGCGATCCGGTTGGCGATCGGCGCCAGCAGCCGCACCACCTTCTACTCCTTCACCTGTCCCGAGTGCGACGCCGCCGTGCGCAAGCCCGCGGGTGAGCGCATCGTCGAACTCCTCACCGGTGGCGGGGTACGCACGCTCCGCCTCCATCAGACCGTCTAGGCTCGGCGCATGTTCTGGGCGATGCTGGCGGTGGCTGTGGGTTTCGTGGGACTTGCTGTGCTCGCCGTCCTTGCGATCAAGGTGTTCGTCGAGGCTCAGCGTCTGGGCCGCCAAGTCGCCGACACCACACGGCAGATCAACCAGGCCGCCGAGGACCTCGAGCGGGCCGCGGTGAGTGTGGCGAAGGCCGGCGGCGAGGTCGTCTGACGCTTTCCGTCGCCTTCCGGGGTGGGATGGAAAGCGCTTTACCCCTGTGGCCTGTCCGATGCCCGGGTTCGGCGGGTACGCTCCTCTACGCGGCCTGGTAGTGAGGCGTGGGCCGCAACTGGGAGTACGCACGGGGATTGCCCCGTGTTCACCCCCTCGGGATACGATCGCTGCCAGCACGGTGGTCGGACAACAGTCCGAAGTCCGATCGGTACCGGCAGCCCCGCCCCTGCCGCCTCAGTGAGAAGGTAAACGCATATGTTCGGTGGAAAGATCGGCGCCCCCGAGTTGATCATCCTGCTCGTGGTCATCCTCCTCCTGTTCGGCGCGAAGAAGCTCCCGGACATGGCGCGCTCGCTCGGCAAGTCGGCCCGCATCCTCAAGAGCGAGGCCAAGGCGATGAAGAGCGAGGGTGGCAACAAGGATGCCGCTCCGTCGGACCCGCCGCAGCCGGGCGACCAGCAGCAGCCGCCGGCCCAGCGCACGATTCAGGCCGCGCCCGGTGACGTGAGCAGCTCGCGTCCCGTCTCCGAGCCGACGAACACGTCGAAGAGCTGATCAAGCGCTGGACTCAAGGCCGCCCCTTGCCGGCGGCCTGCCGCACGAGATGAGGACGTGGGTTGATCAAGTCTGCCCGCAAGCAGGAGAAGGATCCCGAGGGGCGGATGCCGCTCGCGGAGCACCTGCGTGAGCTTCGCAACCGGCTCGGGAAGGCCGTCCTGGCCATCCTCGTCGTCACGATCGTCGCCGCCTTCTACTACAAGGACATCATCGAGTTCTTCACGAACCCGGTGCTGAACTCGGTCGGCTGCGACAAGACCTTCACCGAACTGACGGAGAAGGCGGCGGAGAACACGGACGCCAACGAGCAGTGCGCTCGCATCGTCCTGAATGGTCTCATCACGCCCTTCTCGCTGGCCCTGAAGGTCTCCCTCATGGCCGGTGTGATCGGCGCGTCTCCGATCTGGCTCTACCAGCTGTGGGGCTTTGTCGCGCCGGGTCTGCACCGGCACGAGAAGAAGTACGCGTACGGCTTCGTGGCCACCGGCGTTCCGCTGTTCCTGGCGGGCGCGTTCTTCGCGTACGAGACGCTCCCCACGATGGCGAGGGTTCTGCTCGACTTCTCGCCGGCGAACATCGACAATCAGCTGCCTCTCGACGAGTTGCTGGATCTCATCACCCGCATGGTGATCGTCTTCGGTCTCTCCTTCGAACTGCCGCTCTTGCTCGTCTTCCTCAACCTCATTGGGGCTGTCACCGGCAAGCGGATGCTCGGCTGGTGGCGAGGGATGATCATCGGTATCACCGTGTTCGCGGCTGTGGCCACGCCGAGCACGGACCCGCTGACCATGCTGGCGCTGGCCGCGCCGATCTGGATCCTGTACTTCGCAGCCACGGTCTTCGGTCTGCTCAACGACCGACGCAAGCGCCGCAACAACCCCGACGCCGACCTCGACGACGACGAGGCGTCCGATATCGATCTGACGCCCGAGGACCTCGGCGAGATCGAGAGTGTGAGTGCGAGCCGGGCGCCGCTGCCCGAGCAGACGACGGCGGAGCGGATCAACGGTTACGACGATGTGACCTGAGGTAACTCCTGTTCGGGGCGGGCCTGTTGTTAAGGTCCGGCCGTGAGCAGCGAGATCACTCTCTTCGTCAATCCCACCGCGGGACGCGGCCGGGGCGCAGGTGCTGCGCAGCCGGCCGCTTCTGCTTTGCGGGCCGCAGGCTTCTCCGTACGGACCGTCATCGGTGCGGACGCCGACGACGCCCTGGCACGCGCGCGTGCCGCCGTGCGGGAGGGGACCGGGGCCCTGGTGGCCGTCGGCGGGGACGGGCTGGTGAACCTCGCGTTGCAGGCCGTCGCGGGGACCCGGACACCGCTCGGTGTCGTCGCGGTCGGTACGGGCAACGACTTCGCGCGGGCGCTCGGTCTGCCGATACGGGAGCCCGCCGCGGCGGGTGCGCTCGTCGCGCGGGCGCTCAAGGGGGCGCTCGTCCGCGACATCGACCTGGGGCGGATCGGCGACCACTGGTTCGGGACCGTGCTCGCCTCCGGGTTCGACTCCCGTGTCAACGACCGCGGCAACCGGATGCGGCTGCCGCTCGGCCGTTTCAAGTACGACCTGGCGATCGTCGCGGAACTGGCCGCCTTCAAGCCCGTACCGTTCCGGCTCACCCTCGACGACGGCCGCGTACGGGAGATCGCCGCGACGCTCGTCGCCGTCGGGAACGGGACCTCGTACGGGGGCGGCATGCGGATCTGCGCCGACGCCGTGATGGACGACGGGCTGTTCGATGTGACGGTGGTCGGGGAATGCTCCCGTACGACGCTGTTGCGGGTCTTTCCGCGCGTCTACCAGGGCACCCATCTCACCCACCCCGTGGTCAGCACGTACCGGGCGGCGCGGGTCGAGCTGGTCGCGGAAGGGATCACCGCGTATGCGGATGGAGAACCGGTCGGAGGGCTGCCTCTCGTCGCCGAGTGCGTACCAGGGGCTGTCGGGGTCCTTGCCGGATAATGATCGTCCGTTGTCGGTGGTGGCCGGTAGGCTCGAAAGCACGATGACAGAGGACCTCTCCCCGGCCGAGCGGTATGCGGCAGCCCGTCAGCGGGCCGCAGAGCAGGCCACCGCGCTCGCTTCCTTCCGCGACATGTACGACTTCGGCCTCGACCCCTTCCAGATCGAGGCGTGCCAGGCGCTGGAGGCGGGCAAGGGCGTCCTGGTCGCGGCGCCCACCGGCTCCGGCAAGACGATCGTCGGCGAGTTCGCCGTCCACCTCGCCCTGCTCCAGGGCAAGAAGTGCTTCTACACGACGCCCATCAAGGCGCTGTCGAACCAGAAGTACCAGGACCTGGCGAAGCGCTACGGCGCCGACAAGGTCGGGCTGCTGACCGGCGACAACAGTGTGAACAGCGATGCGCCCGTGGTCGTCATGACCACTGAGGTGCTGCGCAACATGCTGTATGCGGGGTCGCAGGCGCTGATCAACCTCGGCTATGTGGTCATGGACGAGGTGCACTACCTCTCCGACCGCTTCCGCGGCGCCGTGTGGGAAGAGGTGATCATCCACCTCCAGGAGTCCGTGACGCTGGTCTCGCTGTCGGCGACGGTGTCGAACGCGGAGGAGTTCGGCGACTGGCTCGACACCGTGCGCGGCGACACCGAGGTGATCGTCTCCGAGCACCGGCCCGTGCCGCTGTTCCAGCACGTGCTCGCCGGGCGCCGGATGTACGACCTCTTCGAGGAGGGCGAGGGCAGCAAGAAGGCCGTCAATCCCGACTTGACGCGGATGGCGCGCATGGAGGCCAGCCGGCCCTCCTACCAGGACCGGCGGCGCGGGCGGAACATGCGGGAGGCCGACCGGGAGCGGGAGCGCCGCCAGCGGTCCCGTATCTGGACGCCGGGCCGGCCCGAGGTCATCGAGCGGCTCGACAGCGAGGGTCTGCTGCCCGCGATCACGTTCATCTTCAGCCGCGCCGCATGTGAGGCGGCCGTGCAGCAGTGCCTGTTCGCGGGGCTGCGGCTGAACGACGACGCGGCGCGGGTCAGGGTCCGCGAGATCGTCGAGGAGCGCACCGCTTCGATCCCGGACGAGGACCTGCACGTCCTCGGGTACTACGAGTGGCTCGAAGGGCTTGAGCGGGGCATCGCCGCCCACCACGCGGGCATGCTGCCGACCTTCAAGGAGGTCGTCGAGGAGCTGTTCGTCCGGGGTCTCGTGAAGGCCGTCTTCGCCACGGAGACGCTCGCGCTCGGCATCAACATGCCTGCGAGATCGGTGGTGTTGGAGAAGCTCGTCAAGTGGAACGGGGAGCAGCACGCCGACATCACGCCGGGCGAGTACACCCAGCTGACGGGGCGCGCCGGGCGGCGTGGCATCGATGTCGAGGGCCACGCGGTCGTGCTGTGGCAGCGCGGCTTCAGCCCCGAGCACCTGGCGGGGCTCGCCGGTACGCGCACCTATCCGCTCCGGTCCAGCTTCAAGCCGTCGTACAACATGGCGGTGAACCTGGTCGAGCAGTTCGGGCGGCACCGGTCGAGGGAGCTTCTGGAGACCTCCTTCGCACAGTTCCAGGCCGACAAGTCGGTGGTCGGGATCTCGCGGCAGGTGCAGAAGAACGAAGAGGGCCTGGAGGGCTACCAGGAGTCCATGACCTGCCACCTCGGGGACTTCGAGGAGTACGCGCGGCTGCGGCGCGAACTGAAGGACCGCGAGACCGAGCTGGCGAAGCAGGGTGCGGCGCAGCGCCGGGTCCAGGCGGCCGCGGCGCTGGAGAAGCTCAAGCCGGGCGACGTCATCCACGTGCCGACGGGGAAGTTCGCGGGGCTCGCGCTCGTCCTCGACCCCGGGCTTCCGGCCGGGCGGTCCAACGGGCACCGCGGGTTCGAGCACCACGACGGCCCCCGCCCGCTGGTGCTGACCGCCGAGCGGCAGGTCAAGCGGCTCGCGTCCATCGACTTCCCGGTGCCCGTCGAGGCGCTGGAGCGGATGCGCATCCCGAAGTCGTTCAACCCGCGCTCGCCCCAGTCGCGCCGCGACCTCGCGTCCGCGCTGCGCACCAAGGCCGGCCACATCGTGCCCGACCGGCACAAGAAGGGGCGCGCCGCGGCGGCCGACGACCGCGAGATCGCACGGCTGCGCGCCGAGCTGCGGGCCCACCCCTGTCACGGCTGCGCCGAGCGTGAGGACCACGCGCGGTGGGCCGAGCGCTACCACCGGCTGAAGCGGGACACCGCGCAGCTGGAGCGGCGCATCGAGGGGCGGACCAACACGATCGCGCGGACCTTCGACCGGATCGTGAAGCTTCTGACGGAGCTGGACTATCTGCGCGGCGACGAGGTCACCGAGCACGGCAAGCGGCTCGCGCGGCTGTACGGCGAGCTCGATCTGCTGGCCAGTGAGTGCCTGCGCGAAGGGGTCTGGGAAGGGCTGAACCCGGCCGAACTCGCCGCGTGCGTCTCGGCGTTGGTGTTCGAGGCGCGGGCCGCCGATGACGCGCTCGCGCCGAAGGTGCCCTCCGGCAAGGCCAAGGCGGCGCTCGGCGAGATGGTGCGGATCTGGGGGCGGCTCGACGCCCTGGAGGAGGACTTCCGTATCAATCAGGCTGAGGGCGTCGGGCAGCGCGAGCCCGATCTCGGGTTCGCCTGGGCCGCGTACGAGTGGGCCTCCGGCAAGGGGCTCGACGAGGTGCTGCGGGAGGCGGAGATGCCGGCCGGGGACTTCGTGCGGTGGTGCAAGCAGGTCATCGATGTGCTCGGGCAGATTGCCGCGGCGGCGCCCTCCGGGTCCAGTGTGGGTCGTAACGCGCGGAAGGCCGTGGACGAGGTGCTGCGCGGGGTTGTCGCGTACTCGTCGGTGGGGTAGTTGGTTCAGCGTGTGTATGTGGGAGAAGCCCCTACTCGCCGTAGGGGCTTCTCCTTTTGTGCTGGGTGGGGCTTTCGCCGTGGCTGGGCGCGCCCCGCGGCGGAGCCGCAAATCGATACAGTCCCGCGCCCCTTTACGGGGTCCTCTCCGCGTCTCGCTTCGCCACCTCTTCGCGGACGATCGGGATCACGTGGCGGCCGAAGTCGATGGCGTCGTCCAGGAGGTCGTAGCCGCGGGCCGAGAGGATGTCGACGCCCAGGTCGTAGTAGTCGAGGAGGGCCTGCGCGACGGTCTCCGGGGTGCCCACCAGGGCGGTGGAGTTGCCCGCGCCGCCCGTCTCCGTCGCCGTCGGCGTCCACAGCGCGCGGTCGTGCCGCTCGCCCTGGGCCGCTGCCGCGAGGAGGCGCTGCGAGCCCGCGTTCTCCGGGTCGGTGAGCGGGTGGCGGCGGGAGAGCGGGGTGCCCGCCTTGCGGGCCTTGATGCGGGCGAGGGTCGCATGGGCCTTCTCCCAGGCCAGTTCCTCGGTGGGCGCGATGATCGGACGGAACGCGACCTGGATGCGCGGCGTGTCCGTACGGCCCGCCGCCTTGGCCGCGGCCTTGACCGACTCGATCTGTTCGGCGGTCTGCGCGAGGGGCTCGCCCCACAGGCAGTAGATGTCGGCCTCGGCGCCGCCGGCCGCGTACGCCGCCGGTGACGAACCGCCGAACGAGACGGGCGGGTGCGGGAGTTGGACGGGGAAGGTGTCGCTGACGAAGTCGCGGAAGCGGTAGTGGGTGCCCTCGTGGTCGAAGGGCTCGTGCGACGTCCACGCCTTCTTGATGATCTGGATGGCCTCGCGGGTACGGGCGTACCGCTCGTCCTTCGTCAGGAAGTCGCCCTCGCGCTGCTGCTCGTGGTCGTTGCCGCCGGTGATGAAGTGGACGGCGAGCCGGCCGTCGCTGATGCGGTCGAGCGTGGCGAACGTCTTCGCCGCGAACGTCGGGTACGAGACGTTCGGGCGGTGCGCGACCAGGATCTGGATCTTCTCCGTGCGGGCCGCGATGAAGGCGGCCGCGGGCGACGGGTCGGGCGATCCGGAGCCGTACGCGAAGAGGATGCGGTCCCAGCCGTACTCCTCGTGGGCGCGGGCGAGCCGGAGCGTGTAGTCCTTGTCGAAGGACGGGCCCGAGCGGGCCGTCACTTCGGAGCCTTCGTTGGTCGCGGCAATGCCGAGGAACTCTACGGGCATGGGGATACGCCTCTTCTGTGCTGCGGGGTCGGATGTGCGGGCCGGGACGTCGGATCGTCGTCAGGCGCAACACGCCGCCGACCACACACGACCGAAGTCGATGTGGTCGCGGGTGACCAGCCGCAGCTGAGGGCTCATGCCGTCAGTGGAACAGGCGGACGTGTGAGACGTCAACCACGTCTTTGCGCCGCCGGTGCCGCCAAGTAGCCGCGCCAGCCGCCGTGATGGGTGATGTCGGGGGCGTCGCGCAGCGCCTCGGGTTCGCAGAGGAAGCCGGGGACCTCGGTGCCGTCGGCCAGCGTGACGCGGCCCAGCGCCATCGGGCGGGGGAGTGCGGTGAGGAGCTGTCCCAGGCCCGCGGCCGGGATCCGCCAGACCTCCGCCTCGATCGACGCGCCCCGCCCCGGGCCTACGTGGACCAGGCCCGGCTTCGGCGGTGTCGTCGGCAGGGCGTGCAGACGGTACGCCGATGAGGTCGTCGTCGTACGGTCGAACTCGGCGCCGAGAGCGAGGAGTTGGCCGTTGAGCGGCTGGCCGGTCAGGTGTGCGCCCACCACGGCGATGCGGGCGGGCGGGGTCGTGAGGGACTCCGCGATGCGCGCCACGCGGGCGTCCGCGTGGGCCGGGCCGACCAGCATCACGCCGAACGGGAGGCCGTCGACCGTGCCCGCGGGGACGGCCGCGGCACACAGGCCGAAGAGGTTCGTGGAGTTCGTGAAGCGGCCGAGGCGGGCGTTGACCGCGAGGGGGTCCGCGGCGACGGCCGCGAGGGTGGGGTGCTCGGTGGTCGTCGGCAGCAACAGGGCGTCCGCGTCGGCGAGTTGGGCGAGGGCCGAGGCGCGCAGGGTGGCCAGGCGGGCCTGGTCGGCGAAGAGGCGGTGGGCGGGGATGTCGCGGGCCCCGGTGATGATGGCGGTGACGGTGGGGTCGAGGCCGTTGTCGAGCGGCGGGTCCGCTGACATCGCTTTGTCGAGGAAGTCGCCCACCGCCGTGTAGCGCTCCGCCACGAACGCGCCCTCGTAGAGCATCGCGGCGGCCTCGGTGAACGGGGTGAGGTCGATGTCCCTCAACTCCGCGCCGTTTGCTCTGAGTTGGCGGCTCGCTGTCTCGTACGCCGCCTCCCAGCCCGGCGCCAGTTCGCCGAGCTGTCCGGGGCCCGGGATCGCGATGCGCCAGGGGCCCGGCGCGCGGGCGGGCGGCGGTGGTGCCGGGTCCGCCATGAACGACAGGGCGCGTTCGGCCTGCGCCACCGTACGGGCGAAGACGGTGACGCAGTCGATCGAGGCGCAGGCCGGGACCACGCCCCGGGTCGGGACCAGGCCGTACGTGGGCTTCAGGCCGACGATGCCGTTCAGGGCGGCGGGGACGCGGCCCGAGCCCGCCGTGTCGGTGCCGAGGGCGAGGTCGGCGATGCCCAGGGCCACGGCTACGGCTGAGCCCGAGCTGGAGCCGCCGCTGATGCGGGCCGGGTCGTGGGCGTTCCTGACCGCGCCGTAGGGGGAGCGGGTGCCGACCAGGCCGGTGGCGAACTGGTCGAGGTTCGTCGTGCCCAGGACGATCGCACCGGCTGCGCGGAGGCGGGCGACTGCCTCCGCGTCTGCCTCCGGGGTGTACGCGTAGGACGGGCATCCGGCGGTGGTGGGGAGGCCGGCCACGTCGATGTTGCCCTTGACCGCCAGGAGGGTTCCGGACAGGGGGAGGTCGTCGGGGGTAGCTGCCGCCTCGGCCTCCACCTCGGCTTGCGGGCGCAGGGTGATCCAGATTTCGGGGCGGTTTGCCTCGGCTACGCGGGTGTAGGCGGTGCGGACTCTGGTTGTGGCCCGATTCATGGGGGCTCCCTTTGGCGTGCGGCTTTCGTTGTGGCTGGTCGCGCAGTTCCCCGCGCCCCTGAGATGCCTTCGGCATCCCAGGGGCGCTTGAATCAGGCGGTGGGCGCCAGGATGAGCAACGGCGTTCCCGGTTCCACCTGGGCTCCCGGCTTCGTCAGGATCTGGTGGACGCGGGCCGTCCTCGACGCCCGTACCGGGGCCTCCATCTTCATCGCTTCCAGGGAGGCGAGCAGGGTTCCCGGTTCCACGGTGTCGCCCTCGGTGACGTTCAACTGCCAGACGCAGGCAGCGAATTCGGCCTCCACGACCGTGCCGCCCTCGGGCACCGTGAGCGCGTCCGTCGGCGGGGCCGGGGCGCTCGCCGCCTCGGCGCGGGCGAACTCGCCGGCCGCCTCCCAGGCGTCGCGCTCCGCCGAGAAGGCCGCGCCCTGCCGGGACTTGAACTCCGCGATCGAGTCCGCCTCCCGCGCCAGGAACGCCTCGTACGCGGCGAGCGAGAAGGTGCCCTCCTCGATGCGCGGGACGAAGCGGCCCGACGTGATGTCCGCGCGGAGTTCGAGGAGCTCTTCCGGCGACACGGGGTACCACTTGATCCGGTCGAAGAAGCGCAGCAGCCACGGCGCCCCCGGCTCGAACGCGCCGCGCTGCTGCCATCCCGACCAGACCTGCGTCGTGCGCCCCACGAACTGGTAGCCGCCGGGGCCCTCCATCCCGTAGACGCACAGGTACGCGCCACCGATGCCGACGGAGTTCTCGGCGGTCCAGGTGCGGGCCGGGTTGTACTTCGTCGTCACCAGGCGGTGGCGCGGGTCGAGCGGGGTGGCGACCGGTGCGCCCAGGTAGACGTCGCCGAGGCCGAGGACCAGGTACTCGGCGGCGAAGACCGTGGCGTACACGTCGTCGACCGAGTCGAGGCCGTTGACCCGGCGGATGAACTCGATGTTCCACGGGCACCAGGGGGCGTCGTCGCGCACCCCGGCCATGTAGCGGGCGATGGCCTCGCGGGTCGCCGGGTCGTCCCAGGAGAGGGGGAGGTGGACCGTGCGGGACGGGACCGTGAGGGCGTCCGTGGGAGGGAGGGCGGACACCATCTCCCGTACCAGGCGCAGGAGTTCGGGTTGGGCGAGTTGGGCCGGGTCTGTCTTGATCTGGAGCGAGCGGATGCCCGGTGTGAGGTCCCGTATGCCGGTGAGCGCCGCGTCCGACACGGCCTCCATCAGCGCGTGCACCCGCATCCGCAGCGCCAGGTCGAGCTGCATCGGGCCGAATTCGACGAGCAGGTTGTCGTCGCCGCTGCGCCGGTACGTGACGTCGCCGTCGTGGGCCAGGACGCCGCCGTCGACGATCGCGGGGCGGGCCGAGCCGTCCGCGGTGACCGGCGCGAAGCGGACCGTGTCGCCGGGGCGCAGCTGGCCCAGCTTCCAGCGCTCGGCCGTGGCGATCGTCGCAGGGCAGACGAAACCGCCGAGCGAGGGGCCGTCGGGGCCGAGAAGCACCGGCATGTCGCCGGTGTAGTCGACGGCGCCGACCGAGTACGGGGTGTCGTGGATGTTGGACGGGTGCAGGCCCGCCTCGCCGCCGTCCGTGCGGGACCAGCGGGGTTTGGGGCCGACGAGGCGGACGCCGGTGCGGGCCGAGTTGAAGTGGATTTTCCAGTCGGCCGCGTAGAACTCGTGGATGTCGTACTCGGTGAAGAACTCCGGTGCCGCGTGGGGTCCTTCGAGGACGCCGACCGACCAGGAGGAGGTGAACGCGGGGCGGTCGGACGGCGGGACGGCAGGGCCGCCGGACGTCACGGCGCCGCCGTGCAGGACGTCGCCGGTGCGCAGCGCCCGCCCGCCGTGCCCGCCGAAGCCGCCGAGCGTGAACGTCGACGCGCTGCCCAGGAACGGCGGCACGTCGAGCCCGCCGCCCGCGACGAGGACGTACGTGCGCAGGCCCTGGTCGTGCGGCGCGCCGACGGCCAGGGTGCCGCCCGCCGGGACCGTCACCGGCACCCACTGCGGCGCCGGCGCCCCGTCGACGGTGACCGGGGCCGGTGCGCCCGTCACGCAGACCGTCGTCGGGTGCGTGAACCTCAGCTCCGGCCCCTGGAGGGTGCATTCGAGGCCCGGCGCGCCCTCGTCGTTGCCGAGCGCGCGGTTGCCGAGGCGGAAGGAGAGGTCGTCCATCGGGCCGCACGGCGGGACCCCGACCTGCCAGTGCCCGGTCCGGCCCGGCCAGTCCTGCACCGTGGTGAGCGTGCCGCCCGCGACCACCTCGATGCGCGGGGTCGGGTCGCTGACCTGCGCGAGCGTCGCCGTGGAGTGGGTGCCTGCCGTGACGTGCGGGTCGGCGAGGGCCGCACGGACCAGGCCCAGGTTCGTCTCGATGCCGTCGACGCGGGTCCGGGCCAGGGCCTCGTCCAGGCGGGCGAGGGCGTGCGCGCGGTCGGTGCCGTACGCGACTACCTTCGCCAGCATCGGGTCGTACGCGGTGGAGACCTCGGTCCCCGTCTCGATCCAGCCGTCCACGCGCACCCCGGCGGGGAACTCGACCCGCGTCAACAGGCCCGCGCTCGGCCGGTGTTCCCGGCTGGGGTCCTCCGCGTAGATCCGCGCCTCGACGGCGTGACCGCGCGGTGCGCCCGGTTCGCGTACGACATCGGACTCGCCGCGCGCGAGGCGCAGCATCCAGGCGACGAGGTCGACGCCGTAGATCTCCTCGGTGACCGGGTGCTCCACCTGGAGGCGGGTGTTGACCTCCAGGAAGTAGGCCTCCTCGCGCGCGGCGTCGTAGACGAACTCGACCGTGCCGGCGGAGCGGTAGCCGACGCTCGCACACAAGTCACGCGCGGAGGTGGCGAGTTGGCTGCGTATGTGGTCGGGGAGGCCGGGTGCCGGGGCCTCCTCCACCACCTTCTGGTTGCGGCGCTGGAGCGAGCAGTCGCGGTCGCCGAACGTGACGACGTGGCCCGCGCCGTCGCCGAAGACCTGCACCTCGACATGGCGGGCGTGCTCGACCAGGCGCTCCAGGAACACGCCCGCCGACGCGAACGACGCCGCCGCCACGCGCTGCACCCGCTCCCATGCGTCCCGCAGTTCGTCCGGGGCGCGGCAGGCCGACATGCCGATGCCGCCCCCGCCGCCGGTGGCCTTGAGCATGACCGGGTAGCCGATCGCGTCCGCCGCGGCCAGCGCCTCGTCGACGTCGGCCAGCAGGCCGGTGCCGGGCGCGAGCGGGACCCCGGCGGCCTCGGCCGCCGCCCGGGCCGTGTGCTTGGCGCCGAACAGATCCAGCTGGTGCGGCGTCGGGCCGACGAAGACGATGCCCGCGTCCGCGCAGCGGCGGGCGAACGCGGCGTCCTCGGACAGGAATCCGTACCCCGGATGGATCGCCCCCGCGCCCGTGTCCTTCGCCGCCTTCAGGATCAGGTCCGCGTCGAGATACGACTCCTTGGCGGGCGCGGGACCGAGCCGCACCGCTTCGTCGGCGAGCCGGACGTGTGGGGCGCCGCGGTCCGGGTCGGAGAAGACGGCGACCGTGCGCAGCCCCAACTCCCGTGCGCTGCGGATGATCCGGGCCGCGATCTCGCCCCTGTTGGCGACGAGCAGCGTGTCGAAGGTCATGCGGCAGTGCCTTCCAGGGGGGCGGTGATCGTCATCTCGACCGGCGTCGGGTCGAACCCGTTGCACGGGTTGTTCACCTGGGGGCAGTTGGAGACGAGGACGAGGACGTCGCGCTCGGCGCGCAGCGTCACCTTCAGGCCCGGCGCCGACAGACCGTCGACGATGCCGAGCGTGCCGTCCTCCTCCACGGGGACGTTCATGTACCAGTTGATGTTGGAGACGAGGTCGCGCTTGCCGAGGCCCCAACGGGCGCCCTCGGCGAGGAAGTTGTCGACGCAGGCGTGCTGCGACCAGGTGTGGTGGCCGTAGCGCAGCGTGTTGGACTCCTTGGAGCAGGCGCCGCCGACCGTGTCGTGCCGGCCCACGTCGTCGGCGACGACCGTCATCAGCGGCGTGTGTTCGTTGCTGAGCAGCACACTGCCCGCCGTCAGGAAGATGCCGCCCTGTGCGTGGATCGTGTCGGGCGCGCTGTAGCGCACGGCCGTGTCCGCGGCGTCGTACACGAGGAAGTCCACGGCCTGGTTGCCGTGCAGATCGGTGATCGTGAGGGTCTCGCCGGCCCGGACGACGGACGACCAGGAGGCGCGGGCGGCGACAGTGTGCGTGGTGGTCACCGGATCCCCCTGGAGGCGAGGAAGTCGGCGGTGTTCTGGAAGGCGCGGCGGCCCTCCGGTGTGGCGTCCCACAGCGGGTCCTTCTCGCCGGTCGGCGCCGCCCGCCAGGCAAGGACCTCCAACGGGCCGCAGACATAAGCCTCTTGGGGGTCCGACGGATGCGGCACGTTCGCGATCAGGACGGTCACGTCCTGCTCGGCGCGGAGCGTCACGCTCGCCCCGGGCCCCGCGGAGCCGGTGAACACGACGTCGCCGTCCTCGCTGATCCGCACGCCCTGGAAGAAGGAGAGGGAGGGCGGCAGATCGCGCGGCGTCAGCCCGTTCTTGGCGGCGGCCAGCTTGAACAGCTCCCGCCCGGCCGGGGACGGCGACTCGGGCGTCCCCGCGCCGTAGCGCTCGATGTTGCGTACGAGGGTGGAGGTGCCGCACAGCGCGTCGTGCCGGCCGCCCGACGTGTCGGCCACGAGCGAGGCGAGGACCCGCCCCTGGTCGGACAGGAGCAGCCGCCCCTCGCCGAGGTGGGCGTTCCACTGCACCTTCACGGTGTCGGCGACGTTCAGCCGCTCCCAGGGGCGGCCGTCGACGAAGAGGAGCAGGTGCGCGCAGGCGGCGCCGGTCAGGTCCGTGAGGCGCAGTTCGGTGCCCCGGGCCAGGACGCGGTGCGTGTAGGTGCCGCCCGCGACGGTCTCCGCCCACACCAAGTGGCCCGCCTCGCAGGGCGGTTCGGTCCAGTCGCGGGCCGGGACCACCGGCATGGTGTCGGTACGGGTGCCCTCCTGGGCGCGGGCGTGGTCGCGGGCTCCGTAGGTGGTCGCTGTCGCCATGGCGGGACCTTCCGGCTCGGCGGTTCGGGGTCACAACGGGTGTCGGGGGAGGTGCGCAGGCTGTTTCTGTCGCCCGACAGAAATTAGGGAGCCGCGACTACCGACGCGTTGCCCGGTCATTGCGCGCCCGTTACCGGGTCCTCACCGCGCCGCGTGTGCGCGCGGATGTGCAACGATCGACCGTATGAGCACTTCGGGAGCGCGTCGCGTCGGACGCCCGCGGGCCGCGCAGCGGCCGGACAGCGGGCTCGATCCGCGTGCCGAACTCCTGGAGGCCGCCGCCGAGTTGTTCACGACCAAGGGGTACGCGGCGACCACCACGCGGGCCGTCGCCGAGCGGGCGGGGATGCGCCAGGCGACCATGTACCACTACGTCTCCGGCAAGGAGGAGCTGCTCGCGGAGCTCCTGGAGTCGACCGTCACCCCCTCGCTCACCCTCGCCCGCGCGCTGCTCGCCGACGCGGAGCGCACGGCCGAGGACCGGTTGTGGGAGCTGTGCCGCCGGGACGTCGAGCTGCTGTGCGGCGGCCCGCACAATCTGGGCGGCCTCTATCTGCTGCCCGAGGTGCGCAGCGAGCGGTTCGCCGGGTTCCACGCCGTGCGGGCCGAACTCAAGGACGCGTACCGGCAGTTGATCGCCGAAACCGGCGCGGGTTCCACCCTCGCCAAGGGTGAACTCTCGCTGCGGACCGACCTGTTGTTCGGCCTGATCGAAGGCGTCATCCTCGTGCACCGGTCCGACCCGGAACGCTCCGTGTCGGTCTTCGCCGCGGCCACGGCCGACGCGGCGCTGCGCATCGCCGGCGTCTGACCTGCTCACCTCTGGCGCAACACCCCTTCGGGGCAACGGTGTTCGGACGTCCGGACGCCCTCACTCCATGTGTGCGATTCACAGCTGAGCGTGTAAATGGGAGCGAGTGTATTCCTCTCGCGGGGGTTATTTCAGGGCCTTACTGAATATGACTCGGCGATGATCCGGCCGGACTAAGCTCGCCCGCAGCGCACCGAGTTGAGATGTATTCGGGCGCTTGTTCCCCTGCGCGCCGATGGTTCGCATTGATCCCCGGAACGAAACATGGCGAACCGTCGCAAACTTCCCCGACCCGATCGTTCAGAGGGCATACATGGTGAGTGTTCAATCGCCTCCCGGTGGCCGAGACGTCCCCTACACACGCGTGCTGTTGCTTCCCGCGATGGTCATGGCCGCCGCCACCGGAGCGGCCGTGGGCACCGTCGCGCAGCCGGCCCGCCTCGCCGTCGCCCTGTGCGGCGCCCTCGGCACGCTCCTGGTCGTCGCCGTCGCCGCAGAGGCGGTCCGCCGCGGCCGCGTCATCCGGGGCCAGCGCACGCAGTACGCGCACCACGTCGCCGAACTCGAGGCCCGGATCGCGGGCCAGGAGCAGCGCACGCTGCGCATCGCCAAGGAAGTCGTCCCGCACGCCGTGCACCTGGTGAAGGCCGGTGACAACCCCAAGGACGCCGTCCAGTACGCCTGCGACTCGGACCCCGCCTTCCGCGACGTCACCGCGGGCGAGCGCGAACTCATGCGCCGCTGCCTCAAAGAGGTCGACCGCTCGATCGCGGAGAACGACGCCGCCCAGCGCGCCTTCGTCTCCGTCGCCCGCCGCGTCCAGGCCATCGTGCACAAGCAGGCCCAGGAACTGCGCGAGATGGAAGAGGACCACGGCCGCAACCCCGAGGTCTTCGACGACCTCCTGCGCATCGACCACGGCACCGCCCTGATCGGCCGCCTCGCCGACTCCGTCACCGTCCTCGGCGGCGCCCGCCCCGGCCGCCAGTGGCCGCGGCCCGTCAAGCTCTACAGCGTGCTGCGCGGTGCCATGTCGCGCATCCTCGAATACCCGCGCATCGACCTGCACGCCATCTGCGACACCGCCATCAAGGGCATTTACGTCGAACCCCTGATCCACGCGTGCGCCGAACTCCTCGACAACGCGACCCGCTACTCGCCCCCGTCGACCCGGGTGCACGTCACCGCCGTCGAGGTGCAGACCGGCATCGCCATCGAGATCGAGGACGGCGGCATCAGCCTCGGCGAGGAGGCCCAGGCCAAGGTCGAGCGGATGCTGGACAAGGCCAAGGCCGGCGTCGACCTCAACGACCTCGGCGAGAACCCCCGCCTCGGCCTCGCGATCGTCGGCCGGCTCTGCTCCGTGTACAACATGCAGATCTCCCTGCGTCAGTCCGCCTACGGCGGCGTGCGCGCCGTCCTCGTCGTGCCGCGCGAGATGATGAGCACCGAGCCCGCGCCCGGCCTCGCGCACGGCATCGGCGCCACCGCCGTGCCCCGGGTCGACCACAACGGCGTACCGATCAAGGAAGAGCCGCGGCTGAAGAAGACGCGGCGCCCCACCACGGGCCCGCGCCCGTCCGCCCCGCTCGTTCCCCTGGAGGACGACGTCCCGGTGGTCACCGAATGGCGGGCCAATGGACTGCCGCAGCGCCGCAGGAAGTACGACACGAAGATCATCGAGGACCAGATCATCGTGACGCCGCGCAACCCCGACCTCAGCATGCCGCCGCCCGCCGCGCCGCCCGCGCCCGCGCCCGCGCCGTCCGCGGAGCCGGAGCACGCCAAGCCGGCGCAGCCCGAACCCGGCCTGTGGGTCGAGGCGTTCATGAACGGGCTGAAGCCGGACGCCCCGGACGGGTCGGGCGACGCGGAGAAGCCGCATGACGACGCGTACAACCAGCAGGTCGACGAGGGAGACCGACAGTGATCCAGCAACGCGCCAATTTCGACTGGATGCTCAAGGAGCTCGCCGAGTGCGTGCCCAACATCCATCAGGTGGTGGTGCTTTCCTCGGACGGCCTGCGCATCGCCCGCTACGGAGGTGACCCGGACGCCGCGGACCGGATCGCCGCCGCCTGCGCGGGACTTCAGTCCCTGGCGTCCGCCGTCGCGACCGAGATCCCGGCCAGCGACGGCACCATGAACATGGTCATCATCGAGGTCGACGGCGGCTTCTTCTATCTGATGGCCGCGGGCAAGGGCGCGTATCTCGCGGTCCTCGCCGACCAGTTCGTCGACGCGGGGCTCGTCAGCCACCAGATGCGCGACCTCGTCATCCGGATCGGCGCCCACCTCACCAGCCCGCCGCGACGCAACGGGCAGACCGTATGAGTCGGCGCCCACCCGAACCACCGTTCCGGGAACCGCCGCAGCGCGAGCGGCGGGCCCCGCAGGACGGAAAGGCGGTCGACCCCGAGCGCCTGTACGTCATCACGGGCGGCACCGACGGCGCGGACCGCGCGACCCTCGATCTGGTCACCCTGATCGTGGCGCGCGCGGACCCGCCGCGGTCGGCGACCCCCGAACAGGTCGCCGTCTTACGGATGTGCCACACACCCCTGTCCACGGCCGAGATCTCGGCCTACCTCAGTCTGCCGTTCAGCGTGGTCACCGTGCTGCTCGGCGAACTCCTCGCGGCCGAACTGGTCCAGGCGCGCGCACCCGTGATCCGCGGGGCGACCGCCGACCGTTCCCTCCTCGAAGCGGTGATGCATGGACTACAGAAGCTCTGACGCGCCCGGCGCCACCGACATGGCGACCGGCAGCGTGCACATCCCGGGCCCGCGCGCCGAGGACCGGATGCCCGAGACGGTCACCTCGGCCGTGAAGATCGTCATCGTCGGAGGGTTCGGCGTCGGCAAGACGACGATGGTCGGATCCGTGAGCGAGATCCGTCCGCTCACCACCGAGGAGACGATGACGCAGGCGGGCATCGGCGTCGACGACAACTACGGCTCGGAGACGAAGACCGCCACCACCGTGGCCATGGACTTCGGCCGGATCGGCATCACCGACGAGCTCGTCCTCTACCTCTTCGGGACGCCCGGCCAGGAGCGCTTCTGGTTCCTGTGGAACGGCCTGTTCGAGGGGGCGCTCGGCGCCGTCGTGCTCATCGACACCCGCCGCCTGGAGGTCAGCTTCGACGTGATCGGGCGCCTGGAGGAGCGCGGTGTGCCGTTCGTCATCGCCAACAACGCGTTCCCCGACGGCCCGCGCTACCCCTCCGAGGAACTGCGCAACGCCCTCGACCTGGACCCGCACGTCCCGATCATCGAGTGCGACGCCCGCCGCAGGGCCTCCAGCCGCGACGTCCTGATGACCCTGATGCGCTATCTGCACGAGATGGCCCTGCATCACGCCTGACCACCCCCACTCGCCTCGTATCTGCATCTGTTGACCACATGACCGGAGCGATCACGTGACGCCTCCCTCCCAGCCCTCCCAGTCACCGACCGGATTCGACGCCCTCGGGGACCCCTCGGCAGCCCCGCCGCCCGGCTGCCCCGCGCACGCCCTCGGCCCGGACGGGCTGCGCCGGCTGTACGGGCCCGAGGCCGACGAGGACATCGCGGCCGTCTACGAGAAACTGCGGGCCGAACACGGCCCCGTCGCACCGGTGCTGATCCACGAGGACGTCCGCATGTGGGCGGTGCTCGGCCACAGCGAGAACCTCCAGATGGTCAGCACCCCGAGCCAGTTCAACCGCGACGCCCGCAACTGGACGCCCCTGAAGGACGGGACCGTCAAGCCGACGCATCCGCTCGCGCCGGTCTTCACCTTCCAGCCCATCTGCTCGATGACCGAGGGCGACGAGCACCGCCGGCAGAGCGGCGCCGTCCTCGCCGCCGTGGACACCATCGAGCACCGCAGCGTCCGCCGCACCATCAACAAGGCGACGCAGGTCATCATCAACCGGTTCTCCGAGCGCGGCTCCTGCGACGTCGTCAGCGAGTTCGCCGAGCACCTGCCGATGATGGTCATGCTCGAACTCCTGGGCGCCCCGGAGGCGTACGACGAGCGCATCGTGCAGGCGGCCCGCGACATGCTCAAGGGCACCGAGACGGCCGTCGCGAGCAACGAGTACCTCATGAGCGTCCTGATGGGACTTGCCGTGCGGCGCCGGGCCGAGCCGGTCGAGGACGACTTCACCACCGCCCTCATCGCCCACCCGGCCGCCCTCACCGACGACGAGGTGGGGCAGCATCTGCGGCTCATCCTCATCGCCGCGTACGAGGGCACGGCCAACCTCATCGCCAACGTGCTGCGGGTGGTCCTCACCGACCCGCGCTTCAGGGCCCAGCTGAACGGCGGGCAGATGACGGTGCCCGAGGCGGTCGAGCAGTCCCTGTGGGACGAGCCGCCGTTCAGCGCCAACATCGGCTACTTCGCCAAGGTCGACACGGAACTGGGCGGGCAGCGCATCCGCAAGGGCGACGGCCTGATCTTCGGCATCCAGCCGGGCAACGTCGACCCGGCGGTGCGCCCCGACCCGACGGCGCACATGATGGGCAACCGCTCGCACCTCGCGTTCGGCGGCGGGCCGCACGCCTGCCCGGGCCAGGACCTGGGGCGTGCCATCGCCGAGATCGGCGTGGACGCGTTCCTCATGCGTCTGCCCGACGCCGAACTCGCCGTGTCCGAGGCCGAGTTGAGGTGGCGGTCGACGATCATGTCGCGGCACCTCGTGGCGCTGCCCGTGGAGTTCTCGCCGCGGCCGCAGGAGGGCCCGGGAACCAAGAGCGGCGTGCCGACGGCGCGCAAGGAGTGGGAGGTGTCGCCGTCCGCGCCGGCCGCGCCGATGCCGGCCCCCGCGCCTGCGCCCGCCCCCGCACCGGCTCCGGCGCCCGCGGCCCCCGCCGAGCCGCAGCGGGCGCCGGGCGCCTGGCAGCGCTTCCTGCGCTGGTGGCGCGGCTACTGATCCCAGCTGTCGTACGACTCCCAGGCCTCAAGGACGCGTCCACTGGTGAACCGGTGCTCGAAGCCGGTCACCGGATCCCTGAACTCCAGGGAGCGCGCGAGGAGTTGCAGAGGCCTGCGGAAGTCGTCCGGCGCCACGGGACCGGCGATGCGGGGATAGAGCGGATCGCCGAGGATCGGCAGGCCCAGGCTGTTCATGTGGACCCGCAGCTGATGGGTCCGCCCGGTGTGCGGCGTGAGCGCGTAGAGCCCCCACGTACCGTGGTGCGCCGCGAGCTGGACGTGGCTCTCGGCGTTGACCTCGCCGCCCGGGATCTCCTGGGCGGCGAGCACCCCGCGCTCCTTCTCGATCCGGCTGCGCACGGTGACCGGCAGCGCGACCCCGGGGTCGTACGCGGCGACCGCCTCGTACGTCTTGCGCACGAGCCGGTCGCGGAACAGGGTCTGGTACCGGCCGCGCTCCTCCGGTCGTACGACGAAGAGCACGAGCCCCGCGGTCAGCCGGTCGAGCCGGTGCGCGGGGCCGAGCGCGGCGATGCCCGTCTCCCGACGGAGCCGCGCGAGGAGCGTCTCGGCGACATGACTGCCGCGCGGTGTCGTCGCCAGGAAGTGCGGCTTGTCGGCGACGACGATGTGCTCGTCGCGGTACACGATGTCGACGCCGAACGGCACGGGGGTCTCGGGCGCGAGGTCCCGGTGGAACCAGACGTACCCGCCGGGCTCGTACGGCGTCCCGGCGGTCACGGCGGACCCGTCGGCGCGCACGATCCGCCCCGCGTCGATCATCGCGTCGATCACCCCGTCCCCGGCGGCGAGCCGCCCCACGAGATGCTCGCGCACCGTCCGCCACGCCCCGTCGACGGGCATCCGCACCCGCACCGGGTCGACCCCGTCGCGCTGCGGGAGCGGGGAGGGCGGGGTGCGGGAGGAGCGGCGGGTCACCGGGCAAGGGTACGGGGACTCACGGGGCGGGAGGGCTCAGGCGAGCGCGGGCTCCGGGAGCGGGCGGCGCGCGCGGGTCCAGCGGAAGGCCGCGCCGAGGGCGATCGTGGCGCCGAGGAACAGCACCGTGAACCACTGGAAGTACCAGTGCCCGCCCGTCGGGTCGTACACCGCGGCCCGGGGCCACGCCAGGTTGACCGTCATGAACAGGCCGTAGAGCAGGGCGAGGGCGTTGACCGGCAGGCCCCAGCGGCCCAGCGAGAAGAGCGGGCGGCCCGTCTCGTCGGTGCCGTCCGCGCGGGAGCCCCGGTAGGTGCCGCGCACCCTGCGCACCAGCATCGGGCCCGTCACCATCGCGTACGCCAGATACAGCATCACGATGCAGGTCGTGCCGATGGCGAGGAAGGCGTCCGGCGACGCGAAGTTCAGGAGCAGCAGGGCCGCCGCGCAGACGCCCACGACCAGGGCAGGGCCCGTGGGCATCCCGGTGCGCGGGCTGACCCGGGACAGGACGCGGGAGCAGGGCAGCACCCCGTCGCGTGCCATCGAGAAGAGCATCCGGCACGCGGCCGTCTGGATGGCGAGCGTGGCCACCGCGATGGCGATCACCACGTCGGCGAGCAGCACCCGGCCGACTCCGTCGCCGAGGCTGCTGGTGAGGACGTAACTCAGGCCGCCCGAGGCGAGGCCGCCGTCGGTGAGGCTGGGCGCCGCGAGGATCCCGCCGAGCACGAGCAGCCCGCCGAGCAGGCCCGCGGCGCCGAGCGCGGTGAGGATCGTACGGGGCGAGGTTCGGCGCGGATGGTGCGTCTCCTCGCTCATCTCGCCCGCGCTGTCGAAGCCGATCAGGACGTACGCGGCGGTGAGCGAGCCCGTCAACAGGGCGGCCAGGAGGCCCGATCGACCTGCCTCGCCGAGGTGGAAGGTGATGCCGGGGGAGCGCTCGGAATGGGTGAGCAGGAGTACCACGATGAGGATCGCGCCGACGATCTCGGCGGTCACCCCGACCCGGTTGATCAGTGACATCACGCGGTTGTCGACGACGTTGACCAGTGTGGTGAGCGCCAGCAGGATCACGCCGAGGACCGCCGCGTTCGCCGCGCCCGTCGCCGACGTGGGCGAGGGGTCGCCGCCCACCAGCTGGAACCCGGACCACAGCGGCGGCATCACCATCTGCAGCGCGAGCGCGGCCGCCGCGACGACGACGATCTGCCCGATCACCATGATCCAGCCCGCGAACCAGCCGAAGGACGGCGTGGAGAGGCGGGTGGACCACTGGTAGATCGCGCCCGAGATCGGGTAGCGCGCGGCGAGTTCGGCGAAGCACGCCGCGACGAGCAACTGCCCGACGAGCACGGCGGGCCAGGTCCAGAAGAAGACCGGTCCGCCGAACGCGTATCCGACGGCGAAGAACTGGAAGACCGTCGTCAGAACGGAGATGAAGGAGAAGCCGGCGGCGAACGACGCGTACCGGCCGAGGCTGCGGTGCAGCTCCTGGCGGTAGCCGAACGCGGTGAGCGAGGCGTCGTCGGCGGGCAGGGGCCGGGACGGGGTGGCGTCGGACGGGGCGAGGGTGGTCACGGGGCGCGACACCTGCCTTCGGGGCCGGAGGGATTCCTGTCGGGCGACAGAAATTAGGGGTGCGCCGTTTCGCCCGTATGACATGACCGTGTCGCGACAGCGCCCAAGTGCTCACCCGGCGGGGGCGCACGCCGCGCATTCGCGATGCATCGCGTATTGACCGTCCCGGCAACTCGCGATATGTTCGGCCACGAGTATTCGTAAGCGAGCCAGTGGCCGGCGACACGGCCCGGACGGGTCGAGGTGGTTGCGGTGGCGACGAAGCGGCGCAGGCTCTCCAACCCGCTCGCGCTCGCCGTGATGGTGCTGCTCATGGAGAAGTCCATGCACCCGTACGAGATCGCGCAGACGCTGCGCCGCCGCGGCAAGGACACCACCACGAAGATCAACTACGGCTCGCTCTACACCGTCGTGCAGAACCTGGAGAAGCACGGCTTCGTCGAGGTCGCGGGCGTGCAGCGGCGGGGCAACCGGCCGGAGCGCACGCTCTACGGGATCACCGACGCGGGCCGCGAGGAGGCCGCCGAGTGGCTCTCCGACCTGCTCGCCGTGCCCGCGACCGAGTACCCGATCTTCGAGACCGCGCTGTCCCTGATGGGGATCCTGCATCCCGACGAGGTGGTGCGCCTCCTGGAGGAGCGGCTCGCGGGCCTCGACCTCCAGGTGGCGAGCGCGCGCGGCGGACTCGCCAAGCTGTACGAGACGCTGCCGCGGATCTTCCTGGTCGAGACCGAGTACCAGCTGCACATGCTCCAGGCCCAGGCCGAGTGGATCCGGTCCTTCCTCGACGAGGTCAGGAGCGGCTCACTGGAGGGTGTCGCGCAGTGGCGGTCGTTCCACGAGACCGGTGAAGTCCCGCCGGAATTCCGGGACTTGGAGGACTTGGAGGAGTCGCCCACGGACAGCTGACACCGCACGACCGATGCGGAAACAGACCCCGGCAGGGCCGTTGCAGCGGCCCCGCCAGGGTCTCGAACCCCGGACCGACCCCACCGTGGAGCGGGCCCGGCCACCGAGGTGCGGCACACCCAGGGTAGCCCGGAGCTCGTCACGTGGATCAGTCGTCCCGCGCGTACGCGATCACGTACGCGACCCCGTCACGCACCGACTCACCCACTGGGGAGAGCTCCGTCATGAACAGCATCGCGCCCGCCGTACGGGCGCACCGTCTCGTCAAGACCTACCCCGGCGATGTCACGGCCCTCAGCGAGCTGGACATCACCGTCGAACCCGGCACCGTCTTCGGCCTCCTCGGGCCGAACGGGGCGGGCAAGTCCACCACGGTCAAGATCCTCACGACCCTCGCGCGGCCCGACTCCGGCACCGCCGAGGTCGCCGGCCACGACGTGCTGCGCCACCCAGGCCGGGTGCGCCGCGCGATCGGCGTCGTCGCCCAGAAGTCCGGCGCCGACCCCGTCGCCACCGGCCGCGAGAACCTTCGACTCCAGGGCAGGATCTACGGGTTGAGGGGCGCGGGCCTCAGGAGCAGGGTCGCCGAGCTGCTCGACAGGTTCGCGCTCACCGATGCCGCCGACCGGCCCGTCAAGGGGTACTCGGGCGGGATGCAGCGCCGCCTCGACGTGGCGCTCGGCCTCGTGCACCGCCCCGAGGTGCTCTTCCTCGACGAGCCGACGACCGGGCTCGACCCCGAGGCGCGCACCGCGATGTGGGACGAGATCGCCCGGCTCGCCGGAGACGAGGGCCTCACGATCCTGCTCACCACGCACTACCTGGAAGAGGCCGACCGGCTCGCCGAGCGGATCGCCATCGTCGACCGCGGCCGCGTCGTCGTGGCCGGCACCCCCGACGCGCTCAAGGGTGAACTGCGGGGCGACGCCGTCCACTTGGCGCTGCCCGAACCGGTCGGTGACGACGGACGCGGCCTCCTGAACGGCGCGCTCGCCGGCCTGCCCGGGGTGAACGAGGCCCACGTCGACGGCCGCCGCATCAGCGTGCGCGCCGACGACGGGGCGGCGGCGGTCCCGCTGCTGCTCGGTGCCCTCGACCGGGCCGGCCTCGCGGTCGCCTCCGCGACGGTCGCCCGCCCCTCCCTCGACGACGTCTATCTCCGCCACGCCGGCCGCCGCTACACCGAGGCCGACGCCGCCCCGGCCCTGACGGGAGGCGCCCGATGAGCGCCACGAATGTGTCCGACAGCCTGCCCAACACCCTGGCCCAGACCTGGTACATGACGCAGCGTCAGCTGATGGTGTTCGTGTGGCAGCCCGCGTATCTGCTGATCACGCTCATCCAGCCGGTGGTCTGGCTGTTCCTCTTCGGCAGCCTCTTCAAGAACGTGGTGGAGCTCGGCGGCTTCGGCACCACCTCGTACCTTGACTACCTGGTGCCCGGCGTCGTCGTGATGAGCGCCCTCAGCTCCAACATGTGGGCGGGCATGACGACGCTCGACGAGATCCAGCGCGGCACGCTCAACCGCTTCCTGACGACACCGGTCAGCCGCACCGCGCTGGCCAACGGCAACGTCGTCAACAACGGCCTGGTCACCGCGTTCCAGTCGGTGGTCATCGTGCTGCTCGGCCTGCTGGGCGGGGCGGACTACGCGGGCGGCGCGGTGGGCGTGCTCGTCCTGGTCGTCGCCTCGGTGCTGCTCGGCACGGTCTTCGGGGCGCTGTCGAACGCGCTGGGGATGCTCGTCCAGGAGCGGGAGTCGATCATCGGGATCAACACCTTCCTGCTGCTCCCGCTGACGTTCCTGTCGTCGGCGTTCATGGCGCCGTCCCAGATGCCGTCCTGGATCCGGCACGCGGCCGACGTCAACCCGCTCGACTGGGCGATGGTGGCGGGGCGTTCGGCGATGTCCCCCGACCCCGACTGGTCGGACGTGGCGAGCCGGGGCGGGGGTCTGCTGATCCTCGCGGTGGCGGCGGTGTGGCTGTCGACGCGCACCTTCAGGGCGTATCAGCGCAAGGTGTAGCCGCAAGGCCGGGGGCGGGGAGCCGTCAGGCTCCCGCCTCCTGCTCCGCCTCCACCTGTGCGTTCCAGTCCCGCTTCGAGGCCTGCCAGCCGTCCTCGTTGTGCCCCAGGCGCCAGTAGCCGGAGATCGAGAGGTCCTCGCGCGGGATCGCGCGGTCGATGCGCAGATGGCGGCGGAGCTCCTTCACGAAACCCGCCTCGCCGTGCACGAACGCCTGCAACCGGCCCTCGGGGAAGTCCAGTTCGGTGACCGCGGCGACCAGCGCCCGGCCCGCGGGGCGACCGGCCCGGTGCAGCCAGGTGACCTCGACGGGGGAGTCGATCTTCTGCTCCTCCTCGGGGCCCTCGACCTCCAGGAAGACATGCGCGCGCGTGCCCTCGGGCAGCGCTTCGAGCGCCGCGGCGACGGCGGGCAGCGCGCTCTCGTCACCGGCGAGCAGATGCCAGTCCGCCGCGGTGTCGGGGCGGTAGGCGCCGCCCGGGCCCATGAAGTGGATCGTCTCGCCCGGCTGGACGCGCGCCGCCCACGGACCCGCGAGACCCTCGTCGCCGTGGACCACGAAGTCGAGGGTGAGCTCCCGCGCGGCCGGGTCCCAGGCGCGCACCGTGTACGTACGCGTCACGGGCCACTGCTCGCGCGGCAGTTCCTCGCGGATGCGCTCCACGTCGAAGGGCTCGGCGTAGGTGACCCCGGCCGGCGGGAAGAGGAGCTTCACGTAGTGGTCGGTGTACTCCAGCTCCGCGGGGAAGTCCGCGAGCCCGTCACCGCCGAGGACCACGCGCTGCATGTGCGGCGTCAGCCGTTCCGTCCGCACCACCTGCGCGGAACGGGCCTTGCGGGGCTTGCGTGCGGGACGCTCGGCCATGTGCGGTCTCCCTCGGTCACCACTACTTAGGTTTACCTAAGCTAACACCTCATCCGGAGAGGGTGGCGAGGAGCCGGTGCAAAGATCCGCCCAAGCCCCAGCGGTTCGCCAGCTCCTCCAGGGCCATGGGGTCACGGGGCTCGCGCGGCAGCGCCGTGTCCACGTCCGGCAGCGGTACATCGGCCGCGACGCGGACCACCGTCGGCGCCACCGCGATGTACGGCCGCGCCTCGTCGAGCCGCTTGCGCTGGGTCGGCGTCAGCTTCGACGCCGGGTCGTCGACGGCCGCCATGATCCCGGCGAGGTCACCGAACTGGGCGAGCAGCTTCGCGGCCGTCTTCTCGCCGATGCCGGGCACGCCCGGCAGGCCGTCGCTCGGGTCGCCGCGCAGCAGGGCCATGTCCACGTAACCGGAGCCGTCCACGCCGTACTTCTCGCGCAGCAGGTCCTCGTCGGTCATCTGCAACGTGCCGACGCCCTTGAGCGGGTACAGGACACGCCGCTCCTTCTTGTCGTCGACGAGCTGGAACAGGTCGCGGTCGCCGGTGACGATGTCGACCGGGCCGCTCGCACGGCCGGTGAACGTGCCGATCACGTCGTCCGCCTCGTACCCCTCGACGCCCACGCGCGCGATGCCGAGCGCGTCGAGCACGGCCTCGATGATCGGGACCTGCGGCGAGAGGGTGTCGGGGATCTCCTCCTCGTCCGGGGTGCCGGCTGCCGTCTCCTCGGCGACGCGGTGCGCCTTGTACGAGGGGATGAGGTCGACGCGCCACTGCGGGCGCCAGTCCGCGTCCATGCACGCCACCAGGTGCGTGGGGTGGTGGTCGTGGACGAGCCGGGTGATGAATTCCAGCAGCCCGCGCACCGCGTTGACCGGCGTGCCGTCCGGGGCCTTCACGGAGTCGGGCACTCCGAAGTAGGCGCGGAAGTACAGGGACGCCGTGTCGAGCAGCATCAGACGCTGGGGCACGGTGGTGGCTTCGGGTCCTTGGATCACGCCTCGCATCATGCCGCAGCCCACTGACAGTCGCAGTCGGCCACCAATGCCCGGCTCCGCTTGTGCGGAAACCGTCGACCACCGTGAACGCGATGTGAACTGGACCACTCTTCTGTTTGATCGGCATAAGCCCGGGCAGGCGCCGAGCCGGAGCGGAGCCGGTCGCACGTTCAACTATTGAATCGTGGCCGGTTTCACGCGGGCAGACTCCGCACCGCTCCACGGCCCGCCGGCGGGGGAGGCGGGCCGTCTTGGTTCGACCCGAGAGGTGTATGTGTCCAGGCTTGAAGCCGAAGACCTGTACAAGGTGTTCGGCAGACGACCCGATGAGGCGGTGGAGAAACTCCGCCGCGGAGCAGACCGTGAGGAGCTGCGCGCCGAAGGCACCACCGCCGCCGTGATCGACGCGTCCTTCACCGTCGAGCCCGGCCAGATCTTCGTCGTCATGGGTCTGTCGGGATCCGGCAAGTCCACCCTTCTGCGCATGCTGAACGGACTTTTGGAGCCCACCGCGGGACACGTCCGCTTCGACGGGCAGGACCTGACGCAGCTCTCCGCACGGGAGCTGCGTGAGGTGCGCTCGAAGAAGATCAGCATGGTCTTCCAGCACTTCGCGCTCTTCCCGCACCGCTCCGTCCTGGAGAACGCGGGCTACGGCCTGGAGGTGCAGGGAGTGCCGCGCGCCGAGCGCGACAAGCGCGCCCGTGAGGCGCTCGAACTCGCGGGGCTCAAGGGCTGGGAGAAGTCCTTCCCGGACGAGCTCTCCGGCGGCATGCAGCAGCGTGTGGGCCTGGCCCGCGCGCTCGCCACCGACGCCGACCTGCTCCTGATGGACGAGTCTTTCAGCGCGCTCGACCCGCTGATCCGGCGCGACATGCAGGACCAGCTCCTCGATCTCCAGAAGACGCTGAAGAAGACCATCGTCTTCATCACGCACGACCTGAACGAGGCCATGCGCCTGGGCGACCGCATCGCCGTCATGCGCGACGGCCGCATCGTCCAGATCGGCTCCGCCGAGGACATCCTCGTCACGCCGGCCAACGACTACGTCGCGTCCTTCACCCAGGACGTCGACCGCTCCCGCGTGCTGACCGCCGGCGCGATCATGGCCGTGGCCGAGAAGGGCTACGACAAGGCCGCGGCGCCCGCGACGGTCACCGAGGACACCCCGATCATCGACCTGTTCACGCCCTGCGCGACCAGTGAGATACCCGTCGCCGTCACCGGTGAGGGCGGCAAGCTCGTCGGCGTCGTGCCGCGCGAACGGCTGCTCGCGGTGCTCGGCGAGCCGATGAAGACCGTCGAGGACGCCGGGAAGAGCGGCCTCGTGAAGGAGCCGAAGGACGCCGTCCCCGCCCCGCGCGGCGAGGGCGACGAGCCGGTGGAGAAGGTGAACGCCGGTGCCTAGGATCCCCTTCGGCGACTGGGTCAACGATGTGGTCGAGTGGCTGCTGGGCCACATGTCGTGGCTCTTCGACTTCCTCAAGACCTGCTTCGACGGCATCTACACGGGCATCAGCGACCTGCTCCAGGCCCCCGAGCCGCTGATCCTGGTCGGCATCTTCGCCGTCATCGCCTTCTGGCTGCGCGGCACACTCGCCGGCGTCCTGACCTTCGTCGGCCTCGGGTTCATCGTGAACCTGGAGCTGTGGGACCACGCCATGCAGACGCTGGCGCTCGTCCTCGTGGCGACGCTCATCGCGCTGGTCGTCGGCGTGCCGCTCGGCATCTGGGCGGCCCGCTCGAACCGGGTCAGCGGCCTGTTCCGGCCGGTCCTCGACCTGATGCAGACGCTGCCGGCGATGGTCTACCTGATCCCCGCCATCCTGTTCTTCGGCTCCGGCGCCCCCGCCGGCATCGTGGCGACCCTGATCTTCGCGGTGCCCCCGGGCGTCCGCATGACCGAGCTGGGCATCCGCCAGGTCGACAAGGAACTGGTCGAGGCCGCCGAGGCCTTCGGCACCAGGCCGCGCAACACCCTGCTGCGCGTGCAGCTGCCGCTCGCCCTGCCGACGATCATGGCCGGCGTCAACCAGGTCATCATGCTCGGCCTGTCCATGGCCGCCATCGCGGGCATGGTCGGCACCGAGGGCCTCGGTGCCGACGTCAACCAGGCCATCGGCCAGCTGAACGTCGGCCTGGGCGCGGAGTCCGGCATCGCGATCGTCATCCTGGCGATCTACCTGGACCGCATGACCAGCTCGCTCGGCCAGCAGGTCTCCCCGCTCGGCCGCCGCGCGCTCGCCAAGCTGCGCTCCGCGCAGGGCCTGAACATCTGGTCCTACCGTCCCCGTCCGGCCGTCGCGGTCGTCGGTGTCGTCGTCCTCGCGCTCGTCGCGGGCGGCATGGGCATGTTCGGCGGCACCACCTCGTCGACCGCCTCCGGCGACAGCACGAACGTCGGCCAGGGCAAGAAGATCTCCATCGGCTACATCCCCTGGGACGAGGGCGTCGCCTCCACGTTCCTGTGGAAGGAGATCCTGGAGCAGCGCGGATTCGACGTCGAGGCCAAGCAGTTCGACGCGGGCCCGCTCTACACCTCGCTCGCGCAGGGCAGCGTCGACTTCGAGACCGACTCCTGGCTGCCGACGACGCACGCCCAGTACTGGAAGAAGTACGGCAAGCAGCTCGACGACCTCGGCGCCTGGTACGGCGAGACGTCCCTGGAGCTGACGGTGCCCGCCTACATGAAGGGCATCGACTCGCTCGCCGACCTCAAGGGCCAGGGCGACAAGTTCAAGGGCAAGATCACCGGCATCGAGGCCAGCGCCGGCGAGACCGCGCTGCTCAAGAGCAAGGTGCTCAAGGCGTACGGCCTCGACAAGGAGTACAAGGTCGTCGACAGCTCGACGCCGGCGATGCTGGCCGAGCTGAAGCGCGCGTACGCCAAGAAGGAGCCCATCGTGGTTCCGCTGTGGTCGCCGCACTGGGCGTACAACGACTACAAGCTCAAGAAGCTCAAGGACCCGAAGGGCGTCTGGGGCAAGGGCGACGGCGTGCACACGCTGTCCCGCAAGGGCTTCGGCGACGACAACCCCGAGGTCGCCAAGTGGCTCAAGGACTTCAAGATGAGCGAGAAGCAGCTCACCAGTCTTGAGGCCGAGATCAACAAGGCGGGCAAGGGCAAGCAGCAGGACGCCGTCAAGACGTGGCTGAAGTCCCACCCCGGCCTCGTCGACAAGCTCGCCCCCGTCAAGAAGCAGTCCTCCGGCACCGGCTCGGACTCCAAGGACCCGGTGAACGTCGCCTGGTTCCCGTGGGACGAGGACGTCGCGGTCACGTATCTCTGGAAGAACGTCCTGGAGAAGCGCGGCTACAAGCTGAACCTCAAGCAGATGGACGTCGGCCCGGTCTACACCGGCCTCGCCAGCGGTGACCTCGACGTCAACTTCGACGCCTGGCTGCCGTACGCCCAGAGCAACTACTGGAACAAGAGCAAGGACAACCTGAAGGATCTGGGCAGCTGGTACAGTCCGACCTCCCTCGAACTCGCCGTTCCGTCGTACGTGAAGGGCGTCAAGTCCCTCGCGGACCTCAAGGGCAAGTCGAAGACCTTCGACGGGAAGATCATCGGTATCGAGCCGGGCACCGGCGAGATGAACCTCCTGAAGAAGGACGTGCTCCCCGGCTACGGCCTGGACAAGGAGTACAAGGTCGTCGACGGCTCGACCCCGGCGATGCTCGCCGAACTCAAGCGCGCCTACGCGAAGAAGGAGCCGATCGCGGTCGTGCTCTGGTCGCCGCACTGGGCGTACAGCGAGTACAAGCTGACCAAGCTGGCCGACCCGAAGAAGAAGTTCGGTGAGGGCAACACGATCCGGACGATCTCCAACAAGGACTTCCCGAGCGACTACCCGCAGCTCACGAAGTGGTTCAAGAACTTCAAGATGAGCGAGGACGAGCTGGGCAGCCTGGAGGCCGAGATCAAGAACCGCGGCAAGGGCCAGGAGGAAGAGGCCGTCGCCGCGTGGCTGAAGGATCACGCGGACGTCGAGAAGCGGATGACCGCTTCCTGATCTCCGGTACGCGTGCGTGACGCGAGGGGTGGGCTGTGAGACAGCCCACCCCTCGTTCCGTTCCGTCGTCGCGGCTCGCGTTCGTACGCTCGACAGCACCGTGTCCGCCGCCCGGCTCAGCGCCTTCGCCGCCGCCGCGCTCGCCGCCGCTCTGCTGTTCGTCCAGCTGCCCGCCGCCAGCGCTTCGGCGGCCTCGACCGCCACCGCCCGTTTTGTGGAACTTGCCGCGAATGTCACCACGGCGGACGGGTACCACTACGCCTCCGCCGACGACACCGGGCGGACCATGGACGCCGCCCAGATCGTGCAGGCCGCCGACGGCATGTACCTCGCCGTCTATCACACGATGCTCGCCGACGGCCGCTTCCACTCGGCCGTCGCCACCTCCGACGACCTCGTGAACTGGCAGCGACGGCACGACTTCGGGGCGGGATCCAGCCAGCCGGCGCTCGCCGCCGACGGCCGCGGCGGCTATGTCCTCGCCTACGAGAAGGACCCGGCCAACCACATCGCGGTGCGCGGCTACGACGACCTCGACGCGCTCCTCGCCGGCCGCGCCGCCCACGCCTTCGACGCGCCCCGCACGCTCTCGCGCTGCTCCGAGGGCACGCCCGCGATCACGGCCGTACGCGGCGGCACGATCGAACTGACCGGCCACTACCGCGCCGACTGCGACACCGACCGTCAGCTCACCGCCACCCTGCGCGACTACCGCGACTGGCACGCGGAGCCCGTCCACCGCCTCGACCGCGCGATAGAGACGCACGGCGCCACCGGCAACATCGGCGACCGGGCCCCGCTCGAACTCGCCGGGCAGCCGATGGTCCTCATCGAGGGGCAGCGGTGGCGCGACGACTTCGGCAGCTGGTCCACGTACGCCTACGATCCCGCCTCCGGCCGGGCCGACCGCGTCCCGCTGCGCACGCACGGCGGCTCCACCTCCTTCGCGAATCCGTCGGCGAACCTGATCACGGACCCTGGTGGCCGGCCCGCTCTCCTGGTAAGCCTGTTCATCCCCGCGGAGGGTGCGGCGGACGGAGAATCCGGGCAGCTCGTGTACTGGCGGGAGCTCCAGCACACGGCCCGATACGAACCCACGGCTTCCTCCGCTCGCATGAAACCGTCCGGCGAACATGCGTAGGGTGCAGATAAACGAACAGCGCGGCGGTGGGATCGGCGGGAGGGAGCGGAAGTCATGGACGAACACAAGGAGACACTTCGCGTGGGCGCGGCCGTGCGACGCCGCCGCCGCACGCTCGAACTGACGCTCTCCGCCGTCGCCGAGCGCAGCGGTCTGTCCGTGCCGTTCCTCAGCCAGGTCGAGAACGAGCGGGCCCGGCCCAGCCACCGCTCCCTGGAGAAGGTCGCCGACGCCCTCGGCACCACCGCCGTCGAACTCCTCGCCGCCGCCGACCCCGCCCGCACCGTCGATCTGGTGCGCGCCGACGACACCTCGGTGGACGAGGGGGACAGCGCGGACACCGTCGTACGGTCCCTCGTCCGCGGCCACCATCAGATGCACGCCCAGGAGTTCGTGGGCGACCACGACCCGGGCCGCGAGTTCCAGCTCCGCAACGACGTGCTGATGTACGTCACCGAGGGGGCCGTCGAGGTGGAGGCGGATGGGCGGGCGTACCGCCTCGTGCGCGGTGACACGCTGTACCTGACCGGCGGCGTACGGCACCGCTGGCGGGCGACCGTGCCGGACACGCGGGTCCTCGTGGTCGCGGTCGCCGAGCACATCGACGCGGTCGACGAGCCCGGGCCGAAGTAGCGTGCGGGTCGTCTCACTCGTCCCGTCGCTGACGGAGGCGGTGGCCGTCACGCTGCCGGATGCCCTGGCCGGCGCGACCGACTGGTGCACGCATCCCGCCGGGCTCGATGTCCCCCGGATCGGCGGCACCAAGAACCCGGACGTCCCGGCGATCCTCGCGCTCCGCCCCGATCTGGTCCTCGCCAACGAGGAGGAGAACCGGGAGCCCGACCTCGCCGCCCTGCGCGCGGCCGGCATCGAGGTGCTCGTCACCGAGATACGTCAACTGCCGCAGGCGCTGCGGGAACTGGACCGGGTCCTGCGCGCCTGCGGGGCGTCGTCCCGGCCGCGATGGCTGGACGAGGCGGAGGCGGCCTGGGGCCGACTCCCCGTCCCCGCACGGCGCTTGCGGGCCGTCGTGCCGATCTGGCGGCGCCCCTGGATGGTGCTCGGCCGCGACACCTTCGCCGGCGACCTCCTGTCCCGGCTCGGCGTCGACAACACGTACGCCCACCATTCCGACCGCTATCCCCGCGTCCCCCTCGACGAACTGCGCGCGGCGGAGCCCGACTTGGTGGTCCTCCCCGACGAGCCCTACCGCTTCACCGCAACCGACGGCCCCGAGGCATTCGAGACCCCGTCGGCGCTGGTGAGCGGCCGCCATCTGACGTGGTACGGGCCGTCGTTGGCCGAGGCGCCGGGTGTTCTTGGCGCGGCGCTGCGAGGGAGGGCGGGGGAGCGGTGAGCAGACGGCGGTACGTCGCCCGAGGCGTGCCCGGCGGGTACCGGATCCGGGACAACGCGGGCCGCCGCTGGTGGGGCGACCACTACGAGCTCTGCCCGGACGACCTGCTGACCGAGCTGAACGGCGCGGCGGACCCGGCGCGGATCACCGCCCTCCTCAAGCGGTACCGAGCGCTGAAGCGGTGACCCGGGCCCGCGGTGGCGCCAGGAGGCGGCCGGTGCGCAGGCCGCGGGCCGTGTGGAGGGCCGCCACCGCCCAGGCCGCCACGAGTACCCCGTACAGGACGAGCGCGAGGGCGTCGAACGCGGCGAGGCCGGTGTGCTCGGCGAGGCCCTCCGCGCCCGTGACGCATGTGCCGACGGGGAACGTGAACGCCCACCACGTCATCGCGAACCCCATGCCCCTGCGGCGCGCCCGCACCACCATCGCCACGGCGAGCGTCAGCCACATCAGGGCGAAGCCCATCACCGGGACGCCGTAGAGGACGGCGAACGCGGTGAAGCCGTGCGCGTACGAGTCGGGCAGCACACCGCCCGCGACGTCGGCGAACTTGTTGGCCGCGGTCGTCGACTGGCCCAGCGGACCGAGCACCAGGAACAGCGTCGGGGTCAGCGCGAGGGGGAGGGGGCCGGCCGTGACCAGCCGCGCGAAGATCACCGGCAGCATCACCAGGGTCGCCAGCAGGCTCAGACCGAACATGGCGTAGCAGGCGAGGAGCAGGGTTTGCTGCGCCTGGCCGGGCGGGAGGTGGGGCACGAGGAGCGGGCCGACCGCCGCCGACACCATCGGCGCGACGACCGGCAGCAGCCACACCGGCGACGCCTGACCCGGCTCGATACGGTGCCTGACCACCATCAGGTACGGGATCGCGACGGCGGCGGCGAGACCGATGAGCGTGCCCGCGACGAACAGCACCGAGTCGACGGCGACCGCCGCGCCGACCCCGATCCAGTCCTGGCCGACGAGCAGCGTCCCGGCCCCCACCGCGAGCAGCGCCATCGACAGACAGCCGTAGAACGGGGCCACCGCCGGGTCCATGAGGTGCGCCCGCGCCTGGTCGGGGTGGTGGACCCAGTGCAGAACCCGCGCGCCGAGCAGCAGCAGGAGCATCACGAACGACAGCGCCCACACGAGCGTGCACGCGGTGCGCAGCCCGGTGAACTGCACGGGCAGCGTCGCGCCCGCGTTGGCGACGATCGCGGTACCCATGACGGAGGCGTACCAGTTGGGGCCGAGGTGGCGGACAGCGGTGACCATGTCTTTACGCTCCCGCAATGGCAGGGCCCCCACCAGGGACGTTGTCGCTATGGGGGCATAAGCTGACTTTATGAGCAAGGAGCGTACGGAGACGGACCCGACGGTGCCCGGGGCGCTCGCGCACCGGGTGCCCGACCTCGGCGCCCTCGAGCTGCTGCTCGCCGTCGCCCGCCTGGGCAGTCTCGGCGCGGCAGCCCGCGAACTCGGCATCACCCAGCCCGCCGCCAGCAGCCGCATCCGCTCCATGGAGCGACAGCTCGGCCTCGCCCTCGTCGACCGGTCGCCGCGCGGTTCGCGGCTCACCGACACGGGCGCGCTCGTCACCGACTGGGCGCGGCGGATCGTGGACGCCGCGGAGGAGTTCGACGCCGGCGCGCAGGCGCTGCGCGTCCGGCGGGACTCCCGGCTGCGGGTCGCGGCGAGCATGACGATCGCCGAGTACCTGCTGCCGCGCTGGCTCATCGCCCTGCGGGCCGAGCGTCCTGACACCGCGGTGTCGCTGCTCGCCGGGAACTCGGCGACCGTCGGCGAACGGCTGCTGTCGGGCGACGCGGACCTGGGGTTCGTGGAGGGAGTCTCCGTGCCGGCCGGTCTCGACTCGGCGGTCATCGCGCAGGACAGCCTCATCGTGGTGGCCGCGCCGGGACACCCGTGGTCGCGGCGCCGGCGGCCGCTGCTCGCGGACGAGCTGGCGGCGACGCCGCTGATCCTTCGCGAGGAGGGGTCGGGGACGCGGCAGGTGCTCGACGCCGCGCTCGGCGGGCTCGCGCGGCCGTTGATCGAGCTGTCGTCGACGACCGCGGTGAAGGCGGCGGCGGTCAGCGGGGCCGGGCCTTCTGTGCTCAGTGAGTTGGCGGTGGGGGAGGAGCTGGCGTCTCGTCGGCTGGTGCAGGTTCCGCTGGAGGGGGTTCGGCTGAGCCGGGATCTTCGGGCTGTGTGGCCTGCGGGGCATCTGCCGACGGGGCCTGCGCGGGATCTGTTGTCGTTGACCCGGTCGGGTTGAGCGGCGATCTCGCTGAGGTCGCGGGGCTCTGCCCCGGACCCCGCTGCTCAATCGCCGCAGGGGCTTGATGTGGTCCCGCTTGTCGTTCGTCGCAAGGCTTGGATCAGAAGCCGTGCGGGGCCGACGCCGCCCGTACCAAGCCCTGTGTGACCCTCGTGTCCTCGCCCATCTCGGGGTGCCACTGGACCCCGATCACCCAGGACATGCCGGGCAGTTCCACCGCCTCGACCGTGCCGTCCGCCGCGTGGGCCGACGCCACGAGGCCCTTGCCGAGACGGTCCACCGCCTGATGGTGGTAGGTCGGCACGTCGGAGGGCTCGGGGACGAGCTCCCCGTACCGCGTGCCGGGCACCGACGTGACCGTGTGCCGGCCGAACGTGCCGACCTCCTTCACGTGACCGTCGATGTGCTGCGTGAGGGTGCCGCCCAGCGCCACGTTCAGGAGCTGCATGCCGCGACAGATGCCGAGCAGTGGCGTCCCGGACGTCAACGCGGCCCGGATCAGGGCGAGTTCCCACGTGTCGCGCTCCGTTGCCGCGGGTCCCGTACGCGGATCGCGCTCGGCCCCGTACCGCGACGGCTCCACGTCGGGGCCGCCCGCGACGATCACCCCGTCGAGCCGCGCCACCACGGAGGGAGCGTGCTTCGGGTCGTCCGGCGGCACCATCGCGGCGAGCCCGCCGGACTCCTGCACGAGCCGCGGATAGCCGACCGGGAGGAGGGCGGCGGGCAGCTCCCACACGCCCCAACGGGCACGGTCCTCCAGGTAGGTGCTGATGCCGATCAGCGGCCTGCTCACCATGGCGTGATCCTTCTCGGTCCGGGGGCTCAGAGCGTACGAGACCGCCGCCCGGCACACCGACACGTTCAGCATGTGGGCACGGCCAAGAGAAAGGTCAATGGAATGGGGGAAGACCTTTTGCGGGGCGCTACGTGAGAAAGCCGCGCAGCAGCGCCGCCGTGCCCGCGCAGTGCTCCCGCATCATCTCCCGCGCCCCGTCCGCGTCCCCGTCGAGCACAGCGTCCACCAGGGCGGTGTGCTGGCGCTGCGAATGCTCCAGGTTCCGTACCAACAGCGGGATGCAGTCGAGGAGTTCGTTGATCGTGGCGCGCACCGCCGCGTACTGCGCCGCCAGCGTCGGTGACCCGGACAGCTCCGCGAGGGTGAGGTGCAGCCGGGTGTCCCGGCGGCGGTAGGCGTCGAGCGGGGCGTCGTGCGTGTCGGCGAGCGCGGCGCGCAGCCGTGCGGCCGGTGCCGCGTCGAGCCCGTGGGACGCGCACAGCCCCGCGGCCCCCACCTCGAGGACCTCGCGGAAGCGCAGCGCGTCCTCCACGTCCACGTCCGCCAGACGGCGGCGCAGCTCGTCCTCGCCGGGCGTCGCCGTGCGCGGCACGACGAACGTGCCGCCGTACCGGCCGCGCCGCGACGCCACCAGGCCCTGGTCCTGAAGTACCTTCAGAACCTCGCGCAGCGTGACCCGGCTGATGCCGAGCCGGTCCGCCAACTCCCGCTCGGACGGCAGCCGTTCACCCCCGGGCACCAGGCCGAGCCTGACCACCTGGAGGATCTGCTCCAGCGCCTCCTCGAAGCCGTTGCCCGCCCGGACCGGGCGCAGCACCGTGGCGAGGCCCCCCGCGTCGTCCGTGTGCGACATCTGGCCCAACCCCCTTCCCAAGCAAAGGTTCTCGGCAATACCTTATGGCTCTCGGCTGACCCAAGGGACCCCAGGGCCTAGGAGGATTTCCCGTGGCAGACCGCACACCCCCGCTCGCCGTCGAGGAGCTGCACGCCCTCGTCGCGGGCGGCGAGATCGACACCGTCGTCCTGGCCTTCCCCGACATGCAAGGCCGCCTCCAGGGCAAGCGCTTCGCCGCCCGGTTCTTCCTCGACGAGGTCCTCCACCACGGCACCGAGGGCTGCAACTACCTCCTCGCCGTCGACACCGAGATGAACACGGTCGACGGCTACGCGATGTCCTCCTGGGACCGCGGCTACGGGGACTTCGCGATGCACCCCGACCTGTCCACCCTGCGCCGCGTCCCCTGGAACGCGGGCACCGCGATGCTCATCGCCGACCTCGCCTGGGAGGACGGCTCGCCCGTCGTCGCCGCGCCCCGCCAGATCCTCCGTCGCCAGCTGGAGCGGCTCGCCGAGCTGGGCCTGACCGCCCAGGTCGGCACGGAGCTGGAGTTCATCGTCTTCAAGGACACGTACGAGCAGGCCTGGGACGCGAACTACCGCGGCCTCACGCCCGCGAATCAGTACAACATCGACTACTCCGTCCTCGGCACCGGCCGCATCGAGCCGCTGCTGCGCCGCATCCGCAACGAGATGGCGGGCGCGGGCCTCACCGTCGAGTCGGCCAAGGGCGAGTGCAACCCCGGCCAGCACGAGATCGTCTTCCGCTACGACGAGGCGCTCGTCACCTGCGACCAGCACGCCGTCTACAAGACGGGCGCCAAGGAGATCGCCGCGCAGGACGGTGTCTCGCTCACCTTCATGGCGAAGTACAACGAGCGCGAGGGCAACTCCTGCCACATCCACCTCTCGCTCACGGACGCGGACGGCGCGGGCGCGATGTCCGGTCCCGAGGGGATGACCGAGCTCATGCGGCACTTCCTCGCCGGCCAGCTCGCCGCGCTGCGCGACTTCTCCCTGCTCTACGCGCCGAACATCAACAGCTACAAGCGCTTCCAGCCGGGCTCCTTCGCGCCCACCGCCGTCGCCTGGGGCCACGACAACCGCACGTGCGCGCTGCGCGTCGTCGGCCACGGCCGCTCGCTCCGCTTCGAGAACCGGCTCCCCGGCGGCGACGTCAACCCGCACCTCGCCGTCGCCGGCATGGTCGCGGCGGGCCTGTACGGCGTGGAGCACAAGCTCGAACTCCCGGACGCCTGCGCGGGGAACGCGTACACCGCCGGGTACGAGCACGTCCCCTCCACCCTGCGCGAGGCCGCCGAGCTCTGGGAGAACAGCCCGATCGCGAAGGCCGCGTTCGGGGACGAGGTCGTCGCCCACTACCGCAATCTGGCGCGCGTCGAACTGGACGCGTTCGACGCCGCAGTCACCGACTGGGAGCTTCGCCGAGGCTTCGAAAGGCTGTGACCCCGTGACCCCGCTCGCGCCCGACTGGGAGACCGACCTGAGCACCGCACCCCCCACCGACCCGACCACCCTCACCGTCCTCAACCCGGCCACCGAGGACGTCGTCGCCACCGTCCCCGCCGCCGACGCGGGCGACGTCGACCGTGCCGTGCGCCGCGCCGTGGAGGCGCAGCGCGGCTGGGCCGCCGCGGCACCCGCCGACCGCGCCCGCCTGCTGCGCCGCTTCGCCGACACCGTCGACCGGCACGCGGAAGAACTCGCCCAGTTGGAGGTCCGCGAGGCCGGACACCTCATCGGCAACGCGCGCTGGGAGGCCGGCAACGTACGGGACCTGCTCCTGTACGCGGCCGGCGGCGCCGAACGCCTCAACGGGGCGCAGATCCCCGCGCCCGGCGGCTGGAACGTCACCTTCCACGAGCCGCTCGGCGTCGTCGGCGTCATCGCCCCCTGGAACTTCCCGATGCCGATCGCCGCCTGGGGCACGGCCCCCGCCCTCGCGGCAGGCAACGCGGTCGTCCTCAAGCCCGCCGAGACGACCCCGCTCACCGCCCTGCGCCTGGCCGAACTCGCCCTGGACGCGGGCCTTCCCGAGCACCTCTTCCAGGTTCTGCCCGGCTACGGCGCCCACGCGGGCCGCGCCCTCGTCGACCACCCCGACGTCGCGAAGGTCGTCTTCACCGGCTCCACGCGCACCGGCCGCGACGTCATGCGCCGCTGCGCCGAACAGGCCAAGCCCGTCACCCTCGAACTGGGCGGCAAGAGCCCGAACATCGTCTTCGCCGACGCCGACCTCACCCGGGCCCTCGACCCGTTCTCCTTCCTCGACAACTCCGGACAGGACTGCTGCGCCCGCACCCGCGTCCTCGTCCAGGAGTCCGTGTACGAGGAGGCCGTCGCGTATCTCACGGACGCGATCGGAGCCGTCGTGGTCGGCGACCCGCTGGACGAGAAGACACAGATGGGCCCGCTGATCTCCCGTCAGCAGCTGGACCGGGTACGGCACTTCGTGTCCGGCGACGCGCCGGCGATCCGCGGCAGCGCCCCGACCGGGCCCGGCTTCTGGTTCCCGCCGACCGTACTGACGGGCGAGGCGCCGGACGGGCGCGCCGCCGTCGAGGAGATCTTCGGCCCGGTCGCCGTCCTGCTCCCGTTCTCCGACGAGGCCGACGCGATCCGCCTCGCCAACGACACCCCGTACGGCCTCTCGGGATCCATCTGGACCCGCGACCTGGGCCGCGCCCTGCGCATGTCCGGAGCCGTCCGCGCGGGCAACCTGTCCGTCAACTCCCATTCCAGCGTGCGCTATTGGACACCGTTCGGCGGCTACAAGCAGTCCGGGCTCGGCCGTGAGCTCGGCCCCGACGCCCTGACCGCCTTCACCGAGACCAAGAACGTCTTCATCAGCACGGAAAGCACCGAACGCACGGAAAGCACGGAGGGCCCCGCACAGTGACCGAAGAGAACAGCATCTGCCGCCGCCTCGTCGGCCGCACCGCCGTCATCACCGGCGCCGGCAGCGGTATCGGCCTCGCGACCGCCCGCCGCCTCGCCGCCGAGGGCGCCCACGTCGTCTGCGGCGACATCGACGCCACCGCGGGCAAGAAGGCCGCCGAGGAGGCCGGAGGGATCTTCGTCCAGGTCGACGTCACCGACGCCGAACAGGTCGAGGCCCTCTTCAAGACGGCCTTCGACACCTACGGCAGCGTCGACATCGCCTTCAACAACGCCGGCATCTCGCCGCCCGACGACGACTCCATCCTCGACACGGGCCTGGAGGCGTGGAAGCGCGTCCAGGAGGTCAACCTCACCTCCGTGTACCTGTGTTGCAAGGCCGCGATCCCCTACATGCGGCAGCAGGGCAAGGGTTCGATCATCAACACCGCGTCGTTCGTGGCGCGGATGGGCGCGGCCACCTCGCAGATCTCGTACACCGCGTCCAAGGGCGGCGTCCTCGCCATGTCCCGTGAACTGGGCGTGCAGTTCGCCCGCGAGGGCATCCGCGTCAACGCCCTGTGCCCCGGCCCGGTCAACACCCCGCTGCTCCAGGAGCTGTTCGCCAAGGACCCGGAGCGGGCGGCGCGCCGCCTGGTGCACATTCCGGTCGGCCGGTTCGCCGAGGCCGACGAGATCGCGGCCGCCGTCGCCTTCCTGGCCAGCGACGACTCCTCCTTCGTCAACGCCACCGACTTCCTTGTCGACGGCGGGATTTCGGGCGCGTACGTCACGCCTCTGTAGGGGACGCGACAACCGGGTGTACGGTCCCTTCACATGCGTAACAGAGATGTTGCCGCGTGGACCTCAGCCGTGGTCACCGTCCTGGTGACCGCGGCTCTCGTCTCTCCTGCGGCCGCCGCCACGTCCGCGTCCCCGACCTCCGGAAAGTGCCCGCAGCTCTCGCAGGAGCTGCCGTGGTACGGGCAGAACCGGGCCCAGCTCCAGCGCATGATCGACGAACGCGGGACCTGCCACGGTCACCACGGCCCCCGCCCCGTCGCCGCGTTCGACTGGGACAACACCGTCTCCAAGAACGACGTCACCGACGCGACCATCGCCTGGTCGCTGAAGCACGACAAGATCCTGCGGCCCGCGAGCTGGAAGAAGACCAGCAAGTGGATGACCGACGACGCCGACAAGGCGCTCACGGCCGCCTGCGGCACCGCCGTCCCCGTCGGATCGCCGCTGCCCACCTCCACCGACACCGACTGCACGGACGAGATCTTCAACATCCGTGAGTCGGGCAGGACCATGAGCGGCGCCGCCGCCTTCGCGGGCGACTGGAACCACCGCCGCACGGTGCCCCAGTACGCCTGGGTGCCCCAGCTGTTCGCCGGCCACACGGTCCCCGAGCTGGAGTCGTACGCGGCCGCGGCCCGCACCGAGGCCCTCGCCGCGCCGGTCGGCGCGACCCAGAAGCTGGGCACGCACACCATCCCCGGCTACGTCCGCTACTACGACCAGCAGCGCGACCTCATCCGTACGTTGCAGAAGGCCGGCTTCGACGTCTACATCGTGTCCGCCGGATCCGAGCCGGTGACCGAGGTGTGGTCCCGCGGCGTCGGCATCGACCGGGCGCACACCATCGCGATCCGGTCCGTCCTCGACGCCGAGGGCCGCATCACGACGTACAACGAAGGCTGCGGCGGCGTCGGCCGCACCCAGGGCGAGGCCATCCCGTACATCGACGGCAAGCGCTGCTGGGTCAACCAGGACATCTTCCATGTGAAGGGCACGTCGGCCTGGGAGAAGCAGCGCCCGGGCAAGCGGATCGCGCTCGGCGGCGGTGACGCCGACACCGACGTGACCTTCGTCGGCGACGCGACCGGCGCCCACCTCGTCCTCAACCGGAACAAGAACGAGATCATGTGCCGCGCCTATGACAACGCCGACGGACGCTGGGTCGCCAACCCGATGTTCATCGAGCCGCTGCCGAGGAAGGCGTCCCCCTATCCGTGCTCGACGGCCGCGTACAACAAGCCCGAAGGCGGCTTCGGACCGCTCCTGAGGGACGACGGTTCGGTCGTGCCCGATCAGACGGACACCGTGTACTGATCCCGGGTACCGACCGCGTGTACGCGTGAGCCGGGTGCGGCCTACAGTGCCCGCATGAGCATGACGCCGCCGCCCGGCTGGTACCCGGACCCCAAGGCCCCGTCCACCGAACGCTGGTGGGACGGGGCCGCGTGGACCCCCCACCGCAGGCAGCCGCACGTACCGGTGGCGGCCGGCCCCTCGCGGGGCGGCAGGATCGTCGCCCTCGCCGCCGCGGGCCTCGTGCTCGTCGCGGCCGTCGTCACCGGGGTCGTCCTCCTCGTGAACGGCGACTCCGGCGGGCCCGAGGCGCGCACCGGGGTGCCTTCGGAACTGGCCCAGTCCTCCTCCGCGGCATCGAGCAGCGCCCCCGCGCCGTCCCCGACCGAGGACGCCCGCCGCGTCACCGATCCGCTCAACGGCATCACACTGCCCGTCGTCGACGGCTGGCAGAAAGCCGAGACCGTCGCCGACGAGTACACCCTCATCACCACGCCGCGCACCTACGACTGCCCGTACGACGACGGCCTGTGCCGGCGCGGCACCGTCTCCACGCACACCGTCACCAACACCGACGAGACCGATCCCGAGGTCCTCGCCAAGAAGGACGTCTCCGACGCCGCCGACCTCGCGTACGACAAGAACGCGATCGGGGAGCGGCCCTTCGGCGGCATCACCGGCCACAAGGTCGTCGCAGCGCGGCAGTTGGCGGTCGCGGGCCGGGCCGGCTACCTCGTGCGCTGGAAGGTCACGACCGCCGAGGGCCCCGGCGGCTATGTGCAGTCGGTGGTCTTCCCCTCCAGCGTCGGCTCCGAAGCGCTGGTCGCCGTGCGCTGCACCCTCGACGCGAGCGACGCCGCACCCCCGCTCTCCGACCTCGACAAGATCGTCAAGGGGATCCGCCCCGTGGGCGGCTCGGGCGGCGGGGGAGTGGGCAGCAGCATCGGCCCCAGCACGTAAGAGCTAGAGGAACGTGTAGCCCTCGCCGCGATACGTGGGCACCGTCCCGGTCACCGCGTCGCCCTCGATCAGGTGCAACACCTCGAACCGCTCGCACAGTTCACCGGCCTTCGCGTGCCGGAACCACACCTTGTCGCCGAGGAGCAGATCGTCGGCGGCCGCGCCGAGCAGCGGCGTCTGCACCTCGCCCGGCCCCTCCTGGGCGTCGTAGCGCAGCCCCTCCGGGAGATACGGCACCGGCAGCCGGTCCGGGCCGGGAGCGCCCGACGCCGGATACCCGCCGCCGAGCACGGTCACCACGCCCACCCCCGGGCGGCGCACCACCGGCTGTGCGAACAGCGCGGCCGGACGTCCGCTGAACGACGTGTAGTTGTCGAAGAGCCGCGGGACGTACAGCCCCGACCCTGCGGCGATCTCCGTCACCGCGTCCTCGGCGGCCGTGTGCTGCACGCTGCCCGTGCCGCCGCCGTTCACGAACTCCAGGTCCGGCGCCACCGCCCGCACGGCCCGCACCACCTCGCCGCGCCGCACCGCCAGCTCCTTGCGCGCCGCGGCCTGCATCAGCCGGATCGCCCGCGAGCGCACCGGACGCCCCGCGAGCGCGTCCCCGACCCCGGCCACATGACCCTCGTACGCCATGATCCCCACGAGCCGGAACCCGGGCGCGCGGACCACCGCCCGCGCCAGATCGGCGAGTTGGGACGGCGTGCGCAGCGGGGAGCGCAGCGCGCCGATCCTGACCCGCCCGCCCAGCACCTGCCACGACGTGTCGAGCTCCAGGCAGACCCGGATCTCCTCGGTGCCGCCGTCCCGGGCGTCGTCGATCAGCCGCAGCTGCGCCGGGTCGTCGACCATCACCGTCACGGCGGCGGCCAGCTTCGGGTCGTGCGCCAGCTCGGCGAAACCGGCCCGGTCCGCCGACGGGTACGCGAGCAGGATGTCCTCGAACCCGGAGCGCGCCAGCCAGATCGACTCCGCCAGCGTGAACGACATGATCCCGGCGAACCCGTCACGGGCGAGGACCCGCTCCAGCAGGGCCCGGCACCGCACCGACTTGCTCGCGACCCGGACCGGCTTCCCGCCGGCCCGGCGTACGAGATCGTCGGCGTTGGCGTCGAAGGCGTCCAGATCCACGATCGCCACAGGGGCGTCGAGGTGTGCGGTGGCCCGGTCGTAACGGGCACGGTCGGCGGCGCGCGGTGTCATGTCCGAAGCCTGCCAGACCCGATTACCGCAGGGTAGAGGGACGATACGGGCAGATCGGCCGCGGGTGCGGGCTCGTTCCCCCTGTTGCCGGGCGGGCCCGTTAGAGTGACGCGACGCAGGCTCGAGGAAACGGGGAGGCATGAGCACGGAAGCCCGACGTGTCCCGCCCCGCCCCACCCACGCCCCTGCCCCCCAACTCCCCTCCGGCACACCCCCGTTGCCGGCGACGCCGCCCCCGCCGTCCCCCTCTTCACGCTTCCCGGACACACCGCCGCCCCAAAGGGGCGCGAGGAACGGCGCGAGCAACGACACGAAGTCCGCACCCGCGAACACCACCTCGACCGGCAACGGCGCGAAGGCGAGTTCGATCCCCCTCCCCCCGGAGGCACCCCCCACCGAGACCACCACCCGCCTCCGCCCCGTCCCACCCGCACCGACGTCAGCCCCCCGAAGGCCGATCGGCGCCGTCGACCTCACCCCCCACCCCGAAACCGCCGGCAGGCCCTTCGTCACGTTCGCCCGCCCCGAGCACTACGACGACAGCACCACCCGCCTGCGCCCCGTCGGCTCCCGCCTGCGGCCCCGCGCGGCGGCCGCCGCGGCCTGCCTCGTGCTCGGCCTCGGCCTCATCGGCGGCGCCGCCACCGGCTCCCTGCTCGCCGGCGACGGCGGCGACGACCCCGCCTCCGCGCACAGCGCCTACCACGCGGCCGGCGAACTGTGGCACGGCATACCCGTCGACCGGCTCTTCCCGCCCACTCTCAAGGGCGAGGGCGCGGGCCCCGGCGGAGCCGACCGCACCTGGACCCGGATCGCCGTCGCCCCCGACAGCGGCTGCAAGGGCGCGTTCGACCCGCTGCTCCGCAAGGCGCTGCGCCCGGCGGGCTGCCTGCGCCTCCTGCGCGCCACGTACACGGACGCCACGCAGTCCAACGTCACCACCGTCGGCCTGATGTTCACGCGCGCCGACGCCGAGGCCAGCCAGGCGCTGCGCACCCGCTTCACCGAGCAGGGCCTCGACCGGCGCACCGACCTCATGCCGCGCCCGTACGCCGCCCAGGGCACCGCCGCCGCGGGCTTCGGAGACGCCCAGCGCGCGTCCTGGACGATCGACGTCCTCACCGACGCCCCCGTCGTCGTCTACGCCGTCTCCGGCTTCGCCGACGGCCGCACCGTCGCCGACCCGGAGCCCGCCGCCGACGCGATGAAGGCGGGCGCCACGACCGCCCCCGCCCAGGCCGGACTCGGCCACGAGGCGCAGGGCATCGCCGACCGCGTCGAACGGAGCCTGCGCAAGGCCGTACAGAAGTCCACGGAGCAGCCGTCATGAAGCACCACCGCACGATCGCCGGGTTCGCCGGGGTCGCCGGCGCCGCGGCCCTCGCCCTGCTCCCGTCGACCGCCGCCCACGCCGACTCGGTCCGCGCCCAGCAGTGGGGCCTCACCGCGATGCACACCCAGGAGGCGTGGCGCACGACCAAGGGCAAGGGGATCACGGTCGCCGTCCTGGACACCGGTGTCGACGACCAGCACCCCGACCTGAAGGGCAACGTCCTCACGGGCAAGGACCTCGTCGGCTTCGGCGCCGGGCGCGGCGACCGGCCCTGGGCCCGCCACGGCACCGCCATCGCCGGCATCATCGCGGGCCACGGACACGGCCAGGGCGGCGGCGACGGCGTGATGGGCGTCGCCCCGGAGGCGAAGATCCTGCCCGTCCGCGTGATCCTGGAGGACGGCGACCCGTCCCGCGCCAAGGCCCGCGAGACCCGCGGCAACGCCCTCGCGGAGGGCATCCGCTGGGCCGCGGACCACGGCGCCGACGTCATCAACCTCTCGCTCGGCGACGACTCCGACACCGCCCACCCCGAGGCCGGCGAGGACGCGGCCATCCAGTACGCCCTGAAGAAAGGTGTCTCCGTCGTCGCCTCCGCGGGCAACGGCGGCGAGAAGGGCGACCACATCTCCTACCCGGCCGCCTACCCCGGCGTCATCACGGCCACCGCCGTCGACGCGGCCGGCACCCGCGCCTCCTTCTCCACCCGCCGCTGGTACGCCTCCGTCGCCGCCCCCGGCCGCGGCATCGTCACCGCCGACCCCGACCGCAAGTACTACTCGGCCTGGGGCACCAGCGCCGCCTCCGCGTTCGTCTCCGGCGCCGTCGCCCTGATCCGCGCCGCCCACCCCGGACTGAGCCCCGCCCAGATCAAGAAGCTCGTCGAGGACACCGCCCAGGACCCGCCCGCCGGCGGCCGCGACGACTCACGCGGCTACGGCCTCATCGACCCGGCCGCCGCGATCACCGCCGCCGCGAAACTGAAACCGCAGGGCCTGACCTCGACGGCGTACGGCAAGAAGTACTTCGGCGCGGGCCCCGACGACCCGCGCGACGAGGGCCCCGCGGCCTGGGTCGGCCCGGTCGCGGGCGGCCTCGGCGTCCTGCTGCTCGGCGCGGCCGTCCACCTGTGGCGCGGCCACCGTCTCAGCCGCCGGCGCTGACCGTCCGCACGGCGGCCTTCGCCACGTCTTCCACCAGCGAGATCCCCGCGTCTTTGGTGGCGCTCCCGTTCGAGACGACGGCCACCAGGTACCGCTTCCCGTCCACGCTCACCCGCCCCACGCTGTTGATGACCCACAGCCCGGTCGTGCTCCGCTGAAGCCACCCGTTCTTCAGCTCGGCCGTGTCCGCGTCACCGGCCGCGGACACCCCCCACGTCTGGCCGGACTCGACGTTCCCCATCAGCTCCCGCACGTACGCGCGCGACTCCTCGTCCAGCACGAGAGCGTGGCCGACCCCGAACACCTGCTTGAGCAGGACGAGTTGGTCCTCGGACGTCGTCTGCGTGAGCCCCCACAGCGGCCCGTCCCCACCGGTCGTCCCGGTCAGCCCGAGCCGCTCGTTCGCCGCGTCGAGCCCGTCGGCCCGCCCGATGGCGTTCCACAACTCGGTCGTCGACGCGTTGTCGCTGTTCTCGATCATCGCGGTCGCGTACGTCTTCTCCTGCGCGGTCAGCTCCCGCCCCGCGTCCTGCGCCCGCACCAGCAGCGCGGCGAGGACGTCGACCTTCACGATGCTCGCGGTGTCGTACGTCCCCCCGCCCGACGCGTACGAGGCGCGCGCCCCGGAGTCCACCTCCAGGACCGCCACGGACACGTCCCCGCCGTGCCCGGCGGCGGCTGACTCCACGGCCTTCGCGAGCAGCGCGTCGAGATCCGCGGTCGGCGAAGAAGAAGCGGACGGTGACACGGACGAATCCCCCTCGGCGGACGTGATGTGCGACACCAGCGCAAGTCGCGTCGTGCGCCTGCGCCTTCACGTGGACCGTAGTGGCGGCGGTCCCGGAGACGAGCATGGCGGAGGCGACGGCCGCGTACACGAGAGGGCGCCGGCGGCGGGGCTTCGGAGGCATACGGAGATGCTCGGACCCGGCTCTGTGTCCACCATGAGCAGGACCTCAGGGTCCGCTGAGAACACGGGCGGCCGCGCTCGGTAGGGTCGGTGAACGTGGCGAACAAGAACATTCCCGACCCCGGCTTCTCCGACGACGACGGCACCGCGGACCCCCGCCTCGCCGAGGCCCTGGCCGCGTGGTCGGCCGACCGCACGGCCCACGGCCCGGTCCTGGAGGCCCTCAAGGGCGCCCGGCTCCTCGTCCCCGTCGTCGCCGTGCTCGGCGAAGTCGAGGAGGACGAGAACGGCCTTCGCCGCGAGAAGACCTCCGACATGGCGGTGCCGACCCTCAAGGCGGGCGACCGCAAGGCCCTCCCCGCCTTCACGTCGACCGCGTCCCTCGCCCTGTGGGACCCCGAGGCCCGCCCGGTCGCCGTCCCCCTCCACCAGGCGCTCCAGGCCGCCGCCCACGAGCAGGCCGACACCGTCGTCCTCGACCTCGCGGGCCCGGTCCCGTACGAGATCACGGGCGCCGCCCTCTACGCCCTCGCGGAGGGCCGCACCAGCACCGACCCCCTCGCGGACCCGGCCGTCACCGACGCGGTGCGCACGGCCGTCGCCGCGGAACCCGCGGTGGCCCGCGCCTACCTGGGCCCCGGCCAGGCGGACGGCGTCCTCGCCCTCGTCCTCGACCCGGCCGCCGACCCCTCGGTCACCGCCCAGGCGCTCGCCCGCCGCATCGCGGCCGACGAAACACTGCGGGCCCGCCTGGTGCGCGGCCTCGACCTGGCACTCCTGCCGGCCGACGCCACGCCTCCCGGCGAGCCCTTGTACGTACGAGGCTGAACCAGCGGGTCAGCCGTAGATGGCGCCCGTGTACTTCTCGCCCGGGCCCTGGCCCGGCTCGTCCGGCACGATCGACGCCTCGCGGAAAGCGAGCTGGAGCGACTTCAGGCCGTCGCGCAGCGGCGCCGCGTGGAAGGACGAGATCTCCGTGGCGCTGCCGTCGAGCAGACCGGCCAGGGCGTGGATCAGCTTGCGGGCCTCGTCGAGGTCCTTGTGGGCGTCGCCCTCCTCGGTGAGGCCGAGCTTCACCGCGGCGGCGCTCATCAGGTTCACCGCGACCGTCACGATGACCTCGACGGCGGGCACCTCGGCGATGTCGCGGGTCAGCGCGTCGTAGTCAGGGGTTTCGGTTGCGGGGGTCGCGTCACTCATGGGCCCCACGATAAGCCGCCGTCCACTCGGTTGGGCGCACCCCCCAAGTGCTGCTAACCTTGTGTAACGACCGGCCGGACGCCCCTGTCCCTTGGACAGAGCGACTGGCCCACAAGTGGAGGCTCCGATCTCCCACCTGACCGCCCGGCTAGGGCGGTGGGTCACCGGTCAGATGGTCCCCATCGTTCCGTACGGACGATGGAACCGTCCGATGATGCGCCCCGCGGTTCACCGTGGCGGTGCTCCGGTAGTTCTCGGAGTCCCGCGATGTGTACCGTCCGGGGCATTTTTTGTGCGCTGGAGCGGTTGGTACTACGTAACGAGACGTTACGCGGCGGCCCGCCAGGCCGTCGTGTGGTGCTACCGAGGAGGATCCATCAGCGCCGAGCCCCGCATCAACGACCGGATTCGCGTTCCCGAAGTGCGACTTGTCGGTCCCAGCGGCGAGCAGGTCGGGATTGTTCCGCTTGCCAAGGCCCTTGAGCTTGCTCAGGAGTACGACCTCGACCTGGTCGAGGTGGCGGCGAACGCCCGTCCGCCCGTCTGCAAGCTCATGGACTACGGGAAGTTCAAGTACGAGTCGGCCATGAAGGCCCGTGAGGCGCGCAAGAACCAGGCGCACACGGTCATCAAGGAGATGAAGCTCCGGCCGAAGATCGACCCGCACGACTATGACACCAAGAAGGGTCACGTCGTTCGGTTCCTCAAGCAGGGCGACAAGGTCAAGATCACGATCATGTTCCGTGGTCGCGAGCAGTCCCGGCCGGAGCTCGGCTACCGACTGCTGCAGCGTCTCGCGAACGACGTCGAAGACCTCGGGTTCATCGAGTCGAACCCGAAGCAGGACGGCCGAAACATGATCATGGTTCTCGGTCCGCACAAGAAGAAGACCGAAGCCATGGCCGAGGCCCGGGAGGCCCAGGCCGCCCGCAAGGCCGACGCGAAGGCCAACCCCGGCAAGTCGCAGAACGCGGCGGAGTCGGACGAGGTCGAGGTCGAGGCCGAGGTCGACACCGAGGCCCCCGCCGAGGCTCCGGCCGAGGCATGATCCGGCGGCGTGCAGCCTGTACGCCTCGGACACCCAACTGACACAACTGACGTTCCCCCACGGCCGGTTCGCGCCTGAGGCACGGACCGGCCGGGAACGCCACTGACGAGGAGAGAACGGCGCTATGCCGAAGAACAAGTCGCACAGCGGTGCCAGCAAGCGCTTCAAGATCACCGGCTCCGGCAAGGTGCTCCGTGAGCGCGCCGGCAAGCGCCACCTGCTCGAGCACAAGTCGTCCCGCGTGACGCGCCGCCTCACCGGCAACGCCGAGATGGCCCCGGGCGACGCCGCGAAGATCAAGAAGCTTCTCGGCAAGTGACGTACGGCGCCCAGGCGCCACTACGTCAGCACGACCGGGACCCATACGAACTTGGGTCGGGTGACGTCAACCCCGACCCCGCTACAAGGAGTTAACAAGTGGCACGCGTCAAGCGCGCAGTCAACGCGCACAAGAAGCGTCGGGCGATCCTCGAGCAGGCCAGCGGCTACCGCGGTCAGCGTTCGCGTCTGTACCGCAAGGCCAAGGAGCAGGTCACCCACTCCCTGGTCTACAACTACAACGACCGCAAGAAGCGCAAGGGCGACTTCCGTCAGCTGTGGATCCAGCGCATCAACGCCGCTGCCCGCCAGAACGGCATGACGTACAACCGCCTCATCCAGGGTCTGAAGGCCGCCAACATCGAGGTGGACCGCAAGATCCTCGCGGAGCTCGCCGTCAACGACTCCAACGCGTTCGCCGCGCTGGTCGAGGTTGCGCAGAAGGCGCTGCCGGCTGACGTCAACGCGCCCAAGGCTGCGGCCTGATCGCTCCGCTGAGCCGGTTATTCGGACCCGCAAGCTTGCTGCTTGCGGGTCCGAATGCGTTCGGCGTCGCATCTGCCGTCGTCTGTTGTGTGCCGTGTGCGGACCGGTTGTGGCCGGTCGCGCAGTTCCCCGCGCCCCTTACGGGGCACTTTCTCCCCAGGTGAGTTCCATGGTTGCTGTTCCTGAGCTGATCTCTCCCAAATCGTCCCGTGTGTCCGCCGCCCGGCGGCTCGGGAAGCGGAACTTCCGGGGGAAGGAGCAGCTGTTCCTCGCCGAGGGGCCGCAGGCCGTGCGGGAGGCCGCCGCGCACGGCGGGCTCGTGGAGATGTTCGCGACCGTCGAGGCCGCGGAGCGCTACGCCGACATCGTGGGCGAGGCGCGCGAGGCCGGCGCCCGGGTGCACCTCGCCGACGAGAGCGTCATCGCGGAGATCTCCACGACCGTGACCCCGCAGGGCGTCGTCGGCGTCTGCCGGTTCCTGGACGTGCCCTTCGAGGAGATCCTCGCCGCGCGGCCCCAGCTCGTCGCCGTCCTGGCCCATGTGCGCGACCCCGGGAACGCGGGCACCGTGCTGCGCTGCGCCGACGCCGCCGGGGCCGAGGCCGTCGTGCTGACCGACGCCTCCGTCGACCTGTACAACCCGAAGGCCGTCCGCGCCTCGGTCGGCTCCCTGTTCCACCTGCCGGTCGCCGTGGGCGTGCCCGTCGAGCAGGCCGTCGCGGGGCTCAAGGGCGCGGGTGTACGCATCCTCGCCGCCGACGGCGCCGGGGACGACGACCTCGACGACGAACTCGACAAGGGCACCATGGGCACCCCGACCGCCTGGGTCTTCGGCAACGAGGCGTGGGGGCTCCCGGAGGAGACCCGCGCGCTCGCGGACGCCGTCGTGCGCGTCCCCATCCACGGCAAGGCCGAGAGCCTCAACCTCGCGACGGCGGCCGCCGTGTGCCTGTACGCCTCCGCACGGGCCCAGCGCGCCCCCGGAGGGTGCCGTTCCGTCACGCCCAGCTAGTAGGGTGACCACCTCGGGCCTGTCCCTGGATAGGGGCGAGAGGTGGGATACGGGGAGATGAGCGTCGTCGGCACGAGCAGCTCACGAGGAGCGCAGGGACCGTCGGTCCCTGCCGCGCCCCGGTGCGGACCCGACGACCTCGCCGGGCTCGGTGTCCACCCCGACGACCTCCCCGACGGACTCGTCGTCGCCGACGAGAGCGGCCGCGTCGTCTGCTTCAACCGCGCCGCCGAGCGCATCACCGCCGTCCCCGCACCCCGGGCCCTCGGCGCCCCGCTGGAGCGGGCGCTGCCCCTGGAGGACCTCGAAGGCCGCCGCTGGTGGCAGCTGACCGACCCCTACGGCGGACTCGCCACCCGCGTCGGACAGCCCGAGCGGAACCTGCTCCTGCCGGGCGGCCGCGAAGTCCTCGTCACCGCGCGCTACGTCCGCAGCCGCCCCACCGGGCCCGTGCGCCGCGTCGTCGTCTCGGTCCGCGACACCGAGGCCCGGCGCCGCACCGAGCGCAGCCACGCCGAGCTGATCGCCACCGTCGCCCACGAACTGCGCTCGCCGCTGACCTCCGTGAAGGGCTTCACCGCGACGCTGCTCGCGAAGTGGGAACGGTTCACCGACGAGCAGAAGCGGCTGATGCTGGAGACCGTCGACGCCGACGCCAATCGCGTCACCCGGCTGATCGCCGAGCTGCTCGACATCTCCCGGATCGACTCCGGGCGCCTCGAAGTGCGGCGCCAGCCCGTCGACATCGCCGCTGCCGTCTCCCGGCACATCCAGGCGCACGTCGCCTCGGGCCAGGCGGCCGACCGGTTCCTGCTGCGCGTCACGCAGCCGCTGCCCGACCTGTGGGCCGACCCCGACAAGGTCGACCAGATCCTGAGCAACCTGCTGGAAAACGCGGTGCGCCACGGCGAGGGAACTGTCACGATCGACATCGAGCGGGCCGAGCCCCTCGGCACGTCGGTCACCGTGAGCGACGAAGGCCCCGGCATCCCGGAGGAGTCCATGAACCGCGTCTTCACCCGCTTCTGGCGGGGCAGCAAGCGCGGCGGCACGGGCCTGGGCCTCTACATCGTCAAGGGCATCGTCGAGGCCCACGGCGGCACCATCACGGTGGGCCGAGCGCCCGGCGGCGGCGCCGAGTTCCGATTTACGTTGCCCGTGGCCACCCCGGCGTATCTCACCAGCTGAGCGCACGGGCCCCACGGGCGCAATCGCACACCTCACCCCCGTTAGACTCGTCCTTTGGCACATTGCGTCTCCACGTCAGGGACGGTTCGTCGTCGGATTCGGGACGAGTCGTAGACGGGGCCATCCGCCAGCCAACCGGAAGCACGGGAAGAGATGTCGGCACCGAACAAGTCGTACGACCCTGTCGAGGTCGAGGCACTGAAACCGGAAGAGATCGAGCGCATGCGGGACGAGGCGCTCGCCGCCTTCGCCGCAGCGGACTCGCTCGACGCGCTTCAGGCCGCCAAGGTCGCGCACGCCGGCGGCACGTCGCCGCTGTCGCTCGCCAACCGCGAGATCGGCGCGCTGCCGCCGCAGGCCAAGGCCGAGGCCGGCAAGCGCGTGGGCCAGGCCCGCGCCGCCGTCGGCCGGGGCCTCGCCGCCCGCCAGGCCGAGCTGGAGGCCGAGCGCGACGCGCGCGTCCTGGTCGAGGAGGCCGTGGACGTCACGCTGCCCTACGACCGCACGCCGGCCGGCGCCCGCCACCCGCTGACGACCATGATGGAGCGCGTCGCGGACGTCTTCGTGTCCATGGGATACGAGATCGCCGAGGGCCCCGAGGTCGAGGCCGAGTGGTTCAACTTCGACGCCCTGAACTTCACGCCGGACCACCCGGCGCGGCAGATGCAGGACACGTTCTTCGTCGCCGGTCCCGAGGGCCGCGAGAAGACCGTCGGCGACGAGTCCGGCGTCGTGCTGCGCACGCACACGTCCCCGGTGCAGGCGCGCGCGCTGCTCGACCGTGAGCCGCCCGTCTACATCGTCTGCCCCGGCCGCGTCTTCCGCACCGACGAGCTCGACGCCACGCACACCCCGGTCTTCCACCAGATCGAGCTGCTCGCGATCGACGAGGGCCTGACCATGGCCGACCTGAAGGGCACCCTCGACCACATGGTCAGGGCGCTCTTCGGCGACGACATGAAGACGCGACTGCGCCCCAACTACTTCCCGTTCACCGAGCCGTCCGCCGAGATGGACATGGTCTGCTACGTCTGCCGCGGCGAGTCCGTCGGCAACCCGGACCGTCCGTGCCGCACCTGCGGCAGCGAGGGCTGGATCGAGCTGGGCGGCTGCGGCATGGTCAACCCGCGCGTGCTCACCGCGTGCGGTGTCGACCCCGAGAAGTACAGCGGATTCGCCTTCGGGTTCGGCATCGAGCGGATGCTGATGTTCCGCCACAACGTCGAAGACATGCGAGACATGGTCGAGGGTGACGTCCGGTTCACCCGGCCTTTCGGGATGGAGATCTGATGCGGGTCCCGCTTTCCTGGCTGCGGGAGTACGTCGACCTCCCCGCCACTGAGACCGGCCGCGACGTGCAGGCCAAGCTCGTCGGCGTAGGACTTGAGGTCGAGACCGTCGAGCAGCTCGGCGCCGACATCAAGGGCCCCCTGGTCGTCGGCCAGGTGCTGACGATCGAGGAGCTCGAGGGCTTCAAGAAGCCGATCCGCTTCTGCACGGTCGACGTCGGCCAGGCCAACGGCACCGGCGAGCCGCAGGAGATCGTCTGCGGCGCCCGGAACTTCCAGGTCGGCGACAAGGTCGTCGTCGTGCTGCCCGGCGCCGAGCTGCCCGGCGGCTTCGCGATCGCCGCGCGCAAGACGTACGGCAGGACGTCGCACGGCATGATCTGCTCGACCGACGAGCTCGGCATGGGCGACGACGGCACGCACGGCATCATCGTGCTGCCGCCGGAGCACGAGGCCGGCACCGACGCCATCGAGCTGCTCGAGCTGGTCGACGAGGTCCTCGACATCGCCGTCACGCCCGACCGCGGCTACTGCCTGTCGATGCGCGGCATCGCCCGCGAGACCGCCATCGCATACGGGCTTCCGCTGCGCGACCCGGCGCTCCTCGACGTCCCGGCGCCGAACGCGAACGGCTTCCCGGTCCGCGTCTCCGACCCCATCGGCTGCGACCGCTTCACCGCGCGCACCGTCTCCGGTCTGAGCCCCGAGGCCCGCTCGCCGATCTGGCTCCAGCGCCGTCTGCAGAAGGCCGGCATGCGCCCGATCTCGCTCGCCGTCGACGTCGCGAACTACGTGATGCTGGAGCTGGGCCAGCCCCTGCACACGTACGACCGTTCGCTCGTCCAGGGCGCCATCGGCGTGCGCCGGGCGCAGCAGGGCGAGCAGATCACCACGCTCGACGGCGTCAAGCGCAAGCTCGACGCGGAGGACCTGGTCATCGTCGACGACCGCGGTCCGATCGGTCTCGCGGGTGTCATGGGCGGTGCCAACACGGAGATCGCCGACCACGACGCGGACGCCGGCACGACCGACGTCGTCGTCGAGGCGGCGCACTTCGACGCGATCACGATCGCCCGCACCGCGCGCCGCCACAAGCTGACCTCCGAGGCGTCCAAGCGCTACGAGCGCGGTGTCGACCCGCAGGCCACGTCGGCCGCCGCGCAGCGCGTCGTCGACCTCCTCGTGCTGCTCGCCGGCGGTACCGCGGACGAGGGCGTCACCGAGGTCATCGCGCCGGGTGCCCCGCGCACCATCAGCATCCCGGCCGACCACCCGGACAAGGTCGCGGGCGTCGCGTACGGCCGCGAGACCGTCGTGCGGCGCCTCCAGGAAGTCGGCTGCGACGTCTACGGGCAGGACGAGCTGGTCGTCACGGTGCCGTCCTGGCGCCCCGACCTGACCGACCCGAACGACCTGGCCGAAGAGGTCATCCGGCTCGAGGGCTACGAGAACCTGCCCTCGACCCTGCCGAAGCCCCCGGCCGGCCGTGGTCTGACCGACCGGCAGCGGCTGCACCGCCGCGTGGGCCGGGCGCTCGCCGGTGCCGGTTATGTCGAGGCGCTGAACTACCCGTTCATCGGGCAGGCCGTCCTCGATCAGCTGGGCCTGGACAAGGACGACCCGCGCCGCGTCACCGTCGAGCTGGTCAACCCGCTCTCCGACGAGGAGCCCTCGCTCCGTACGACGCTGCTGCCGGGCCTGCTCGGCGCGCTGCGCCGCAACGACGGACGCGGCAGCCACGACCTCGCGCTCTTCGAGACGGGCCTCGTCTTCCGGCCGACCGGCCACGAGCACAAGGCCGTGCGCCTCCCGGTGGACCGCAGGCCCACCGACGAGGAGATCGCGGAGCTCACCAGCGCGCTGCCGCGCCAGCCGCGCCGCGTCGCCGTCGTCCTCGCGGGCGCCCGCGAGCAGGCCGGCTGGTGGGGCAAGGGCACCCCGGCGACCTGGGCGGACGCCATCGAGGCGGCCCGTGCCGTGGCCGCCGAGGCCGGGGTCGAGCTGACGGTCCGCGCCGACCAGCACGAGCCGTGGCACCCGGGCCGCTGCGCCGCCCTGTACGCGGGCGACACGCTCGTCGGCCACGCCGGTGAGCTGCACCCGCGCGTCGTCAAGGCGATGCACCTGCCCGAGCGCACCTGTGCCATGGAGATCGAGCTCGACCTCATCGAGCAGGCGTCCACGGGCGCGGTGCAGGCGCCGCGGATCTCCACGTTCCCCGTCGCCACGCAGGACGTCGCACTCGTCGTCGACAAGACCGTCCCGGCCGCCGAGGTCGAGAAGGTGCTGCGCGAAGGCGCAGGTGAACTCCTGGAGTCGCTGCGCCTGTTCGACGTGTACGAGAACGCCGAGCAGCTCGGCGACGGCAAGAAGTCGCTCGCGTACGCGCTGCGCTTCCGGGCCGGCGACCGCACGCTGACCGTCGACGAGGCGTCCGCCGCCCGTGACGCCGCGGTGGCACTCGCCGCCGAGCGGACGGGCGCGGTGCTGCGCGGCGCGTGAGCGTCGCGCCACGTCGCACGTAGTCCCAGGTGAGGGGCGCATCCGGAACACCGGATGCGCCCCTCACTCGTTCGGGTGAGGAATCTCGTTGATCTGGTCCGATCGGGGCAGGCGGTCGACAGAATCAGTGCGGCCGCCGGGCCGACCGGTGACCGCGCTGAACTGGGACTGTGCGGACACGACCTAGGGGGCCATCGGCATGATGCGAACCACGACCGGGGCGCCCACCCGAGTCCTCCCCGCCTCCCTCCGTTCCCTGTTCGTGCGCACCGCCCGTACGCCCTGGGGCGAACCCGGCGGGGGCCGGCGCGCGTTGACGCTCGGCCTGCCCACGGTGTGGGGCGCCGTCGCCATCACGTACAAGCTCACCTGCCCCCTCGCCCAGCAGAACGGCCTGGGGGCGCGGATCGTGACCAGCGCCGTGTTCTTCGCCGTGGGCACCGGGCTGATACTCCACGTGCGGCAGACGCTGCTGCGCGAGCTCAGAGAGATCCGGGCCGTCGCGGGTGCCGCGCAGTCCGTGCTGCTGCGGCCGCTGCCGCCCCGGCTCGACGGGCTCGCGCTCGCCGCGGGCCAGCTCTCCGCCGACCGTGGCGCCAGCGTCGGCGGCGATCTGTACGACGTCGTGGCCACCGACCACGGGGTCCGCGTCGTCATGGGTGACGTCCGCGGGCACGGCCTCGCCGCGCTCGCCACCGTCGGCGCCGTGCTCGGAAGCTTTCGCGAGGCCGCTCACGACGAGGACGAACTCGGGTGCGTGCTGCGCCGGTTGGAGCGGGCCCACGCCCGCCATCTGCGCCAGCGTTCGCGCGACGAGCACCCGGCCGCCGGGGGAGGGGAGCCCGAGAACCCCCTCGCTGAGGAGTTCGTCACCGTCCTGCTGCTCGAGATCCGGCAGGACGGCGCCGTGTACGCGCTCAACTGCGGGCACCCCTGGCCGTATCTGCTGCGGCCCGGAGCGGTGTGCTGCGTGACGACGATGAGCGGCGGCGATCCGATGCCGCCGCTCGGCCCGTTCCCACTGCCCGCCGAGCTCGAGCCCGTGCGGTGCGGGCGGATCCTGCCCGGTGAGGCGATGCTGCTGCACACCGACGGCATCGAGGACGCCCGCGACGGTCATGGCCGGTTCTTTCCGCTGACCGCCGAGCTCACGGCCGCCGTACGGCGCAGGCCGGTCGTGCCCAAGGCCCTCATCCAGGCCGTCCACACGCGGCTGCTCTGCCACCTCGCCGGGCCGCCCAGCGACGACGCCGCGATGCTCGTCCTGCGCAACGACCGCAGGCGCGTACCGACGCAGGCCGGCGAACCGGCCCTGCACAGCGCGCACCACGCTCGCTGACATCCAGGGCTCCAAGCTGCGAGGGCATCAAGCTCCAGGGGCGCGCCGTCCGCCCGCCGCGGAGTTGTCGGGCAGGCGAGCGGGCGGACGACGCGGGATCGGGCCGCCGCACTGTCGAGGGGGAGCCGGCGGCCCGGCCGGCCTCTTGCGAGGCAGTTCAGTCAAGCGGGAGGAAACCAGCCACAACAGAGTGCACAGCACCCGGAGTTGAGCATTCCGATCACACCCCGTGTGAAGAACCAGCGACTACGCTGGCGCCACTGAGCCCACGGAGGGCATCCATGCAGCCCAACACCTTGCTCGACGCGATCCTCGACGAGGCCGGGATCTCCCATGCGGGCCTCGCCGCACATGTGAACCAGGCCGGGAAGGCCCGCGGTCTGGCCCTGCGGTACGAACACACCGCCGTCGCCCGCTGGTTGAAGGGGCAGCGCCCGCGCGGTCAGGTCCCCGACCTGATCTGCGAGGTGCTCGCGGCCCGGCTCCAGCGGCATGTCACGCTCGACGACATCGGCCTCGGCATCCCCGGTGAACCGGCCACCCCGCACGGGGCGTCCGGCCTCTCCGGATTCGTCGAGCGGGCCACGGCCCTGTGGCGCTCCGACGAACAGCAGCGCCGGCACATCCTCGACGCCCCCGCCGTCACGGGCACCCCGGCCGTGATGCCCGTCTGGGAGTGGGAGAACCCACCGGAGGACAACGACGTCTCGCGCGGGGGGCGGCTCCTGGTCAGCGCCGCCGACATCGAGATGATGCGTTCGGCCCGTACGCACTACGAGCAGATGTACCGCAAGGCGGGCGGCATCGCGACGCGCACCCGGATCGTCGGCTTCCTCAACGCCGAGGCGGCGCCGCTGCTCCGCGGCAGCTACACGGACGCGACCGGCCGCCAACTGCACCGCGCCACCGGCGGGTTGGTGGCCATCGCGGGCATCTGTGCCTACGACTCCGACGCCCACGGCCTCGCCCAGCGCTACTTCCACCAGGCGCTGCGGCTCGCCAAAGCCAGTGGTGACCGGGGGCTCGGCGCGTACGTCATAGCGCTGCTCGTCAACCAGTCGCTGCACATGCGCGAGCACCGGCAGGCCGTCGCCTTCGCCGAGGCGGCCCTGCGCGCGGCCGGACGGCACATCACCCCGGCGCTCGCCTCCGATCTGTACGCGATGCAGGCGAAGGCGTACGCACACCTCGGCGACGGTACGAGCGCCCTGGAGTGCATCCGGCGTGCCGAGTCCGCCGCCGACCGGATCCGGCGCGGACACGAACCGGACGAGACGGGCTACGTGCAGCCCGGATTCGTCAACGTCCAGGTCGCGGAAGCCCTGTTCAGCCTCGGGGACTACGCGGCCGCCAAGGAGCACGCCCAGGAGGCCGTGCACACCCCGGCGCACGACCGCGGCCGGGTGCACCGGCTCGCCGTGCTCAGCCAGATCCAGCTGCGCCAGGGCCACGCCGAACAGGCGGTGGAGACCGCCGTGCAGATGGCCGAGGCCGCGCGGGGCATGGAGTCCCAGCGGTTGCGCGACAGACTCCGGGCGGTACGCGAGCACCTCGTACGCAGCGGCTGCGCCGGCACGGCCGAGGCCGCCGAACTCATCGACGGGGCGCTGCGCGTACCGCTCTGAGCCCTTGAGCCCTTCTGCTGGGCGCTCGTTCACGCCACTGCTGCGATATTGCCATCAACTCGGCGGAAGGTGGCAGAACCGTGCAGTGGACGAAACAAAACGAACAGACTGTGTATGAAAACCGGTGGTTCAGCGTCAATCTGGCCGACGTCGAACTGCCGGACGGCAAGCACCTCGATCACTTCCTGATACGCCTTCGCCCGGTGGCGGTGGCCACGGTGGTGAACGAGGCCAACGAGGTGCTGCTGCTGTGGCGGCACCGTTTCATCACCGACAGCTGGGGCTGGGAACTGGCCGCGGGTGTCGTCGAGGACGGTGAGGACATCGCGTACGCGGCCGCCCGGGAAATGGAGGAGGAGACAGGCTGGCGGCCGGGACCGCTGCGGCACCTGCTGACCGTGGAGCCGTCCAACGGCCTCACGGATGCCCGGCACCACATCTACTGGACCGACGAGGGAACGTACGTCGGCCACCCCCAGGACGACTTCGAGTCGGACCGCAGGGAATGGGTCCCGCTCAAACTCGTCCCCGACATGATCGCTCGCGGAGAGGTCCCGGCCGCCAACATGGCGGCCGCGTTACTGCTCCTGCACCATCTCCGGCTCGGTTAGGGCCAGTTGCCCTAGTGACCGAGTGCCTGCCACACCGCGATGGCCAGCGCGCCGACCGCGGTGAGCGCGGCGACCGCGGGCAGGGGCCAGCGGGTGTGCTCCAGCGCCTTGATCCGCGCGCTGAGGTCGTCCTGATCCTTGGCCGTCTGGTCGTCGCGGTGGGCGAGCAAAGCCAGTTGGCCGTCGATACGGGTCAGGCCGACCTCGAAGACGCGGCGTAACTCTGCGAGTTCTTCGGGGACCACGGCATGCTCCGGGTCGGTGGTCACGAGTCCGCTCCTTTCCGTAGTCATGACATCCCTGTCATGCGCATCGGAAGTCAACTCGCCTGGTGGACACGGCGGGAGCGTGTGCGGAGGGCATATGCTCGTCCGTCGCGCGCACCCCGTGCGAACGCAACGGGCCCGGTGCTCCGAAGAGCGCCGGGCCCGTGAACGAACACGGTGAGTGATCAGGGGTGCGTGCCGTCAGGCGTACGTGCTGTCAGGCGTACGTGTAGAAGCCCGACCCCGTCTTGCGGCCGAGGCGGCCCGCGTCGACCATCCGCTGAAGCAGCGGCGGAGCGGCGTACAGCGGCTCCTTGTACTCGGCGTACATCGAGTCCGCGATGGACGCGATGGTGTCGAGTCCGATCAGGTCGGAGAGCTTGAGCGGCCCCATCGGGTGGGCGCAGCCCAGCTCCATGCCGTTGTCGATGTCCTCGCGGCTGGCGATGCCCGACTCGAACATCCGGATCGAGGAGAGCAGGTACGGCACGAGCAGCGCGTTGACCACGAAGCCCGAGCGGTCCTGGGCGCGGATCGCGTGCTTGCCGAGGACCTTCTCCACCAGGGCCTGGGCGCGGCTGATCGTGCCCTCGGACGTGGTCAGCGCCGGGATCAGCTCGACGAGCTGCTGCACCGGGGCCGGGTTGAAGAAGTGGATGCCGATGACGTGGTCGGGGCGGGACGTCGCCACGGCCAGCTTCACCAGCGGGATGGACGAGGTGTTCGAGGCGAGGATCGCGTCGGGGCGCGTCATGACCTGGTCGAGCACCTGGAAGATCTCGGTCTTGACCTGCTCGTTCTCGACGACGGCCTCGATGACCAGGTCCCGGTCGGCGAACTCGCCGAGGTCGGTGGTGAACGTGAGGCGCGCCTGCGTCTCCGCCAGTTCCTCGTCGGTGATCTTGCCGCGGGAGGCCGCCTTGGCGAGGGAGTTGAGCAGCCGGGTACGGCCGATCTCCAGGGCTTCGCCGGTGGTCTCGGCCACCATCACGTCCAGGCCGGAGCGGGCGCAGACCTCCGCGATCCCGGCTCCCATCTGGCCACAGCCCACCACTCCGACGCGTGTGATGTCAGTCAAGGCGTCCGTCACCTCGTGCCTTTCGCTGTTCGTCCGGGGTCGCCGGCGCCAGTGCTCTACAGGGTCTTTCGGATCTGCACGTTACCCCGTAGACATGGGAGGGGTGGAGCTCGGGTTAACGGCTGTTCATCCGCGCACCACCGTGGCACAGGAAACTGGGGGGAACCATGGGACGTATCTCACGTCGTATGTCACGTCGGACGTTCGCGCTCGGGGCCGCGCTCACGGTCGCCTCGCTGACGGCGGGGGACGCCGTCGCCGCCGGGCGCGGGGTGCCGGGACCGCGCGAGATGCGGGGCATGTGGCTGGCCACCGTCGCCAATCGCGACTGGCCCTCGCGGGCCGGGCTCACCGCGGCCGAGCAGCGGGCCGAGCTGATCGCGCACCTGGACACCGCGGTGCGCCGCCGCCTCAACACGGTGGTCTTCCAGGTGCGGCCGACCGCCGACGCCCTGTGGCCGTCCCCGTACGAGCCGTGGTCGCAGGTCCTCACCGGGACGCAGGGCCAGGACCCGGGTTGGGACCCGCTGGGCACGGCCGTGACCGAGGCGCACCGGCGCGGCCTGGAGCTGCACGCCTGGTTCAACCCGTACCGGATCGCGAACCACACCGACCCGAGCCGCCTGCTGCCCACGCACCCGGCCCGGCTGCACCCCGACTGGGTCGTCCCGTACGGCGGGAAGCTCTACTACAACCCGGGTCTGCCGGAGGTCCGCCGGTTCGTGCAGGACGCGATGCTCGACGCGGTACGCAAGTACGCGATCGACGCGGTCCACTTCGACGACTACTTCTATCCGTATCCGGTGGCCGGACAGACCTTCGACGACGACGCCGCGTACGCGCGCTACGGCGGCGGCTTCGCGGACCGGGCGGCCTGGCGGCGCGACAACATCGACCGGCTCGTCCGGGAGATGGCGGCACGCATCAAGCGGGCGCGGCCCCATGTCCGGTTCGGGATCAGCCCGTTCGCGGTGTGGCGGAACATGGCGACCGACCCGGAGGGCTCCGACACCACGGCGGGCGTGCAGACCTACGACAACCTGCACGCGGACACCCGTAAGTGGGTGCGCGAGCGGTGGATCGACTACATCGTGCCGCAGGTGTACTGGAACATCGGCTTCGCGGCCGCCGACTACGCGAAGCTCGTGCGATGGTGGGCCGATGTCGTACGGGGCACAGGCGTGCGTCTGTACATCGGTGAGGCCCTCTACAAGGCGGGCGATCCGGCGCAGCCCGCGGCCTGGCAGGACCCGGCGGAGCTGTCCCGGCACCTCGACTACGCGGACGGGTTCCCCGAGGTGCGCGGGCACGTGTACTTCTCGGCCAAGGAGGTCGGGCAGGACAGGAACGGCGCGATGGCCCGCGTCGTCGCGGACCACTACGCCTGACCCCGCTCCCGGACTACTCGCGCCTGCTTGCCCCGTGGCGGACGACCGCGTCGGGGCCCGGCGACAGGATCGCCTCGTGCCCGTCCTCGAAGCGGACGCGGAACGGCGGTCCGTCGTCGGCGCCGAGCACCTCGATGATCTGGGCGACCCTGTCGTGCTGCCCGACGATCCGGCCGTGCACCAGGAGCTGGTCGCCTACGGTTGCGCGCATCAGGAGTGACCTCCTCGCCGTGCCCGTGAGTTGCCGCAAGTCTACGGCGTGTCAAGGGAGTTGAGACCCCGCAGAGGTGTCAGCCGCGGGCGCGCTGGGTCACCGCGATGCAGACCAGGACCGCCACCGCGGTGAGCGGCGCCGCCACAGGAAGCGACTCGCCGAGCAGGAACACCGACCACACCAGGGTCAACAGCGGCTGGGCGAGCTGGAGTTGGCTCGCCTTGGGTACGCCGATGACGGCCATGCCCTTGTACCAGACGACCAGGCCGAGGAACTGCGAGACCGTCGCCACCCACACCAGGCCGACGACCGCGTGCCCGGTGAGGTGCACGGGCTCGTACGCCAGGGAGACCACGGCGCCCGCCACGGCGAGCGGCAGGCACAGGACGAGGGCCCAGCCGATGACCTGCCAGCCGGGCATCTCCTTGGCGAGCCGGCCGCCTTCCGTGTACCCGGCGGCGCAGATCAGGAGCGCCCCGAAGAGGTAGAGGTCGGCCCGCGTGAGGGCGCCGCCGCTCTGCTGCACCGTGAAGGCGATGACGGCGGCCGCGCCCGCGCAGGCCGCGATCCAGAACGTGCGGGAGGGCCTGGCCCCCGTGCGCAGGGACGAGAAGACGGCCGTGGTCAGCGGCAACAGGCCCACCACCACGGCCGAGTGAGCGGTCGTCGCCGTCTGCAGCGCGAGCGTCGTGAGCATCGGGAAGCCGAGCACCACACCGGCCGCGACGACCGCGAGCCCGGCCCAGTGGCGGCGCTCCGGCAAGCGGACGCGCAGGGCGAGCAGGCACGCTCCGGCGATCACCGCCGCGAGCACGCTGCGCAGGCTGACCAGGGACCAGGGGCCGAAGCCCTCAAGGCCCCACGCGGTGGAGGGGAAGGTGAGCGAGAACGTGGTGACGCCGAGGGCGGCGAGCAGGGTGCCGGAGGCGGCGGCGGACGGGCGGCCCCGCCGGGGTGCCCGCGTCGCGGGCCGCTCGGCAACCGCTATCGCGTCCGGGTCGGTAGCGCTATTCTCTGTTCTCATGCATGAGAGTAGCAGCGTGAGTGAGCTGGCGAAACAGTTGAAGTCGGAGCTGAACCGCTACTCCGTGGATGAGAAGCTGCCGTCGAGCCGCGCCCTCGTCGAGCGGTTCCGGGTCAGCCCCGTGACGGTCTCGCGGGCCCTCGCCCAGCTCTCCGCCGAAGGCCTCGTGGTGACCCGGCCCGGCGCGGGCGCCTACAAGGCCGCGCCGCGCGCCGCCGCCCCCGTCGGCGACACGTCCTGGCAGGAGGTCGCGCTCAGCGCCGACTCCGCCACGGAACCGGTGCCGCGCGCCGTCGACGCCTCCGGGGTCCTGATGACGCTCGCCGCGCCGCCGCCCGGCGTCATCGAGTTCAACGGCGGCTATCTGCATCAGAACCTCCAGCCCACCGCCGCGATGGCGGCGGCCCTCGCGCGTGCTGGCCGCCGCCCCGGCGCGTGGAACCGGCCGCCCGTCGACGGACTGCCCGAACTGCGCTCGTGGTTCGCGCGCGGCATCGGCGGCGCGATCACCGCGGCCGAGGTCCTCGTCACCGCCGGAGGACAGTCGGCGCTCACGACGGCCCTGCGGGCGCTCGCCCCGCCCGGCGCGCCCGTGCTGGTCGAATCGCCCACGTACCCCGGCATGTTGGCGATCGCGCGGGCCGCGGGCCTGCGCCCGGTACCGGTGCCCGTCGACCGGGACGGGGTGCGACCGCACCTGCTCGCCCAGGCCTTCAAGGCGACCGGCGCCCGACTCTTCGTGTGCCAGCCGCTGTTCCAGAACCCGACCGGCGCGGTGCTCTCCGCCGAGCGGCGGCCCGAGGTGCTGCGGATCGCCCGCGAGGCCGGGGCGTTCGTCATCGAGGACGACTTCGTGCGCCGCCTCGTGCACGAGGACGCCGGACCGCTGCCCAGGCCCCTCGCCACCGACGATCCCGACGGCGTCGTCGTGCACGTCTGCTCGCTCACCAAGGCGACCTCGCCGAGCCTGCGCATCGGCTGCCTCGCCGCGCGCGGCTCCGTCCTGGAGCGGCTGCGCGCCATCCAGGTCGTCGACCACCTCTTCGTGCCGGGCCCGCTCCAGGAGGCGACGCTCGAACTGGTCGGGTCGCCCGCCTGGCCGCGCCATCTGCGCACCGTGGCAGGGGAGTTGAGGCACCGCCGCGACACCATGACGACCGCGCTCACCGCGCAGGTGCCGCAGCTGACGCTGCCGCACATCCCGGCCGGCGGCTACCACCTGTGGGTGCGGCTGCCCGACGGCACGGACGAGCGGCGCCTTGTCGACGGCGCGCTGCGGGCCGGCGTCGCGGTGGCCCCCGGCAGCCCGTACTTCGCGGCCGAGTCCCCGGCCCCGTACATCAGGCTGAGCTTCGTGGCCGTCGCCGGCACGGCGGAGATCACCGAGGGGGTACGCCGGCTCCGCGCGGCCTGTGACGAACTTCTCCCGGGGCGGGCCCGGCTCGACTGAAGCCCGGCTGACCTGCAAGGCTCGCGGTATGACGACGTACCTTCCGGACGGATACGAGATCTCCGCCGACCCCGCACGCATAGACGCGGCGCGGGTGCACCACTGGCTGTCCACCGACGCGTACTGGGCGATGCACCGCCCGCGCGAGAAGCAGGACAAGGCGATCGCGGGGTCCCTCAACTTCGGTGTGTACGAGGTCGGTTCGGGGGAGCAGGTCGGCTACGCCCGGGTCGTCACGGACCATGCCACCTTCGGCTGGCTCTGCGACGTCTACGTGGACCGGCGGGTGCGCGGCAAGGGGCTCGGCAAGGCCCTCGCGGCCGCCGTGCGCGACCACATGGGGCCGATGGGCGTGCGCCGCATCCTGCTCGCCACCAAGGACGCGCACGCGGTCTACGCCGAGGTCGGCTTCGAACCGCTGCCCGGACCCGACCAGTGGATGGTCTTCTACTTCGACCAGTCGCTGCGCCCGCAGCCCCGCTGAATCGTCGCCGCGCGTGAAGCCTCGACCTGAGCTACCGGCGAGTTCACGATCAGGCACATGCAGCGCAGCGTCACGCTTCCGGCCGCCGCGCGCAGACCCTCCCCGCTCGCCGAGCGCTTCGACGGCGACCGGCCGCTGGACGGGGCCGGCTGGTACGAGGTGCAGCGCGCGGCGCCGGGGCTCGGACCGCTGTCCCGCCCGTCGCCCACCACTGCCCTTGCCGGAGGCCCTTCGGGCCGCTGACACCCGGCCCGCCGACGGGACCCGGGTGGTGGCCATCGCCGAGCCGTCGGTGGTCCGCGCCGCCCTCGTCCACGCGCTGAAGGCGCCCCCGTCGGCGTACGGGAACATCGACGAGCGCCCCCTGTCGGCGGCCACGGTCAGCGGTCATCCGGGGCGGTGGAGTCCGCGGCTCGGCGGTAGTCCGTCGTGAGCCGCAGATCCTTCGCCGGGCCCTTCACGCGCCACACCGTCCGCCACCGGCCGGCGTCGTACACGGTGAACTCGCCGCGATAGAGGTCCGCGGAGCACGGGTGGTCGGCGATGTGGTGCCCGGTGCGCAGGTCGAGGCCGTGGAAGAAGCGGCCGTCGGAGAAGTGCACGACGGCGGTGCCCGGTGTCTCGTCCTTCGAGCCGGGCAGATAGCGCAGGGTGCGCTCGGCGGGGCGTGACGTGCCGCGCCACGCGAAGACGCCGGACTCGAAGTGCAGCAGCCCGCCCTGGGGCGCCGGGCCGTCGAGCGGGGTGAACTCCGTCGTGCCGGTGAACGTGCCGGTCACGTCGTCGGCGAGGTCCCGCACGGTCCGCTCGACCTGCCAGCGCCCCGCGAGGTACGCCAACACGTCGGAAACCGGCCAGAGTTCGCCCCTCACCCTCATCACTCCGTTCGCTTCTGCGCCAACCGTTGACGCGCGCTCCGTCGCTTCCTATCTTGCCGTTCGCAGTTTAGGACGACGTACGAGATATCGAACAGTTCCGTATTCGCTGTGAAGGATGGGGAAGCGCATGACGCGTGGACGACGCAGGCGCTGGAGACTCGGGCTCGGAGCGGCGGTGGGGGCCCTGCTGGCCGGCACCGCGGTCATGCCCTCTGCCATGGCCGACGACACAACCGAGGCCGCCGGGGCCACCGACTACACGGTCACCGTCGACCCGAGCCGCACGGGCGCGACGATCGACGACACGATGTACGGCGTCTTCTTCGAGGACATCAACCGGGCCGCCGACGGCGGGCTCTACGCCGAGCTGCTCCAGAACCGGTCCTTCGAGTACTCGACCGCTGACAACAAGGCGTACACGCCGCTCACTGCGTGGTCCGTCGACGGCACGGCCAAGGTCGTCGACGACGCCGGTCGGCTCAACGCCCGCAACCGCAACTACCTTGCCCTGGGCGCGGGTTCGACGGTCACCAACTCCGCGTACGGCACCGGCATCACCGTCGCGAAGGGCAAGAGCTACGACTTCTCGGTGTGGGCGCGCGGCGACTCCGCGCTGACCGTGGCGCTGAGGGACGCCGACGGCGCCCTCGCCACCGCCCGGCGCGTGGACACCCGCGGCGGCTGGGCCAGGTACACGGCGACGTTCACGGCCTCGCGCGCCAGCACCACGGGACGCCTCTCCGTCACCTCGTCGGCGGACACCGCGCTCGACATGGTCTCGCTGTTCCCGCGCGACACCTACAAGGGCCGCAAGAACGGCCTGCGCAAGGACCTCGCCGAGAAGGTCGCCGCCCTGAAGCCCGGTTTCGTGCGCTTCCCCGGCGGCTGCCTCGTCAACACCGGCTCGATGAAGGGCTACGACGAGGCGTCCGGCTATGAGCGCAAGCGCTCCTACCAGTGGAAGGACACGGTAGGGCCGGTCGAGCAGCGCGCGACCAACTCCAACTTCTGGGGCTACAACCAGAGTTACGGGCTCGGCTACTACGAGTACTTCCAGTTCGCCGAGGACATCGGCGCGATGCCGCTGCCCGTGGTGCCCGCGCTCGTCACCGGCTGCGGCCAGAACAGGGCGACCGACGACGACGCGCTGCTCAAGCGGCACATCCAGGACACCCTCGACCTCATCGAGTTCGCCAACGGGCCGGTCGCCAGCACATGGGGCAAGCTCCGCGCCGACATGGGCCACCCGAAGCCCTTCCACCTCACGCACCTGGAGGTCGGCAACGAGGAGAACCTGCCGAACGAGTTCTTCGCCCGCTTCACGCAGTTCCGTACGGCCATCGCGGCCAAGTACCCGGACGTCAAGGTCATCTCCAACTCCGGCCCCGACGACTCCGGTTCGACGTTCGACACGGCCTGGAAGCTCAACAAGGACGCCCACGTCGACATGGTCGACGAGCACTACTACAACAGCCCGCAGTGGTTCCTCCAGAACAACGACCGCTACGACTCGTACGACAGGAACGGGCCGAAGGTCTTCCTCGGCGAGTACGCGTCCCTCGGCAACAAGTGGTCCAACGCGATGTCGGAAGCCGCGTACATGACGGGCCTCGAGCGCAACGCCGACGTGGTCAAACTCGCTTCGTACGCACCGCTGTTCGCCCGCCAGGACACCGTGCAGTGGGCGCCCGACATGATCTGGTTCAACGACCAGAAGTCGTGGGGTTCGGCCGACTACGAGGTGCAGAAGCTGTTCATGCGCAACGTCGGCGACCAGGTCGTGCCCTCGACCGCCACCGCCACGCCGTCGACCCTGGAGCCGATCACCGGCGCCGTGGGCCTGTCGACGTGGGCGACGAGCGCCGCGTACGACGACGTGAAGGTCACCGGCGCCGACGGGACGGCCCTGTTCGGCGACGACTTCAGCGGTGACGCCGCGAAGTGGACCGGCAGCGGAAGCGGCAGCTGGAGCGTCCAGGACGGGCAGTACGTGCAGTCCGACGAGGCCGCCGAGAACACCTTGGTCACCGCCGGCGACCCCGGCTGGCAGAACTACGACCTGCATGTGAAGGCCACCAAGAAGTCCGGCAAGGAGGGCTTCCTCGTCGCCTTCGGTGTCAAGGACACGGGGAACTACTACTGGTGGAACCTCGGTGGCTGGAACAACACCCAGTCCGCCGTCGAACAGGCCGTGAACGGCGGCAAGTCGACGCTCATCGCCAAGCCCGGCACCATCGAGACGGGCCGCGCCTACGACGTCGACATCAAGGTGCGCGGCCGCCAGGTCACGCTCTACCTCGACGGGCAGGAGTGGGGCTCCTTCAAGGACGACAAGCCCGCGGAGCCGTTCCGTCAGGTCGTCACGCGCGACAAGAAGACCGGTGACCTGATCGTCAAGGTCGTCAACGCGCAGGACGCGCAGGCCCGTACGACGGTGAAGCTCGGCGGCGCCGACGTCGGGCGGAAGGCCGCGGTGACGACGCTGACGGCCGCGCCCGACGCCGAGAACAGTGCGACCGAGACCCCGGTGAAGCCGGTGACGTCGACGTTCGAGGGGGTCGCGGACTCGTTCACGTACACGTTCCCGGCGAACTCGGTGACGTTCCTGAGGATCAAGGAGGACTGAGTCCCTCGGGGCCGGCGGAATGATCTGCCGCTCGTGACCTCGTGACCTCGTGACGAACGCCGTGTCCGCTCGACAAGGGCGGCACGGCGTCCGTCGCGCGTGGCTAGCCGTTCACGAACTTCATGCTGCCGTCGTCGTAGCGGGCGCCCGCCACGTCGCCGGCCGCCGCACCGATCGCGGCGAGGTCGTCCGCGGAGAGGTCCAGGGTGGCCGCCGCGACGTTCTCCTCCAGGTACTTCTGGCGGCGCGTGCCGGGGATGGGGACCATGTCGTCGCCCTGGTGGTGGACCCAGGCGAGCGCCAACTGGCCCGCGGTGACGCCCTTCTGGGCCGCGAGGTCCTCCAGGCGGGCGACGATGGCGAGGTTGCGCTCCAGGTTCCCGTCGGCGAACCGCGGCTGGGCGCGCCGCATGTCCCCGTCCTCCAGGGCCTCGGTCGACCTGTACCGGCCGGTGAGGAAGCCCCGGCCGAGGGGCGAGAACGGCACGATTCCGATGCCCAACTCCCGGCAGACCGGCAGAACGTCGGCCTCCAGGTCCCGCGTCCACAGCGAGTACTCGCTCTGCAGCGCGGCGATCGGGTGCACGGCGTGCGCGCGGCGCAGCGTCTCGGGACCGGCCTCGGACAGGCCCAGGTGACGGACCTTGCCCTCCTCGACCAGCTCCGCCAGCGCACCGATCGTCTCCTCGACCGGGACGCTCCGGTCGACGCGGTGCACGTAGTACAGGTCGATGTGGTCCACGCCGAGCCGGCGCAGCGACGCCTCGCAGGCCTGGCGTACGTAGGCCGCGTCGCCGCGGATCTCGACGGGCTCGCCGAGCTTGTTGGCGAAGCCGAACTTCGTCGCCACGACGGCCTGTTCGCGGCGCCCCGGAGAGGCGAGGGCGCGGCCGATCAGTTCCTCGTTGTGTCCGGCGCCGTAGAAGTCGGAGGTGTCGAGAAGGGTGACGCCGAGGTCCAGGGCCCGGTGCAGGGTGCCGATCGACTGGTCGTCGTCGGAGGTGCCGTAGGCGTGGCTCATGCCCATGCAGCCGAGGCCCTGTGCGGAGACGGTGAGCGCGCCGAGGCGGCGGGTGGGGAGATCCGTCATGGTGGCCTCCAGAAGGACGGGGGAGCGTTCCTGACCCTGTCGACGCTATGACTTCGAGTGCGCTCCAGGTCAAACCCGGCCCGCGGACCACCCGCCCGCGTCGGCCCACAGCTCGGCCGCGCCCATCAGGACGCCCGCCGCTCGAACCTGCCCCCTGCGTCCCACGCCGCCGGATCCGCGCGCGGGTGGTCGCGGAACAGCCTGCGCCGGAAGCCGAGCGCACCGTCAGCGGTCCGGTGAGCGCGGTTCGCGGGGGAGCGGCATCAGGCGGGGGCGCCGAGCGGCGGGTGTTCGAGAACGCGGGGCTTGTACTCGACCAGCTGGAGGCCACCCTCGAAGGTGCGGTGCTCGGTCATCTCCAGGGCGACGTCCGGATAGCCGTCGTAGATGCGCTCCTCGCCCGTGGCCCCGGTGATCACCGGGAACATCACGACCCGGAACCGGTCGACGAGTCCGGCGCTCAGCAGGGACCGGCACAGGCTGAGGCTGCCGATCGTGCTGAGGAGCCCCGACCCGCTCGCCTTCAGGTCACGGACCGCCTCGACGGCGTCGTCCCGCACGAGCGTGCAGTTGGCCCAGGTCAGCGGAGCCTCCAGCGAGGAGGAGAAGACGACCTTGGGCGCCTGCGTGAGCTCGTCCACGGATGCCTCTTCCTCGGGCCTGAACTCGTCAAGCCCCTCCGGCACCTCGCCCGCCGCGAAGCCCGACATCAGACGGTAGGTGTTCGCCCCCATCAGGTAGGTGGACTCGGGCTGCTTGCCGAGCCAGGCGAGGTACTCCGGGCTCTCCAGACCCCAGAACCCGGGCCATCCCTCCGCGGACGCGTAGCCGTCGAGGGAGGTGATGAAGTCGACGAGAAGCTCTGACATGACGGTGTCCCTTCCTGGAGTGTCACCAGCTTGGACCGGCGGCGGACGGAAAACTCATCGGTCGCGCGGGCTCGGGATCGCGGGGGAACGGTATGTCTCGCAGACCCGCATGATTGCATAAACGTGCATCGCCACGTATAGTCATGCCATCGAAGAGGAGGGTTCCATGGCGGTACGCGCAGCAGTGGCTGGAGCGAGCGGATACGCGGGCGGGGAAGTTCTGCGCCTGCTGCTCGCCCACCCCGAGGTGGAGATCGGCGCCCTGACGGGCAACTCGAACGCGGGGCAGCGCCTGGGTGCGCTCCAGCCCCACCTGTTCCCCCTCGCCGACCGCGTCCTCCAGGAGACCACCGCCGACGTCCTCGCCGGGCAGGGCCGACGGCATGATGTGGTCTTCCTGGCGCTCCCGCACGGGCAGTCCGCCGCCGTCGCCGAGCAGCTCGGCCCCGACGTCCTCGTCGTCGACATGGGCGCCGACTTCCGGCTGAAGGACGCGGCCGACTGGGAGGCGTTCTACGGCAGCCCGCACGCGGGTACCTGGCCCTACGGCCTTCCCGAACTGCCGGGCGGCCGCGCCGCGCTGGAGGGGTCCAAGCGCATCGCGGTGCCCGGTTGCTACCCGACGGCCGTCTCCCTCGCCCTCTTCCCGGCGTACGCGGCAGGGCTCGTCGAGAGCGAGGCCGTGATCGTCGCCGCCTCCGGCACCTCGGGCGCGGGCAAGGCGGCCAAGCCGCACCTGCTCGGCAGCGAGGTCATGGGGAACATGTCGCCGTACGGCGTCGGTGGGGGCCACCGGCACACCCCCGAGATGATCCAGAACCTCAGCGCGGCCGCGGGCCACAAGGTCTCCGTCTCCTTCACGCCGACCCTCGCGCCCATGCCGCGCGGCATCCTCGCCACGTGCAGCGCCAAGGCCAAGGACGGCGTCACCGCCGAGACCGTACGGGCCGCGTACGAGAAGGCGTACGCCGACGAGCCGTTCGTGCACCTGCTGCCCGAGGGGCAGTGGCCGCAGACCGCCGCCGTGTACGGGTCGAACGCGGTGCAGGTGCAGGTCGCACACGACGCGGCGGCCGGCCGGGTCATCGTGATCAGCGCCATCGACAACCTCACGAAGGGCACCGCAGGCGGTGCCGTTCAGTCCATGAACATCGCCCTGGGTCTGGATGAGACCACGGGCCTCTCGACGATCGGAGTCGCGCCGTGAGTGTGACGGCAGCCAAGGGATTCCAGGCCGCGGGCATCGCCGCCGGAATCAAGGACAGCGGGAACGCGGACCTGGCCCTCGTGGTCAACCGCGGCCCCCGCCTGGCGGCCGCGGGCGTCTTCACCTCCAACCGCGTCAAGGCCGCCCCGGTCCTCTGGTCCGAGCAGGTCCTCAAGGGCGGCCTCGTCTCGGCCGTCGTCCTGAACTCCGGCGGGGCCAACGCCTGTACGGGGCCGAAGGGCTTCCAGGACACGCACGCCACCGCCGAGAAGGTCGCCGAGGTCCTCGACCTGAACGCGGGGGAGGTCGCCGTCGCCTCCACCGGCCTCATCGGCGTACTGCTCCCCATGGACAAGCTGCTCCCGGGAGTGGAGACCGCCGCGTCCCAGCTCTCCGAGCACGGCGGCGAGAAGGCCGCGATCGCCATCAAGACCACCGACACCGTGCACAAGACGTCGGTGTACGAGGGCGACGGCTGGACCGTCGGCGGCATGGCGAAGGGCGCCGGCATGCTGGCCCCCGGCCTCGCCACGATGCTCGTCGTCCTCACCACGGACGCCGACCTCGACAGCGAGATCCTCGACAAGGCGCTGCGCGACGCCACCCGGGTCACCTTCGACCGGGTCGACTCCGACGGCTGCATGTCGACGAACGACACGGTGCTGCTGCTCGCCTCCGGCGCCTCCGAAGTCGCCCCGGAGTACACCGAGTTCGCGGCCGCCGTACGGACCGTCTGCGACGACCTCGGCCGCCAGCTCATCGGTGACGCCGAGGGCGCCAGCAAGGACATCAAGGTCGAGGTGATCAACGCCGCGACCGAGGACGACGCCGTCGAGGTGGGCCGCTCCATCGCCCGCAACAACCTCCTCAAGTGCGCCCTGCACGGCGAGGACCCCAACTGGGGCCGGGTCCTGTCCGCCATCGGCACGACGTCGGCGGCCTTCGAGCCGGACCAGCTGAACGTCGCGATCAACGGCGTGTGGGTCTGCAAGAACGGCGGCGTGGGCGAGGACCGCGACAAGGTCGACATGCGCTACCGCGAGGTCCACATCGTCGCCGACCTCGCCGCGGGCACCGAGACCGCGACGATCTGGACGAACGACCTGACCGCCGACTACGTCCACGAGAACAGCGCGTACTCGTCATGAGCGAGCCGACCGAGAAGCAGAAGACGGCCCCCGCGCGGAAGCACACCGCCCTGCCCAAGGCGCAGATCCTCATCGAGGCGCTGCCCTGGCTGACCCGGCACCACGGCAAGACCGTCGTCATCAAGTTCGGCGGAAACGCCATGATCGACGAGGAGTTGAAGGCCGCGTTCGCGCAGGACGTCGTCTTCCTGCACCACGCCGGGCTCAAGCCGGTCGTCGTGCACGGCGGCGGCCCGCAGATCAGCAGGGCCCTCGACAAGCACGGCATCGTCAGCGAGTTCAAGGCGGGCCTGCGGGTCACCACCGAGGACGCCATGGACGTCGTGCGGATGGTGCTCGCCGGACAGGTCCAGCGTGAGCTGGTCGGCCTGCTCAACCAGCACGGCCCGCTCGCCGTCGGCCTCACCGGCGAGGACGCGCACACCATCACCGCCACCAAGCACCAGCCCCGCATCGAGGGCGAGTTGGTCGACATCGGCCGCGTCGGCGAGATCACCGAGATCGACACCGGCGCCATCGAGGCCCTGCTCGCCGACGGCCGAATCCCGGTCGTCTCCTCGATCGCCCGCTCCCAGGACGACCACCATGTCTACAACGTCAATGCTGATACGGCGGCTGCGGCACTCGCTGCTGCGCTGGACGCCGAGACGCTGATGGTGCTGACCGACGTCGAAGGCCTCTACGAGGACTGGCCGAACTCCGACGAGGTCATCAGCCGGCTCACCGCCACCGAACTCGAAAAGCTGCTCCCCGAGCTGGCGAGCGGCATGGTCCCCAAGATGGAGGGCTGCCTGCACGCCGTGCGCAACGGCGTGCACACCGCCCGTGTCATCGACGGGCGGGTCCAGCACTCGATCCTGCTGGAGATCTTCACGGACGAAGGCATCGGCACGATGGTCGTGCCCGACGCGGAGGGGGAACCCAACTCATGAGCAGCAACGAAGAGCTGACGACGCGGTGGCAGGCCGCCCTCATGAACAACTACGGCACGCCGCGACTGCCCCTGGTCAAGGGCGCGGGCGCGACGCTGTGGGACGCCGACGGCAAGGAGTACCTCGACCTCGTCGGCGGCATCGCGGTCAACGCGCTCGGCCATGCCCACCCCGCGGTCGTCGAGGCCGTCTCCACCCAGATCGCCTCCCTCGGCCACGTCTCGAACCTCTTCATCGCCGAGCCGCCCATCGCCCTCGCCGAGCGGCTCCTCCAGCTGTTCGGCCGGGACGGCGCGGTCTACTTCTGCAACTCCGGCGCCGAGGCCAACGAAGGCGCGTTCAAGATCGGCCGGCTCACCGGCAGGCGCCACATGGTCGCCACGACCGGCGGCTTCCACGGCCGGACCATGGGCGCCCTCGCCCTGACCGGCCAGCCCGGCAAGCAGGACGGCTTCACCCCGCTCCCGGGCGACGTCACGCACGTCCCGTACGGGGATGTGGACGCGCTCAGGGCCGCGGTCACCGAGGAGACGGCGTTCGTCATCATCGAGCCGATCCAGGGGGAGAACGGAGCGGTGGTCCCGCCCGCCGGCTACCTCAAGGCCGCCCGGGACATCACCCGCGCCACCGGCACCCTGCTCGTCCTCGACGAGGTGCAGACCGGCATCGGCAGGACCGGGCACTGGTTCGCGTACCAGGCAGACGAGGGCATCGAGCCCGACGTCGTCACGCTCGCCAAGGGGCTCGGCGGCGGTCTTCCGCTCGGCGCGACCGTCGCGTTCGGCGAGGCCGCGAAGCTGCTGAAGCCCGGCCAGCACGGCTCGACGTTCGGCGGCAACCCGATCGCGTGCGCGGCCGGACTCGCGGTCCTCGACACGATCGCCTCCGAGAGCCTGCTCGAGAACACCAAGCGGGTCGGCGAGCGGATCACGGCCGGAATCGAAGGGCTCGGCCACCCGCTGGTCAGCCACGTCCGGGGCGCGGGCCTCCTCCTGGGTATCGTGCTCACCGGGCCGCGCGCACCGCAGGTGCAGCAGGCGGCCCAGGACGCGGGCCTCCTGGTGAACGCGCCCGCACCCGACGTCATCCGGCTCATGCCCCCGCTGAACCTGACCGACGCCGAGGCGGACGCGTTCCTCGCGGCGCTGCCCGCCGCACTGGACACGGCCGCGGCCGACGGGGACCGAGCCTGAGGATGGGACGACGACGATGAGCAGCAAAGCGGAGAACGCGGAGAAGGCCGCGAGAGACGAGCAGGCCGCGAGGAACGTGGCGCTCGCCCACCACCCTCACGGCCCGGCCGTGCCGCAGACGCGCACCGCCCGCCACCGCAGGATCGTGGACATCCTCAACCGGCAGCCGGTGCGCTCGCAGAGCCAGCTGGCGAAGCTGCTCGCCGACGACGGACTCAACGTCACCCAGGCCACGCTCTCCCGTGACCTCGACGAACTGGGCGCGGTCAAGATCCGCAACACCGGCGGCGAGCTGATCTACGCCGTGCCCAGCGAGGGCGGCTTCCGCACCCCGCAGGCACCGCTCGGCGAGTCGGCGAAGGAGGAGCGCATGCGCCGCCTCGCCGGTGAACTGCTCATCTCCGCCGAGGCGTCGGCGAACCTGGTGGTGCTGCGGACGCCGCCGGGCGCGGCACAGTTCCTCGCCTCGGCCATCGACCAGGCCGAACTGCACGTCATCCTCGGCACGATCGCCGGTGACGATACGTTGCTGCTGATCAGCCGGGATCCGGCGGGCGGTCAGGCGCTGGCGGAGCACATGCTCCGCCTCGCGCAGAACGATCACTGACGGACCGGCACTTCAGGCCGCGGCCCGGGGCTCAGCCCTGGCCCGCGGCTTCGTTCTTCGCCCGGTACGACATCCATGCCGCGACCAGCGCGCCCGAGACGTTGTGCCACACCGAGAACACGGCGGCGGGCAGCGCCGCCAGCGGGCTGAAGTGGGCCGTGGCCAGCGACGCGGCGAGCCCCGAGTTCTGCATGCCGACCTCGAAGGCCATCGCCCGCGACGCCGGTGCGCCGAGCCGGGCCAGCTTCCCGGCCCCGTAACCGAGGGCGAGACCGAGGCCGTTGTGCAGCACGACGGCGAGGAGCACCAGCGCCGCCGCCGACTTGATGGTCTCGGCGCTGCCCGCCACCACCACCGCGACGATCACGGCGATGGTCAGCGCCGACAGCCACGGCAGCACGCCGAGGACCCGGTCCACGTAGCGGCCGAGCACCAGCCGGACGACCAGACCCGCGACGACCGGCAGCAGCACGGTCTTGAGGATGTCCGTCATCATCGACCCGGCGTCCACCGGCAGGTACTCGCCCGCGAGCAGCAGCGTCAGCGGGGGCGTGATCAGCGGCGCGAGCACCGTGGAGACGGTCGCGACGGACACCGACAGGGCGACGTCGCCGCGGGCCAGGAACGTCACGACGTTGGACGCGGTCCCGCTCGGCGCGCAGCCGACGAGGATGACGCCGGCCGCCAACTGCGGGGAGAGGCCCAGGGCGTGGGCGATCGCCCAGCCGAGCCCGGGCATGATCACGTAGTGGGCCACGAGCCCGAGACCGACGGCCCAGGGGCGCCGCGCGACGCCGCGGAAATCGTCGAGCGTCATCGTCAGACCCATGCAGAACATCACGACGCCGAGGAGATAGGGAACGTTCGTCCCCCACCCGGCGAAGGTGCCGGGCGCGGCCAGGCCCCAGGCGCCCGCGACGAGGACGAGCACGGGGAAGACAGTGACCGCGAGCCGCGCCGCACGGTCGGCGGAGCCGCTCTTCCGGTCGGGGGAACTGATGGTCGTGTGTTCGGTTTCGCTGTGCACCGGGCGATGCAACGCCGCGGCCGGGCACCCCTGCAACCCTGTCTCGATATGTGGTCGCTACATGTGGTTCGGTGGCGGACGGGGCGGGGCTTCAGTACCGGGTGATCGCCGTCGCCCCGCCCGACGTGCCGATCGCGATGTGCGGCGCCTTCCCCGGCCGCGCCCACGCCAGGATCCGGCGCATCGCGTCCTGCGGCACGGACACACAACCGGCCGTCGTCGCACGGCCGTTGACGTGCAGGAAGATCCCGGCGCCGCGGCCGTGCACCGGACGGTGGTAGTTGAAGCCGACGACAAGGGCGTACGCGTACTGCGTGTCGTAGTCGGCGAGGTGCTCGGACTCCGAGGCGCGGCAGTCGGCCGGGCGCGGCTCGGTCCAGCGGTTGTAGGAGCGCGAGGCGTTGTCCTGGCACCACCAGGAGTCGCGGTGCACCCGGCGGTACGCGGCCCGCGTCCCGCCCGGCGCCGCCTTGACGCCGAACGCGAACGGCAGGTCGTACAGGCCGGTCGGTGTCGTGTTCGTCCCCTGCTTGCGCCGCGCGCCCTCGACCAGGCCCTTCGCGCCGAACCGCGCGGTCACCGAACCCGCCTTCGCCCAGCGGCCATCCGCCCGGCGGTCCCACCAGGTGACGGTGCCGGACGTGGCGGACGCGCGGGGCGCCTCGGCGGTGATCAACTGGCGCCCGCCGCCGGTGTCGGCCATGCGGGCGGGCAACGGGACCGCGGCGGTGGCGCCGGCGGGCGGGGCGGCACCCAGCGCGGCGAAGGAGGCCAGGGCGACGGCGATACCTGCTCGTAAGGGACGCATGCCTCAGAACGTAGCGGGCGGCAGCGGCAACGGCAGCCCCGGTAGGCCGTCCAGGCTCTGCCCGATGTGCTCCTTCTTCTCGAAGTACGCGGCGAGTTCACCGTCGTCCTTGCGCGCGAAGTAGTCGCCGTGCAGCGTCCGCTCCTCGTCGTACGTCATGAAGGGCACCGCGAACCCGCAGGTGTCACGGACGAGTTCGGCCCGTACGACGATGATCGCGCGCAGACCGCTGCGGGTCGGGTCGATGTCCTCGAAGTGCGCCAGGAGCTCGCCGAAGCGCGGGTCGTCGCGGAAGACGGGCTCACCGCGGCCGTGCACCCGCACGATGGACGGCGGGCCCTGGAACGCGCACCACATGAGCGTGATCCGGCCGTTCTCGCGAAGGTGCGCGATCGTCTCGGCGTTCGACCCGGCGAAGTCCAGGTAGGCGACGGTCAGTTCGTCGAGGAGGGCGAAGGAGCCCTTGAGGCCCTTGGGGGAGAGGTTCACGGTGCCGTCGCCGGAGAGCGGCGCGGTCGCGGTGAAGAAGATCGGCTGCTCTTCTATGAAGGTGCGCAGGCGGCCGTCGATGCGGTCGTACGTTTTTCCCATGCGGCGATTTTCCCACGCGGGCCCTGAGCGCTTTATGCGCCGGGCGGGACCGGGCTCAGCGTTTGCCCTGCCCGGCGTCGGCCCGGGCGGGCGCCGTGCGGAGCGCCCCGTTGACAAAACATACAGAGGTCTGCATAGTTATGCCTAGAGGGCATCGGCGCGACACCGCACGGCCGGGCCCGCACGACCGGGACGACGGCACACCGGCACAACAAGGAGCAACCGTGAGCAGCAACACCGGAGATGTCCGCCTCTGGGGCGGCCGGTTCGCCGACGGGCCGGCCGAGGCCCTGGCGAAACTCTCCGCGTCCGTCCACTTCGACTGGCGCCTCGCCCCGTACGACATCGCGGGCTCCCGAGCCCACGCGCGCGTGCTGCACAAGGCGGGCCTGCTCACCGAGGACGAGCTGCAGCGGATGATCGCCGGCCTCGACCAGCTGGAGGCGGACGTCGCGGACGGCTCCTTCGTGGGCACCATCGCCGACGAGGACGTCCACACCGCCCTGGAGCGCGGACTCCTCGAGCGCCTCGGCCCGGACCTCGGCGGCAAGCTGCGCGCGGGCCGCTCGCGCAACGACCAGGTGGCGACGCTCTTCCGGATGTACCTGCGCGACCACGCCCGGATCATCGGCGGCCTGATCGCCGACCTCCAGGAGGCCCTCGTCGGACTCGCCGAGGCGCACCCGGACGTCGCGATGCCGGGCCGCACACACCTCCAGCACGCCCAGCCGGTGCTCTTCGCCCACCACGTCCTGGCGCATGTGCAGTCCCTCTCCCGGGACGCGGAGCGGCTGCGGCAGTGGGACGAGCGGACGGCCGTGTCGCCGTACGGCTCGGGCGCGCTGGCCGGTTCCTCCCTCGGCCTCGACCCGGAGGCGGTCGCGAAGGACCTCGGCTTCGAGCACGGCAGCGCCGCGAATTCCATCGACGGCACGGCCTCGCGCGACTTCGTCGCCGAGTTCGCCTTCATCACGGCGATGATCGGGGTGAACCTCTCCCGCATCGCGGAGGAGATCATCATCTGGAACACGAAGGAGTTCTCCTTCGTCACGCTCCACGACGCCTTCTCCACCGGCTCGTCGATCATGCCGCAGAAGAAGAACCCGGACATCGCCGAGCTGGCCCGGGGCAAGTCCGGCCGCCTCATCGGCAACCTGACGGGCCTGATGGCGACCCTCAAGGCCCTCCCGCTCGCGTACAACCGCGACCTCCAGGAGGACAAGGAGCCGGTCTTCGACTCCTGCGACCAACTGGAGGTCCTGCTCCCGGCGTTCACCGGCATGATGGCCACGCTCACCGTCAACCGGGAGCGCATGGAGGAGCTCGCCCCGGCCGGCTTCTCGCTCGCCACGGACATCGCCGAGTGGCTGGTGAAGCAGGGCGTGCCGTTCCGGGTGGCGCACGAGGTCGCGGGCGAGTGCGTCAAGGTCGCCGAGGCCGACGGCAAGGAGCTGGACGAGCTCACCGACGACCAGTTCGCCAAGATCTCCGAGCACCTCACGCCCGAGGTCCGTACGGTTCTGAACGTGCCGGGCGCCCTGGCCTCCCGCTCCGGCCGCGGCGGCACGGCACCCAGCGCGGTCGCCGTCCAACTCGCCGAGGTCAAGCAGGACCTGACCGTCCAGCGGACCTGGGCGGACGCCAAGAAGTAGCCCCGCCGCAGCGGCTCACGCGGCCCGGTCCCCTCCCTGGGGACCGGGCCGCGTCGCGTTGTCAGTGGTCGCCTCTACAGTTCGAGCAGTTGATCAGCACGGGCTGTCGGGGAGGCAGTTGTGGGGTGGATGACCGCGGGCGACTATGAGGTCGCCTTGGACGAGACCGGCAAGGTCGTCTGTCGCAACGGCAAGGGCAGGCTGCTGAAGTCCGTCCCGCCGAAGATCGCCGACGAACCGGCCGTGGTGGGCCTGCGCCAGCTCACCGAGTGGCTTGAGCGCCACGAGCGCGACTGCCGCGACCAGGTGGAGAACTGGATGACGCGGTCCCTGCCCGTCCCCGCCGCCGTCCTCGCCCGCGTCTGGCCCGACCCCGCCTGGCGCGCCGCGCTCCAGGACCTCGTCGTCACGGGGGACGACGGCACGGTGGCCGGTTTCCTGCGCGACGCGGACGACGAGCGCGGCATCGGCCTCGTCGACCTGGACGGCGACACGGTCCGCGTCAGCCCCGCGCAGATCCGCATCCCGCACCCCGTGCTCCTCGAAGACCTCGACGAACTGCGCGAGTTCGCGGTGGAGCTCGGCGTCGAGCAGGGCGTCCAGCAGCTGTTCCGCGAGACCTACGTCCGCGGCGCCGACCGCGACCTTTCGGCCAAGGCCGTCGACGACTACGAGGGCGGCACCTTCAAGGAGCTCCGCTTCCTCGTCGGCCGCGCCACCTCGCTCGGCTACCGCGTCCGCGGCGGCCAGGCCGTGCTGCCCGTCCTCGAAGCGGGCCGCGGCGTCGAGGCCCGTGTCTGGGTCGGCGACTACGACGGCTACGAGGAGACCGAGACGGGCCCGCTGACCTGGACCACCCCGCACGGCGCCGCCCTGCCTCTCGGTGAAGTCGGCCCGGTCGCCTGGTCCGAAGGCATGCGCATGGCCGCCGCCCTGTACGCGGGCCGCGTCCTCGAGGACACGGAGCAGGCGGCATGAGCGCACACGACGAGCAGCACGGGGCCACGGGGGAGACGGCTATGGGGGAGACGGGTATGGGGACGTACACCGGTACGGACACGGGGACGCTGCTGGAGGCGGGCGCCGTCCTGCTGCCCGGCACCCACCAGGGCGAGGACGCCGACGCGCTGACGGTCCGCGCGTACGCGCACCCCGTCCTCGAGGGCCGGACCGTCGTCCGCCTCGTCCCCGAGACCCTCGGCGAGGCCGAGGACCTGGCCCTCGACTTCCTCGGACTGACCCGCACCGCACTGCACACCGGCCTCGGCCAGGTGCGCCGCGAGACGCTCGGCTTCCCCGCCTGGCCCCTCGTCCACGACCCGGCCAACGGACACCACGCGCTGGCCCTCGTCAAGGATGTCGAGCGGTTCTCCCGCATGGCCAAGTCCCGCGCGGGCGCCGCGAAGGAGGGCTTCGAAGCGCTCGGTGAGCGCCTCGGCCGCTCCGTGCCGCACTTCCTGCCCACTTTCTACGAAGAGGCCGGACGCGCCTTCCTCCGCCACGAGAACACCACCTACGCGGCGACGTTCTTCGGCAAGGCCCGCGAGGCCGAGCGGGTGCACAGCCTGACCGTCGACGAGGAGCGGCAGCGCGCCGTGTTCCTGGAGTTCGCCTTCGCCGGCGCGCTCACCGTCAAGGCCCTCAAGGACCACGTCCGCGACCTCACCGAGCGGCTCAGCCCCGAGGCCGCCTGGCGGCAGTACCGGCAGCTCGTCGTCGAGCGGTGCGGCGCCGGCATGCCGCCGTACGCGGCGCTGCCGCAGGACGCGCGCCGCCTCATCAAGGCCGCGGGCCTGAACCGCGTCACCGAGGAGACCGCCCTCCTCGCCGAACTGCTCGCGTCCCCGGCCGTGGTGCGCGCCCCCGCCTCCTTCTGGACCGCCTACCGGGCCACGCTCGCCGTCCTCGCCGAGGAGCAACCCGCCGTCCGCGCCCGCCTGTTGGAGTTCGTGCCGACCGGACTGGGCCGGGACGCCGACGCCGAGCGGCAGTGGCTCGACCTGCTCGCCGAGACCGGCGCCGAGGCCCTGCTCACCACCCCCGAGGCCACCCCTGACGTGGACGCGGGCGGCTGGCTGTCCCGCTGGGCCGCACACCTCCAGGGCGGCTGGCGCGGCAGGCGCCGCACCCCGCTGACGTACGCCCTCGTGGAGCGCATGGCGGCCCGCCTCGTCGCCGAAGGACGGCCGGTCGACCTGGACCGCGCAGGGACCGCATGGCAGAGCCGCCTCGACCTCGACCTCGCCGACCTGTGCCTCGCTCTCGGCGTCCCGGTCGCCGACCCCCACCCCGACCAGGGGCCGAACGTGTACGGGCGGCGCCGCGGCATCGGCCTCGACGAGTGGCTCGACGGGGACGCCGAGGGCCGCCGCGACCTGGCCGCGCTTGCCGCAGACCCGCGCTTCGCACCCCTTCTGCGGACGCACATCGGTTTCGGCAACTGGAACCACCGCCACACCGGATTCATCGCCGGACACCCCGTCCTGCGCGGCGTGTTGAGCGACTGGCTCGACGAGCAGGCCGACGCGCTCACCGGCGCCGCGGGCCTGCCCGGCGTCGAGGGCGCCCTGAACCACCTGCGGCGCTTCCGCTCCGTCGCCGCCGAGGTCAACCCGGCCGCCGTGGACCGCGTACGCGACCACGACCTCACCGCCCACCTCGCCCGCACCCTGCGCGCCGGCATCGTCGACGAGCTGGGCTGGCCCGCGCTCGAGGAGGCGATGCGCCGGCTCGGCCCCGCACCCAAGATCCGGCACGGGCAGCCGTACGTCGTCCAGGAGGCGTGGCCCGCGCTGATCGTCGCCCACCGCGACAAGGCCGTCGTCGTCGGCCCGGACAGCGTCCTTGTGGAACACGAACTGCGCGTCCCCGCGGCCGCCGACGACTGGAGCAGCCGCGCCTACCGGTACGTCGACGGAGACCTGCTCGTCGCCTGGTGGGAGAGCGGCGGCGCCCGCGCCTACTGGACCTCGCGCCCCGGTCACGTCTTCGAACCGGACATGCCCCGCTCCCTGTTCTGGCACCACCAGGCCGTCGACGCGAGCCTGCCGCTGCCCGCGGGCGGCCGCACCACCGGCGCCCGGCCGCTGCACGCGGGCGACACCCAGCTGCCCGAGAGCCACCAGGTCATCGGCGACGGCGTCGGACACTGGCGGCAGCGGGTGACCAGCACCGGCACCTCCTGGATCGAGTACGACGCGGCGACCGGCGCCACCGGGCGCGCCTCGCTCCCCGCCCACTTCGCGGCCGCCGTGCGCGACGGCAGCCCCCTGCGCCTCGCCGACTGCCGGCTGCTCCCGCTCCAGCCGGGCCTGGAGGACACCCCGCTCGGCACCGACGGCACCGTGGTCGGCCACTGGGTCCGCGCCGACGGCGACCGCCTCACGGCCGGCACCCCGGGCGGCGGCACGGTCTCGCTCCTCGACCGCGGCGGCGTCGTCCCCGTCGGCACCCTGCGCCTGCCCGGCGGCGCGGCACCGGTGCTCGGCCTGCACGGCGGCGCCATCGGCCTGTACGCGGACGGGACGGCGCCCGCGGCCGGCGCGTACGGCACCGTGCAACAGGGACCCGGCGGCGGCCGGTACGCGGCGGGCACGCCTCTCGTGCCGCCGCTGCCGTTCTGGCACGCGCTGCGGCCCCGCGACGAAGCGGGTTCCAAGACGCTACGGGACTGCGCCGACGAGACGGCCGCCGCCCTGGTCGAGGAACTCGCCGAGATCTACGCCGAGCACGCCACCGCCACCCGGGGCGAGCGCACCGACGAACAGAGGGCCCAGGACACCCTGGAACTGCGCGCCCGATGGACCGCCGCCGTCGCCCGCGCGCTGCCCGGCGTCACCGACCCGGCGCTGCGCGAAGGCATCACCTCGATCGCCGGCGTGGCCCTCCAACTGTGCGTGTCCGCGCACCAGTTCACGGACCCGGAGCCGGCCGGCGAGGCGGCCGCCCGGGCTCCGCGGCCGCGCCGCGCCATGTACGCGGACTTCACCCCCGAGCACGGCAGCGACACCCTCCTGCTGCGGGCGGTCCGCGCCGTCGTCGGCCACGGCGTCGCCGGCCACTGGTCCGGCGACGAGCCGCACGCGCTGCGGCAGATCAGGGCCGTCGGCGACGTCCTGTCCGGAGCCCCGGCGAGCGGCCCCGAGCCGCACCGTGACACGCCGCCGCTCGCCGACGGCTGGACGCGCGACGACGGCACCGTCCCCGCCGGCGGCGGCGGCTGGCTGCGGCTGCTGCCGCACCTGGCGGGCCTCGCCCACCGCGCCACCGTGCCGTTCACCGACGAGGCCGAGCGCGCCGCGCTGCTGCACTTCTTCGACGCCGTCGCGAGCGGTCCGCTCGCCGCGGGCACCGCCACCCTGCGCCGCGTCGTCCTGCGCGAGCAGCCGCTCAAGGACGACGAGGCGCCCCAGCGCAGGGGCGAGGTGCACCGCTGCGGCGAGCGCACCGTCGTCCTGCTGCACAGCGAGTACGTGTACGGCGACGGCGGCTACCACCACCGCACCCTGGAGTGGATCGCCCTCGACCACGACCCGAGCGGAGCGTTCGGCCCGGTCGGCCACTTCACCGTGCACCGCAGCGAGCCCCTGACGGCGAGCCTCGGCGCCGACCGGCTGACCGAACTCGCCGCGCGTGTGCGGGAGTCGGGCCCCGTGGCCTGGAGCCCCGAAGCCGTCGCCGAACTCGCCGCCGCACCCGGCTGCGGACCGGCGCAGGCCGCGCTGCTCCTCATGGGACGCCCCTGGGGCACCCTCACCACGGACGACGTGACCGAGTGCCGCGAGGTCACCGGGCTCACCAGGACGCAGATCGAGGCAGGGGAGGAGCGGCTGCGCGCGCTGCCCGCCGCCGAGCGGCACGAGGTCGCCGCCGCGCTGCTGCCCGCCGACACCGCTGCCCTGTGGCGCACCGGACCCGACGCGGCCGCCGCGCGCGCCGTGTGGACCGAGCGGTTCGGCAGCCTCGTCCGGCTCGCCGAGGACGTGGACACCGCCGCCCTCGGCGTGCCGGCCCTCGCCGCCGCGGAGGCCGTTCTGAACGCGGACCGCCACGCCTGGCTGTCCCGCACCACCACCCAGCGCATCAGCGATCAGGGGCGGCTCGTCGCGGACGACCTCGAAGCGCTGCCCCAGTCGCGCACCCTCACCGAGGCGGTCGACGGGCTCGCGGCCCTCGCGTACGGACTGCCGTACGGGCATCCGCTGCGGGCCGCGCTGCCCGGGGCGCAGGCCGCGCTGCGCGCCCGGCTCGACGACCCCGGCCTCTTCCTGGACTGCCGCCTCTCCTGGCCGGAGACGGGCCGCGTCCTGACCGCCGCGCGGCTCCGAACGGCGTACGGGATGCCCGCGACCGGCGGCGCGGACGCGGACGGCCTGACCCGCGCAGGGGCGGCGTTCGTCCTGCACCCCGGCCACGGCGACCAGGAGATGACGCTGCTGCGGCCGGCCGGGCTGACCGGTCCCGACGACCCGGCGATCGGGCTCGTCGAGGGCATCGTCGGCGCCGGGGCGGCCCGCACGCTGCGCCGTATCGCCGCCCTGCGCGGCGGCGACCTCACCCGCGCGCTCGCCGCCGACGGTGACGTCGAGGGTCCGGCCCAGGACCCCACGCGCAGCGTGCCCGGCCTCGTCACCGAGGTCGCGGACGCCCACGGCATCGGCGCGGACGCCGCCGCCCTGTACCTCCAGCTCCTCGCCCTGCCCGACCCCACCGACCGGAACACGGCGCGGTGGACCGGCTGGAAGCCCGCCCGCCTCAAGAAGGCCCGCGCCGAACTCGCCGCGACCGACCTGGTCGTCGAGGCCAAGCGGGCGCGGGCGGGGCGCGGTCTCTTCCTGCCCGGACCCTGGCTCGCCCTCAGGGCTCCTGCGCTGCCGCTCGAAGGGTGGAAGAGCGCGTTCCTCGACGTCACGGGGCACACGCGGGCCGTACCTCTGCTGCCCGTCCCCGAACTGTTCGCCCGCGCCTGGGAGCGGGTGCGCTCCGGGGACGTACCGGCCTACGAGGAACTGACCACGCGGGCTACCCGGAAGGGGCGGGCCCGTGGCTGACCCCGCCCGCCGTAGAGCACCGCACCTGCCGCACCTGCCGCACACCCCGAGCACCGTGAGCACATTGAGAACCCCGGAGGGGACCTGCTGATGACCCCGCTGACGACCACCGCACCGGCCCGCCAGATCGTGCCGCCCGAGGAGCTGTACGCGCAGGAACTCGCCTTCCTCGCCGCCCACGACGCCGGACCCCGGCCGCCCGGCTGGGCGCTGACGCCCCGCGCGGTCGTCACCTTCGTCATGGGCACCGACCAGCCCCTGGCCCTGCCCGAGGGGACGGCCGGACCGGAGGGCGTGCCGCGCAGACTGGCGATCCGGCGCAAGTTCGTGGGGGAGCGGGCCCTCGTCGAGCGGTGCGTGGTGACACTCGCGGGAGAGCGGGGCCTGCTGCTCGTCGGCGAGCCCGGCACCGCCAAGTCGATGCTCTCCGAACTGCTCGCCGCGGCCGTCTCGGGGACCAGCGCGCTGACCGTCCAGGGCACCGCGGGCACCACCGAGGACCAGCTCAAGTACGGCTGGAACTATGCCCTGTTGCTGGCGCAGGGCCCCAGCCCGCAGGCATTGGTGCCGTCCCCGGTGCTCACCGCGATGCGCTCGGGCGCCGTCGCCCGGGTCGAGGAGGTCACCCGCTGCCTGCCCGAGGTGCAGGACGCGCTGATCTCGCTGCTGTCCGAGCGCCGCCTGGCCGTGCCCGAACTCGCCGGGACGGAGCACGCTCAGGCGTTCGCGGCCCCGGGGTTCAACGTGATCGCGACGGCCAACCTCCGCGACAAGGGCGTCTCCGAGATGTCCGCCGCGCTCAAGCGCCGGTTCAACTTCGAGACGGTCGGCCCGATCGGCGACTTCGAGGCCGAACTCGACCTGGTCCGCAGCCAGTCCAGGGCGGCCGTGGAACGCTCGGGCGCGGAGTACCGCCTCGACGACACGGTCCTCGACATCCTCGTGACCGCGTTCCGCGAGCTGCGCACCGGCCGCTCCGCCGAAGGGTGGGAGATCGAGCGCCCCTCGACGGTCATGAGCACCGCGGAAGCCGTGGCCGTCGCGGCCGCCCTCGGCCTCGCCGCGGCCTACTTCCCGGGCGACCGGGACGCTCTCGCGCTGCTTCCCGGGCACCTCACGGGAGTCGTGCGCAAGGACGACCCGGCCGACGCGGCCCGCCTGCTCGGCTACTGGGACGGGGCGGTGCGCCGCCGCGCGGAGGAGGGGTCCGCCAGCTGGCGGACCCTGTGGGACCTGCGCCCGGTGCTGGAGGGCTGACCGACATGACCGCCGCTCCGCCGTCGCCGCCCGCCCCGGACGAGGCCGTCGCCGCGCTCACCGCGCCCGACGGCCCGTACCTCATCGGCGTACGCCATCACTCTCCCGCGCTCGCCGCCGTCGTGCCGCGGCTCCTGGACGAGGCGCGGCCCGATGTGCTCCTCGTCGAACTGCCCGCGGAGACCCAGGAGTTCCTGGGCTGGCTGGCCGACGAGGAGACCGTCGCGCCGGTCGCGCTGGCCGCGGTCCTGGGTGCGGACAAGGCGGGCGGCGGCGACACCGGGGCGGGGCCCGCCTTCTACCCCTTCGCCGACTTCTCGCCGGAACTGGCGGCGCTGCGCTGGGCCCGGCGGGCAGGCGTTCCCGTGGTCGCCTGCGACCTGCCGCTCGCCGACCCGGCCTGGCGCGAGCCACGCCTGACCGGTCCCGCGGCGAAGGCAGGCCGCCGTCTCCAGGACGCCCTGCGCGAGCGGATCACCGGCCGCGCCGACGACGACCTGTGGGACCGGCTCGTCGAAGCGCCCGCCCCCGGAGCGGCGCCCGAGGAGTTGCGCCGCGCCGCGCTGCTCACCGGGTGGGCACTGCGCCGGGACGCGGAGGAGGGTGGGGGCACCGACTTGCTGGACCTCGCGCGTGAGGCGTGGATGCGGGCGTGCGTGCGCGCGGCCACGGCGGACGGGGGGCGGGCGGCGCTGGTCGTGGGCGCGTTCCATGCGGCCGCCCTGACCCGGGAGGCGCTGGACCGGGACGCGGCCAGGGACGAGAGCCGCCCGGCCCCGGCCCCAGGACCGCCTGCCGGGGAGGTGCACAGCGCCGCCGGTGACTGCACCGTCAGCCTCATCCCGTACACGTATCCGCTGCTCGACGCCCGCTCCGGCTATCCCGCCGGGATCCGCGACCCGGAGTGGCAGCACCGCGTCCTCGACGCGGCGGGCGCCCCGCAGGCGCTGCGGGAGGCCGTGCTGCGCGCCGCCGTGGCGATCTGCGCGGACGTACGGGAGCAGGGCCACCCCAGCGGCCCGGCCGACGCCCGCGAGATCGTGCGGATCACCGGTGACCTCGCGGCCCTGCGCGGCCTGCGCGCGCCCGGCCGCGGCGAACTCGTCGAGGCCGTCCAGACCGTCCTCGCCCAGGGCGAACCGCTCGGCCGGGGCCGGGCGGTGGCCCGCGCGATGGAGAAGGTCCTCGTCGGAGAGCGCACCGGCCGCCCCACCCCCGCCGCCCCGCGCGGCGGACTCGGCCCCGCCGTGGAGCGGGAGCTCGCCGAGCTCGGCCTGCCGGGACCCCAACAGCCGGGCAAGGAAAGGGAGGTGCGCCTCGACCCGCTGCGCACCCCTCGCGACCGCCGCCGCGAGATCCTGCTGCGCCGCCTCGCCCTGTGCGGGGTCCCGTACGCGCAGGAGCACGCCGTCACCGGCACGGGCGGCGGCGAGGCGCTCACCACCCGGTGGACGGTGACCTGGACCCCGGCGACGGCCGCGGTCCTGACGACCGCGAGCGTGCGCGGCGTGACGCCCGCGCAGGCCGCCGAGGGCGTGCTGCGTACGCGGATGCGGACCGCCGCCGAGGAGGGCGGCCCCACGGCGGCGCAGGCCCTGACGGCGCTCGAACAGGCCGCCCAGTGCGCGCTGCCCGCACTCGCCGAGGACGCGCTCGCCGAGCTGACCACGGTCCTGCCGGCCGGCGCGACGCTGCCCGAACTCCTCGCGGGCCTGCGCCTCGTCGACCGGCTCGCGGCGGGACACATAGCGGGCCTCGCCGCCCCGGACGATCCGGATCCGGACGCGGAGGACGCCCGGCGCCTGCGCCTCGCCGCCGCGGCCGACGTACTGAGCGCGGGGGCGGTCCGTGCGCTCGACGGCATCGGGGGCTCCGACGACCCGGCGGACGCCCGAGCGCTGGTGGAGCTGGCGCGCCAGGCCGACGAACCGGGCTCGCTGCGGCTCACGGACGCGCTGGCCCGGCTCGCCGCGGACGGCACGCCCCTGATGGCGGCGGCGGCCGGAGCGGTGCGGGCCCTGCTCGGCCACACCCCGGCCGAGGCCTTCGGCCGCCGGGTCGCGTCCTGGGTGGACGCGGCGACCGGCCCGGCCGCCCGCGCCGCGCTCACCGCCCGGCTGACCGGCCTGTGCACGGCGGCCGGCGCCCTCCTGGAGACCGCCCCGGACGTCCTCGACCCGCTCCTCGACCGCGTCACGAACCTGTCCGACCGGGCGTTCCTCGACCGGCTGCCCGCGCTGCGCGGCGGCTTCGACACCCTGTCACCGGCTGCCCGGGACCGCCTCCTCGACGTGGTGGAGTCCCGCACCGGCGCCGCCCTCGCCCCGCTCACGACGGACCCCGCGACCCAGGCGGCCTGGACCCGAGCGGACCTGGCGGCGCGCGAGACGCTGGAGGAGCTGGGACTGGGTTTGGGACCCGAGTTCGTATGCCCCGCGCCGTCGAAGGCACCCGATGCCGCTCGGAACGCAACATCCCGAGCGACCCCGGCACCGGCCGCCCCCGCCGCCACCCTCGCCCCGGCCGCACGCTGGCGACTGCTCCTGGGCCGCCGCGCCGACGAACTGCCGCCCGCCGCGGCCCCGTTGGCGACCGCCCTCGACGAGCTGTACGGCGCCGGCCGCGGCGAGGGGGCCCGCGGCGACCTCACCGGCCGCGGCGGCGGCCGCGAAGCCCCCTACCCCGGCGTACGGGAATGGGCCGAGGCGCTCACCGCGCTGTTCGGACCCGGCGTCCGCGAGGAGGTGCTCGCGGCCGCCGCGGCAGCGGGCCGCACCGACGCCGTCGAGGCGCTCGACCCCGACGCGGCCCGCCCCTCCGTCGAGCTGCTGCGCACCGTCCTCCAGCACGCCGGAGGCCTGCCCGAGTCACGGCTCGCCGCCCTGCGCCCGCTGGTCCGCCGCCTCGTCGACGAGCTGACCCGGGCGCTCGCCACCCGGCTGCGCCCCGCCCTCACCGGCGCCGCCACCGCCCGCCCCACCCGGCGCCCGGGCGGCGGCCTCGACCTGGCCCGCACCCTGCGGGCCAACCTCGCCACGGCCCGCAGGACCGACGACGGGCGGATCGTCGTGGTGCCGGAGCGGCCGGTCTTCCACGGCCGCGCCCGGCGCGCCGCGGACTGGCGCCTGATCGTCGTCACGGATGTCTCCGGCTCCATGGAGGCGTCGACGATCTGGGCCGCGCTGACCGCGTCCGTGCTCGCCGGAGTGCCCGCCCTGTCCACCCACTTCCTCGCGTTCTCCACGGAGGTCATCGACCTCACGGAGCATGTGCACGACCCGCTCGCCCTGCTCCTGGAGACACGGGTCGGCGGCGGCACCCACATCGCGGCCGGCCTGCGCCACGCCCGCCGCCTGGTGACCGTGCCCTCGCGCACGCTCGTCGTGGTGATCAGCGACTTCGAGGAGGGCTACCCGCTCGGCGGGCTGCTCGGCGAGGTACGGGAACTCGTCGGCGCGGGCTGCCAGTTGTTGGGCTGCGCGAGCCTCGACGACGCGGGGCGCCCGCGGTACTCGACCGGTACGGCAGGGCGGCTCGTCGCCGCGGGCATGCCGGTGGCGGCCCTCAGCCCACTGGAACTCGCCCGCTGGGTGGGGGAGAGGATCCGATGACCACGTTGCCGCCCGTACAGCCCGTCGTCACCGGCGAGATCGTCGCCGCGCTCACGCCCCGGCTGCGCAAACGCCTGGACGCCGCCGCGGCCAAACTCGCGGGGCGCCCGCACACGGCCGACCCCGGGTCCGGCGTGCACCGGATCGCCGTGGACGACGGCACGACCGTCGAACTGCACGCGCCCGGCGGCACGGTGACCTCGCCCGACGCGGTCCGCTGCGACTGCCTGCTGGCCCCGGCGTGCGTCCACCGCGCGGCGGCGGTCACGCTGGCACCGGTGGCGGAGCCCTCCACGGAGCCGGACTCCCTGGAGAACCCGAGCGTCCTCGCGGATCCGGATCCCGTCACGGACCCGGACCCCGTCACGGACCCGGACTCCGGCGCGACCCCGGACTCCGGCGCGGCCCCGGACCCCACCGCCTCCGCCGAAGTCCCGTCGCCGGACAGCCCGGCCCCCGCCACGGAATCCGCCGGGCCACCCGACCCGGCCCACGACAGGCCGCCCGCCCCAGCCCGCGACACAACCCCCGTCACCCAAGCCGCCCACGCCCTCTGGCAATCCGCCGCCCGTCTGCTCGACGCCGGAGTCGACGGTGCCGGCGCCGTCTCCCAGGCCGACCTGCTGCGCGCCGCCCACGTCGGCAAGGTCGCCGGACTGCACCGCCCGGCCGCCGCCGCGATCCGCGTGGTGAACGGCGTACGGGCGGCCCGCGCCGCCGACCCGGCGCACCGCACCGCCGAACTGGCCGACGCGCTCACCGAGTTGCTCGCCACGACCCACGCCCTGACCCGGGACCCCGGCGACGAGGCGGCTCGCGGCGCCGCCCGCCGCAGCTACACCCCGGCGGGCTCGCTGCGCCTGTACGGCCTGTTCACGGAACCGGTGCTCACCGCCGCCGGGCACGCGGGCTGCGTCACCTGGACCGTCGACGCCGACGGCCGGCTCTGCACGGTCCCTGACCTCGCCCCCGGCACCGCGGCCCGGGCCCGCGCCGTCGCCGATCGCGCGGTCCGGATCGGCGACACGTCGCTCACCGCGCGCGAACTGTCCCGGGCCGGCCTGACCGTCTCCGGTGCGACCGTGGCGCAGGACGGGCGGCTCGGCGCCGGCAAGTCCGTGCAGGCGGCCCGGGCCCGCGGCGCCGACTGGACCGAGCAGCCGCTCGCCGCCCTGTGGTCCGTGCCCGTCGCCGAACAGGCCGCCCGCGCCCGTACCTCGCCCCACGGCCTGCTCTTCCTGGACGTGACGTTGCACGGCGTCGCCCGCGAGCGGGGAGGCGACTGCCTGGTCGCCGAGTGCGAAGGAGTGCCCGTACGGCTCACCGCGGCACACGACGACCCGGCCTTCGCCCACCGGGACAACCTCGCCCTGCTCGCCGCCGCCCCCGGCACCCGCCTGCGCGTCATCGCCCGCCTCGTCCCGGCCGCCCACGCCCGCGCGGCCCTGCTGGCTGTGCGCCTGCCCTCCGGCGCCCTGCACGACCTGGGCCTGGACCGCCTCACGCGCGCGGACGTCCCCGCGACGGAGCCCGCGCCCGCGCTTGCCGCCCCGGTTCCGACACCGCCCGCACCCACCCATCCGCTGCGCCGCCGCGTCGACCAGGCGGTGGTGGCGGGCCGCCGCGCCCTCACCCTGGGGGCCCCGGACACCGATGTGAAGGCGCTGCGGACGGCAGGCCTGCCCACGGCGGCCGAGCTGCTCGACGCCCTGCACCGCGCGGCGGCCGACCGGGGCCGGGACGCCTTCGGCCGCCTCGCCCCGGCCGACGAGGGCGCGTTCGCCCGTACGTGGCTGGCCTGCGCCCGCTATACGCAGGAGGTGTCGGCGGCGCTCAGCGACGCGGCCTGGACACCGTGACGGCGGGCCGACGGAAGACTCAGCGGCGGGAGCGCGCCCCGCCCCCGTAGCTCGACAGATCGAGCAGCAGCCCGAAGAGGACCACCACCCAGCCGATGCCGCCGACGCCGACGACGGGCGCGTACGCGAGGACGTACCCCAAGGTCGTCCACGGCAGCAGGATCAGGCCGAGCAGCGGCAGCAGGACCCCGGTGAAGGCGCGGTCCACGAGATTCGTGAACAGCCAGGTGATGACGAGCGCGACCCGCGGTCCGATCGCCGCCATCGCCGCGAAGATGCAGCACCCCATGCCCTTGCCTCCCGGAGCTCCTGAACGTCCCGACGAACGCTCCGACAGTCGTAACACCGCGTGAGCGCCCCGGCCACCGGAGTCCCTCCTCCTCAAGAATGAGACATCAACGTCTCATTCGGTCTACTCTTGTCTCATGTCAGTCGATCGCGATCAGATGCTGCGCAGCGCCGCCGCCCTGCTCACCCGCAAGTCCACGGCCACGATGGACGAGGTCGCGCGGGCCGCGGGCATCAGTCGCGCCACCCTCCACCGCCACTTCGCGGGCCGCGACGCCCTCGTCCGCGCCCTGGAGGACCTCGGTATCCGGGAGTGCGAGGCAGCGCTCGACCGGGCCCGCCCGGAGGACGGCCGCGCCGAGGACGCGCTGCGCCGCCTCATCGGTGCGATCGAGCCGTCCGCCCCCCTGCTCGCGTTCCTCGTCACCGAGAACCAGCTCTTCGAGGGCGAGGAGCAGAACGAGGGCTGGGCCCGCCTGGACGCCCGCATAGGAGCACTGTTCCGGCGCGGCCAGGAGGACGGCGAGTTCCGCATCGACCTGACACCCGCCTGGCTGACCGAGGCCCTGTACGGCCTCATCAGCAGCGGCGCCTGGGCCGTCATGGACGGCCGCGTGGCGGCGAAGGACTTCCAATTCATGATCGCCGAGCTGCTGCTCGGCGGCGCACGACGGAGCGTGGAACCATGACCAGCACCCGACAGAGCACCCCGGCGACGGAGGTGGCACGCCCCGGACGGTGGCTCGCCCTCTGCGTCCTCGTGCTCGCCGTGCTGCTCGTCGCCGTGGACGCCACCGTCCTCGGCCTCGCGACCCCCTACATCAGCGAGGACCTCAAGCCCTCCGGTACGCAGCTGCTGTGGATCGGCGACGTCTACTCGTTCGTCATCGCCGGACTGCTCGTCTCCATGGGCAGCCTCGGTGACCGCATCGGCCGCAAGAAGCTGCTGCTGACCGGCGCGGTCGCGTTCGGCGCGGTCTCGGTGCTCAACGCCTATGCCACGTCACCGGAGTTGATGATCCTGGCGCGCGCCCTGCTCGGCGTGGCCGGTGCGACGCTGATGCCGTCGACCCTCGCCCTGATCCGCAACATCTTCCACGACCCGCGCGAGCGGTCCCTCGCCGTCGGCATCTGGGGCGCCATGGCCTCGGCCGGCGCGGCGGTCGGCCCGGTCGTCGGCGGCTTCCTGCTCGAACACTTCTGGTGGGGCTCGGTCTTCCTGATCAACCTGCCCGTGATGGCCGTCCTGGTCGTCGTCGGCATCAAGCTCATCCCCGAGTCGAAGAACCCGGTGCACGGCCCCTGGGACCTGGCGAGCGTCGCCCTCTCCCTCATCGGAATGATCGCTGTCGTCTACGCCGTCAAGGAAGCGGCGGCGCACGGCGTGAGCGGGGACGTGGCCGTGTCCGCGGTCATCGGCATCGCCGCGCTCACCTACTTCGTGCGGCGCCAACTCACCCTTTCCTCACCGCTGTTGGACATGCGCCTGTTCCGCAACCGCGGCTTCTCCGGAGCGGTCCTCGCCGACCTGCTGACCATCCTCGGCCTGTCGGGCCTGGTCTTCTTCCTGTCCCAGTTCCTCCAACTGGTGCAGGGCCGCGAGCCGTTCGAGGCGGGGCTCGCCGAACTCCCGGCCGCTGTCGGCGCGGTGGCGGCCGGACTGGTCGCCGGTACGGTCGCGCGCCGCTTCTCCGTGCGGTCCGTCGTCGCGGGCGGCCTCGCCGCGGTGGGCCTCGCCCTCGCGGCGCTCACGACGCTGAGCCAGTCGACCGGCTACCCGCTGCTCGGCACGGTGCTCCTGGTCGTCGGCGTCGGCGCGGGCTTCTCGTTCACGGTGACGGCCGACGTGATCCTCTCCAGCGTGCCCAAGGAGCAGGCGGGCGCGGCGTCCGCGGTCTCCGAGACGGCGTACGAACTGGGCGCGGCCCTCGGCATCGCCGTACTCGGCTCGATCGTCACGGGCGTCTACGCGGGCTTCACGGCGCCGCCGGGCACCCCGGCGGACGTGGCGTCGGCCGCCCACGAGTCCCTCGGCGGAGCGGTCGACGCTGTCGGCTCGCTGCCGGCGGCCCAGGCGCAGGAGCTGCTCGGCTCGGCCCAGACCGCCTTCGTCGACGGTCTCCAGGTCGCGGCCGGCGTCGGCGCGGCCGTCCTCCTGGCGACGGCCGTCGCGGCGTGGTTCCTGCTGCGCGGCCAGCGCCTGGAACAGTGACCCGCGGCCGCACACGACAGAGCCCCGGCCCGCCGGACATCTCCGGTGGGCCGGGGCTCCGATCAGCTTCCCGAGGCGCTACGCGGCCTTCGCCTTCGTGGCGTACATGTCCACGTACTCCTGGCCGGAAAGCCGCATGACCTCGGTCATCACGGAGTCGGTCACGGCCCGCAGCACGTACCGGTCGCGGCCCATGCCGTCGTAGCGCGAGAACTCCATCGGCTCGCCGAAGCGCACGGTCACCCGCCCCGGACGCGGCATCCCCGCACCGCCCGGCTGGAGCTTGTCCGTGCCGATCATCGCGAACGGCACGACGGGCGCGCCGGTCATCAGGGTCAGCCGCGCGATACCGGTGCGGCCGCGGTACAGGCGTCCGTCGGGGGAGCGGGTGCCCTCCGGGTAGATGCCGAAGATGTTGCCGTCCTCGAGGACGCGGCGGCCGGTCATCAGCGCGGCCACGCCGCCGTTCGCGCCGTCGCGGTCGACCGGGATCATGCCGACCCCGGTGAAGAACCACGCCATGAGGCGGCCCTTGAGGGACTTGCCGGTGACGTACTCGTCCTTGCCGATGAAGAACACCTGCCGGTCACAGACGAGCGGCAGGATCATCGAGTCGATGAACGTCAGGTGGTTGCCCGCCAGGATGACGGGACCGTTCCCCGGAATGTTCTCGGCGCCTTCCGTCCGGAGACGGAACATCAGGCGCATGATCGGTCCGAGCACTGCCTTGATGAGCGCGAAGCGGGACAACGGGCCCTCCGGTTTTCAAGGAATGGACAGGGAAGTGGTGCGGGGTCTGTGCAGGTGAGGACGATACTCGCGGGCGGGTACCCCTTGCACATCGGGTTCACCGACTGGATACGCAGAGTTGACGTGGTTCACCTGCCGTCGCACCCCGTTGACACACACGTGACCCCCACCGGCCACCGCGACGCACCCTGACGTTCCGTCCGAGGTCTCCCGTTCGTCACTCCCGCCCACCTACCATCGGTCCCGCTTTGACAGGTGCAAGGCAGTCGCAGGGCATTACTGGGCGGGAGGAGTGCTTCATGGGGAACAAGAAGGCACAACAGGCACATGAGTCGCAGACCGGCGGGGGAGTGGGCCGGCGTTCGCTGCTCGGGGCCGCGGTCCTGGGCACGGGTGCGGCAGCCCTCGCCGTGCCGGGAACCGCGAGAGCCGCCGACCGCGACAGTGACGCGTCTCACGCGGACCGGTCCGTGAACGGCCGGGGATACAAGGCCCTGCCCGTGCCGACGATCATCGGCCACCGCGGCGCCAGCGGCTACCGGCCCGAGCACACCCTGGGCTCGTACCAACTGGCCCTCGACATGGGCGCCCACATCATCGAGGCCGGCGACCTCGTCCCGACCAAGGACGGCCACCTCGTATGCCGTCACGAGCCGGAAATCGGCGGCACCACGGACGTCTCCGCGCACCCCGAGTTCGCGTCCCGCAAGACCACGAAGATCCTCGACGGCGTCTCCACGACCGGCTGGTTCACCGAGGACTTCACGCTCGCCGAACTGAAGACGCTGCGCGCCAAGGAGCGCATCCCGGCGACCCGCCAGCGCAACACCCTCTACGACGGCCGCTGGGAGATCCCCACCTTCGAGGAAGCCCTCGCCTGGCGCGCCGAGCAGAGCAGGAAGCGCGGCCGCGAGGTGTGGATCTACCCGGAGCTCAAGCACCCCACCTACTTCCGCAAGCTCGGCCTCGGCGTCGAGGAGCGCCTCGCGAGGATCCTGCGCGCGCACGGACTGCACAGGAAGAACTCGCCCGTCATCATCCAGTCCTTCGAGCCGACGAGCATCCAGCGCATGAACAAGCTCGTCGACAACCCCCTCGCCGTCCTGCTCTCCACGGCGTCCTCCCGGCCCGCGGACTTCGTCGACAGCGGCGACCCGCGCACCGTCGCCGACCTGATCACGCCGAAGGGCCTCGCGGAGATCGCGACGTACGCGCAGGGCATCGGCCCCACCCTGGACCTGATCATCCCCAAGGACGCCTCGGGCAAGCTCACCCAGCCGACCACGCTCGTCAAGGACGCACACGACGCCGGGCTGATCCTGCACCCCTACACGATGCGCAACGAGAACACCTTCCTGCCCGCCGACTTCAAGAAGGGCACCGACCCGAACGCATACGGCGACGCGTTCGGCGCCTTCAAGACCTACTTCGCCACCGGCATCGACGGCGTCTTCACCGACAACTGCGACACCGGCCTCCTCGCCCGCGAGGACTTCGTCAACGGCTGATCCGCAGGCGCCGGTTGGAGTGACAGGCGTCCGCCCCGGCAACCACGCGCCGGGGCGGCCGCGTCCCGCCCGGCATGACGTACGACATGGTGATCGCGACCCTGCGCCCGCTGCTCGCCGCGGAGGTCCGCGCCGAACTGCCGACAGCCGCCGACGGGACCGACGAGGCCCGTGACCTCGAACAGACCGTCTGGCTGCGCCTGTTGGAGCGCCTCGGCACCCAGGGCCCGCCGCCCGACCCGGCCGCCTGGCTCACGGCGACGGTCCGCTCGGAGGCCCGCCGCCGGCGCAGCACCACCCGCCACGAGCTGCCGTACGCCACCGAACCCGCCGCCGACACCGCCGAGTCGGACCCCGAGCAGCGCATCCTGGCCCGCGAACGGACCCGGGCACTGCACGCCGCCGTCCGGCGACTCCCCGGACGCTGCCCCCGCCTCATCGGCGCACTCCTGTCCCCGCACGACCTCACCTACCGTGAGATCGCAGGCGAGTTGGGTATGTCACAGGGCAGTCTTGGGCCGGAACGTTCCAGATGTCTGGGATGCCTGCGCAGAATCATGGCCTCCGAGGTTGCGCTCACGGCCCGCCGGGGAAAAGGGTGAGGGACAACCGGCGGGACAGGTGAGCGGGAGGCATGCACACATGGGCATGAGCGTGACCATCTCTGCGGCGACCGAAGCGGATGCCGAGCAGATCCTCAAGCTGCAGTACCTCTGCTACCAGAGCGAGGCGCAGCTCTACGGGGACTACACGATCGAGCCGCTGACCCAGTCCCTCGACTCGGTCAGGGCCGAACTGTCGGGCGGCAGCGTCCTGGTGGCGCGCCTCGGCGACGAAGTGGTCGCGTCGGTGCGCGGCACGATCGACGCCGACGGCACCGCCCGGATCAACAAGCTCATCGTGCACCCGCGCATGCAGCGCCACGGCCTGGGCGGCCGGCTCCTGGCGGCCATCGAGTCCGACCTCGCGGCGCCCGGCACCGCCAAGCGCTACCAGCTCTTCACGGGCCACCGCAGCGAGCACAACCTGCGCCTGTACCGCAAGCACGGCTACGCGCCGGTCTCCACCAAGAAGGTGGACGAGCGCCTCACGCTGGTGACGCTGGCGAAGGACGCGGAGGCGGGCGCCTTCGCCACGAGCGCCTGAGCAGCCGCGTAAAGATCTAAAGAGTGGCTTCCGGCTGCTGCTGTCGCAGCACGCCCTTGCGCAGCCAGTACATGGCGGTGAGCGGCAGCAGCACCGGGATGAACAGGTACTCCATCCCGAAGTCCGACCACACGGTCTGGTCCGGGAACGCCGACGGGTCGACGACCGTCCACGCGCCCACGATCAGCACGCCCGCCAACTCCAGGGCGCAGCACACGAAAGCGGCCCGCCGCGCCGAGTCCCCGCCGCGGACCAGCGAGTACGTGATGAAGCAGTAGACGAGCCCCGCCACCGCCGACAGTGAGTACGCGAGCGGCGCCTTGTCGAACTGCGTCGAGATCTGGAAGACGGACCGCGACACGGCGCCGACGACCATCACCCCGTAGAGCCATACGAGCACGATGCCCGGGCCGCCAATCAGCCGCTGCCGCTCGCCGGACTTCCGCGCCCCGGTGTCCTTCTCCGAAGAGGTCACAGCCACCTCATCCTCCCCAGATGTCGTAGAGCCGTACTTCGAGGACGGCCAGGACGACGCCGCCCGCGGCGACCGTCACCGACCCCCAGCGGGTGCGCTCGGCGAGCGACATGAACCCCGCCGCCGGCACGCACGCGAACGCCCCGATCAGATACGCGACGAAGATCGTCGTGCCCTGCTCCGGCTTCTCGCCCCGGGCCAGCTGCACGATCCCGACCACGAGCTGGACCAGCGCGAGCACGGACACCACGGCCATGCCGATGAAGTGCCAGTCCTTGGTCGGCTGGTCGCGGGAGGCGGCGAAACCGCACCACGCGGCGAGCGCGAGCGCGGCGAGACCCGTCACCAGGGTCAGGACATCAAGCATGGCCGTGAGCCTATTACGGGCCAAAAGGCCCGCTGCGCCCGCCCCCAGCTACCCCCGTAGCCTTGGCAAACATGAAGATCACCGCTGACGCCCTGCTGTTCGACAACGACGGAACCCTGCTCTCGTCCATGGAGTCGGTGTACCGCTGCTGGAGCCGGTGGGCGCAGGAGTACGGGATCACCGCCGAGGACTTCGCGAAGGTCGAGCTGCACGGCCGCCCCGCCGCCGAGATCGCCGCCGACCTGCTGCCCGCCGAGACCGTGCCCGCGGCCGTGGCCCGCATCGAGGACCTTGAGGTCGAGGACGTGCCCAACGGCGGCACCCACGTCCTGCCCGGCACCCTCGACCTGCTCGCCTCGCTGCCCGCGGGCCGCTGGGCCGTCGTCACCTCCGCGACCCGCCGCCTGGCCGAGGCCCGTCTCGCCGCCGTGGGCATCGAGCCGCCGCTGCTCATCGCCGCCGACGACATCACCCGCGGCAAGCCCGACCCGGAGCCCTTCCTGCTCGCCGCCGAGAAGCTCGGCGCGGACCCCGCCCGCTGCGTGGTCTTCGAGGACGCGCCGGCCGGACTGGCCGCGGGCCGCGCCGGCGGCATGACGACCGTGGCCTTGGCCACAACGCACGAGGCCCACGAGCTCGTCGCGGACGTCGTGGTGAAGGACCTCTCGGCCGTGTCCGCACTGGCCACCGAGGCCGGAGTGGAGCTCACCGCCACTCCCTGACGTGCCGTTCCGGGCGTCCAGCCCTGTCCGCTATTCGGACAGGGCGGGCGGTCCACGCCCTCACGTCTGCTTTACTTTCCCGCATGACCACGACGAGCAGCCGCACCCTTGCGACCGAGGCGACGATGACGCCCGGTGCTCGTTGTATGTGTCGAATGTGCGCCTTCTGAGGGCCCCCGCACCGCCTGTTCTCGCGCCCCGAAGCGAGACCCGCGCGCCCGCGCACAGCTTCTCCGTACGGATCCGCGACCACTGATCCCGTACCGGCACACGCCACGAGCGAGAGCCTGCCGCGCCCGGAAACTCCCCCAAGTTCCCGAATGTTTGCCCCGTGCCCGGCGCCACCCGTGCCCGGCACTCGACAGTGACGGAAACCCCAGTGATCACCACCCAGGGCCTCACCAAGGTCTACCGCTCGCGCGGCCGAGAGGTCACCGCCCTCGACGGCGTCGACCTGCACGTGCGCGAAGGCGAGGTGTACGGCGTCATCGGCCAGTCCGGTGCCGGCAAGTCCTCGCTGATCCGCTGCGTGAACCTGCTCGAACGCCCCACCTCCGGCACCGTGACCGTCGCCGGCCAGGACCTCACCGCCCTCGCGGGCCGCGGCCCGCGCGCCGGCAAGGAACTGCGCGCGGCGCGCAGCCGGATCGGCATGGTCTTCCAGCACTTCAACCTGCTCTCCTCGCGCACCGTCCAGGACAACATCGAGCTGCCGCTCGAGATCCTCGGCACGTCGGGGAAGGAACGTTCCGCCAAGGCGCTGGAACTCCTCGACCTCGTCGGCCTCGCCGACAAGGCCACGTCCTACCCGGCCCAGCTCTCCGGCGGCCAGAAGCAGCGCGTCGGCATCGCCCGCGCGCTCGCCGGCGACCCGAAGGTGCTCCTCTCCGACGAGGCGACCAGCGCCCTCGACCCGGAGACCACCCGCTCGATCCTCCAGCTCCTGCGCGACCTCAACCGGCAGCTCGGCCTGACCGTCCTGCTCATCACGCACGAGATGGACGTCGTCAAGACCGTCTGCGACTCCGCCGCCCTCATGGAGCGCGGGCAGATCGTCGAGTCCGGCACCGTCAGCGAGCTCCTCGCGACGCCGGGCTCCCAGCTCGCCGCCGCGCTCTTCCCGGTCAGCGGCGAGGCCACCGGCGCCGACCGCACCGTCATCGACGTCACCTTCCACGGCGAGTCGACGACCCAGCCGGTCATCTCGCAGCTGTCGCGCACCTACAACGTCGACATCTCGATCCTCGGCGCCGCGATGGACACCGTCGCGGGCAAGCAGGTCGGCCGCATGCGCATCGAACTGCCCGGCCGCTACGAGGAGAACGTCGTCCCGATCGGATTCCTGCGCGAGCAGGGCCTCCAGGTCGAGATCCATGGTCACCAGGGCGACGCGCCCGTACTGCTGAAGGAAGGTGTCACCCAGTGACCTGGTCGGAGATGCAGCCGCTGCTGTCCCAGGCGTGTTGGGACACCCTCTACATGGTCGGCTGGTCCACGTTGATCGCCGTCGTCGGCGGTCTTCCGCTCGGCATCCTGCTCGTCCTCACCGACCGCGGCGGGATGCTCCAGAACGGCGTGGCCAACAAGGTCATCGGACAGGTCGTGAACATCGTCCGCTCGATGCCCTTCCTGATCCTGATGGTCGCCCTGATGACCTTCACGCGCTGGGTCGTCGGCACCACCATCGGCCGCGAGGCCGCCATCGTGCCGCTCGCCATCGGCGCCATCCCGTTCTTCGCGCGGCTCGTCGAGACGTCCGTACGCGAGGTCGACGGCGGCCTGATCGAGGCCGTGCAGGCGATGGGCGGCAACACCTGGACCGTCGTGCGCAAGGTCCTCGTGCCCGAGTCGCTGCCGTCGCTGATCTCGGCGACCACCACGACGATCATCGCGATCATCGGCTACTCCGCGATGGCCGGCACGGTCGGCGCGGGCGGCCTCGGCGACCTCGCGATCCGCTACGGCTACCAGCGGTTCGAGACCGAACTGATGTGGATCATCGTCGCGATCCTCGCCGTCGTCATCGCCGTCATCCAGCTCGCCGGCGACAGCGGCGCCCGCGTCCTGCACCGCCGTGCGGGCAAGGGCGGCGAACCGCTCCGCTTCAACCTCTTCGCGGGCCGCACCACGGTCGCGACCGCGAAGGTCCGCTGAACCCCTGACTCCCCGCCCCACCCGGCGGGTTGCACCACCCATGGAGAAAGGCACTTTTCGTGCGTAACACCACCAAGATCACCGCAGCTGTCCTCGCCACCGGCGCCCTCACCCTGGGCCTCACCGCCTGCGGCTCCGACAAGGCCGACACCAAGGCCAAGGCGTCCGACCCGCTGGTCGTCGCGGCCAGCCCCGTCCCGCACGCCGAGATCCTCGACTACGTCAAGGACCACCTGGCGAAGAAGGCCGGCCTCAACCTCGAAGTCAAGGAGTTCACGGACTACGTCACGCCGAACACGGCGACCCAGGACGGCTCCGTCGACGCCAACTACTTCCAGAACCAGCCGTACCTCGACGACTTCAACAAGAAGAACGGCACCGACATCGTGCCCGTCGTCACGGTCCACCTGGAGCCGCTCGGCCTCTACTCCTCCAAGGTCAAGAGCGCCGACGACCTGAAGAAGGGCGCCACCGTCGCCGTCCCGAACGACACGGTGAACGAGGGCCGCGCCCTCAAGCTCCTCGACGCCAACGGGATCATCACGCTCAAGGGCGGCGCCGGGAACAGCGCGACCCCGGCGGACATCGCGAAGAACCCCAAGGGCCTGAAGTTCAAGGAGGTCGAGGCCGCCCAGACGGCGCGCTCCCTCCAGGACGTCGACGCCGCGGTGGTCAACGGCAACTACGCCATCGAGGCCGACCTCAAGCCCGCCAAGGACGCCCTCGTCCTGGAGTCGACCAAGAACAACCCGTACTCGAACTTCCTCGCCGTGAAGAAGGGCAACGAGGACGACCCGCGCGTCAAGAAGCTCGCCAAGCTCCTCACGTCGCCCGAGGTCAAGAAGTTCATCGCCGACAAGTACGACGGCTCGGTCCTGGCGTCCTTCTGATGCGCGCGTACACGCTGCCCGCCGCCGTGATCGCCGGGGCGCTCGTCCTCGGCCTCACGGCCTGCGGGTCCGACAAGAGCGACAGCGCGGGCGCGGGCGACAAGCTCGTCGTCGGGGCCACCCCGACCCCGGCCGGCGAAGTCCTCGCGTACGTACAGAAGAAGCTGGCGAAGAAGGCCGGACTCGACCTGGAGGTCAAGGAGTTCACGGACTACGTCCTGCCGAACACCGCACTCCAGCAGGGCGAGCTCGACGCCAACCTCTTCCAGCACGCGCCCTACCTGAAGGACTTCAACAAGTCCAAGGGCACCACGCTGACCGCCGTCACCGAGGTCTACCTGCCGCCCCTCGGCTTCTACTCCAAGAAGACCGCGGACATCGCGAAGCTGCGGGACGGCGCCTCCGTCGCGCTGCCCAACGACGCGACCAACGAGTCGAGGGCGCTCGAACTCCTCGCCTCCCAGGGCCTGATCGGGCTCAAGAAGGGCGCGGGGGTGAACGCGACGCCCAAGGACGTCACGGAGAACCCGAAGCACCTCACCTTCAAGGAGCTCGAAGCGGCACAGCTGCCGCGGTCGCTGGACGACGTCGACGTGGCCGCCGTCAACAACAACTTCGCGCTCGACGCGGGCCTGAGCCCCAAGAAGGACGCCATCCTTCTCGAGTCCGTGAAGGGCAACCCGTACAACAACGTCCTCGCCGTCAAGAAGGGCGACGAGGACGACCCGCGCGTCAAGAAGCTCGCCGAGCTCCTCACGTCGCCCGAGGTGAAGAAGTTCATCGAGCGGAAGTACCAGGGCTCGGTGCTGCCGGCCTGACCGGAACGCTCCGCATGGGGGCCGCACCTGACAACAGGGGCGGCCCCCATGTGCAGTTACGTGCCTGCATGCTGCATGCTGGGCTCTTCATCCACGGACGGAGCGGCGCATGACGAACACCTTCCCCGAGGTCTCCATCAGCACGGAGCGCTTGGTGCTGCGTCCGCTCGACGAGGACGACGTGCCCGCGCTCGCCGAGATGATGAACGACGAACTGGTCGCGGCCTGGACCTCGGTCCCCCAGCCGTTCACCGAGGACGGCGCGCGCCGCTGGATCCACGAGTACGCGCCGAAGGAGCGGGCCGCGGGCACCGGACTCGACCTCGCCGTCACCGAGTTCCTCACCCAGCGCCTCGTCGGCATCGTCCAGCTCACCAAGACCAACTGGCATGTCCGCGCGACCGAGTTGTCGTACATCGTCGCCCCCTGGGCCCGCGGCGAGGGCTACGCCTCCGAGGCCGCCCTCGCCATGGCCCAGTGGCTCTTCCGCGACCAGCGCTTCGAGCGCATCGAACTGCGCACCGCCGCCGACAACACGGCCTCCCAGCAGGTCGCCCAGAAGATCGGCTGCATCAGCGAGGGCGTCCTGCGCAACGCGTGCATGGCGCGCACCCGCACCGAGGACGGCAGCTGGGTCGAGGTCCGCACCGACTTCATCGTATGGAGCCTGCTGCCCGAGGACCTGGAGGGCGTCACCGAGCAGCTCGCCGAAGCCGGGGGTTTCACGGCCTTCTCGGACTGGAACTGACCCCACAGGAAGTCCCCGGGCCCAGCAGGTACGCTCTCGGTGCCCCGCCCGGCCCTGTCCCCGGCGGCTGCCCATGACCCGCGTACCGCTGCGCGTACGCACCCGAGCACACCCTGGAGACTGACGACGATGGCCGACCGGGTCACGGTGATCGGCTGGGACGGTTCGCCCCTGACCGCGGCGGCCCGCTCCGCACTCGGCGCTGCCACCCTCGTGGCCGGCGCGGCCCACCACCTGGCGCTGCCCGAGGTGCCCGCGCGCGCCGAGCGGATCCGGCTCGGCAGCGTCTCCCTGGCCGCCCGCCGCATCACGGGCCACCGCGGTACCGCCGTGGTCCTCGCGGACGGCGACCCCGGCTTCTTCGGTGTCGTACGGACCCTGCGCGCACCCGAGTACGGCCTCGAGGTCGAAGTCGTGCCCGCCGTCTCCTCCGTCGCCCAGGCCTTCGCCCGCGCGGGCATGCCGTGGGACGACGCCCAGGTGGTCGTCGCACACCGGCGCACCCTGCGACGCGCGGTGAACGTGTGCCGCGCCCACACCAAGGTCGCCGTCCTCACCTCGCCCGGCGCGGGCCCCGCCGAACTCGGCCTCCTCCTCGAAGGCGTGCATCGCACCTTCGTCATCTGCGAGGAACTGGGCACCGAGCGCGAACAGGTCACCGTCGTCACCTCCGACAAGGCCGCCGACCACAGCTGGCGCGACCCGAACGTCGTCATCGTCATCGGCGGCCCGGTCACCACCGGCGCCCCCGAGGGCGGCGGCTGGCTCGCGGGCGGCGACCCCGACACGTCGCAGCGCGGCTGGGCGCTGCCCGCCGCCGCCTACGCGGGCCCCTTCGGCGAGGGTGAGACGGAGCTGCTGCGCGCCGCCCAACTCGCGCGCCTCGGGCCGAAGTCGGGCGACCTCGTGTGGGACATCGGCTGCGGCAGCGGCGCGTTCACGGCGGAGGCCGCGCGCTTCGGCGCCGCCGTCATCGCCGTCGACCGCGACCCCGACGCCTGCGCCCGCACCCTCGCCACCGCCCGCCGCTTCGGCGTCCAGGCCCAGATCGTGCACGGCACCGCGCCGCACGACCTGGAGGACCTGCCCGAGCCCGATGTCGTCCGCGTCGGCGGCGGGGGAGCGGCGGTCGTCTCGGCCGTCGCCGACCGCCGGCCCGCGCGCATCGTCACGCACGCAGCGACACGCGACGCCGCCGAACTCATCGGCAGGGACCTGACGGAGCACGGATACGACGTCGAGTGCGCCCTCCTGCAATCCGTCGAACTGGACACTCGCGTCTGGACGGAGAAGGAGCGGACGGTCGGGTTCCTCCTGTCCGGGCGGCTTCCGGACCGCCACCCGTGACCCTGACGGCCCAACGCGCGCGGTAGGCTGGCCGATCGTTGTACCGCACCGGGACGTCAGATTTTTCGTACGTCAATGTCCTGAAAACGCGCCAGTTTTGGAGCGTGTGTGGTACGGCAACGACCGGAGGACGCGCAACGTGGCGCAGTCCACAGAAGGCCATGGTCGAACTACGTTCCGTGGCCGCGATCCGACCGGGACAATGCGTGTTGTCCGGGACGGTTCGTGCCGCGCGGCGCGTGCGCTCGTTCATCAGGACGGGCGGTCGACGCGCCGCTCCGGTCAAGGGGGTTGCATACCCGGCGGTCGGCCGGGAGCGGCCAAGTTCTCATCGATGGGCGAGGGGTAGGCATGACCGACACCGGTCAGGTTCCGGGCGAGGGGCTGCCGGAGAACGCAGGCTTGGTGGACCAGCCGGGCGTTCCCGCCCCGGGTGCGTACACCTTCCTCGATCCCTCCGACGCCACCGCCGAGGACGACGAACTCCTCCTGATGCCCGGCTCCCAGGGCGCCTGGGGTCAGCCGCCGGCGCAGCAGCAGTACATCCCGGCGCCCGCCGAGCCCGTCGGGCACGAGCCGGGCCCGCACGAGACCGCGGGGCGCGACAGCGGCCACCACGACCTCGGCGCGCTGCACACGCCCGTCGGCGCCCAGGCCCAGCAGGTCCCGCAGATGCAGAGCCAGGGCGGCCCGGCGCGCCGTCCCCTGCACATGGGTCCGCCCGTGCCCGAGACGGGCGGCGGCCCCGTGCGCTCGCTCGCCGACCGCGGCCCCGCGCAGGCGACGCCGCCGCACGCCATGCCGGTGCGCCAGGCGGGCCCGCCCACCACCGGGCCCGAGTACCTCGACATCCCGCCGCAGGGCGCCGCTCCGTGGCAGCCCGCCGAGGCCGCCCCGCCGCAGCAGCAGCACCAGCAGCAGCCGGTCGAGCCGCAGCAGCAGGGCGGATACGAGATGCCGCTCGCGGCGCCCGCAGAAACGGTCGTCCCTGAGCCGGCCCCCGCGGCGTACGCGGAGCAGCACGTTCCGTTCCCGCAGACCCCGGACGCCGGCCAGGAGTTCGCCCCCACCGCCGAGCCGACCCCGGTCGGCGCGTACGCCGGACAGGGCGAGCAGCAGGGGCAGTACGCCGCCGCGCCCGAGCAGCCCCTCGGGCAGTTCGTCCCCGTCGACGGCATCGTCCCGACGACGCCGCACCTGGCGCCGACGCCGCCGCAGGCCATGGTCGTACCGCCGCTGCCGGAGCCGGCCGAGGCGGCTGAACCGGTCGCGGACGAGCCCGTCGCTCCCGAGCCCGTCCCGGCGGAGCCGAGCGCGATGGAGCCGATCGCTCCCGAGTACGTGGCCGAGGCGCAGACCCCGCAGGCACCGGAGCCGGTCGCCGTCGCGGAGCCGGTCGCCGAGGCCGCCGAGCCGGTGGCGGAGCAGCCCGCGGAGCCCGAGCCGGTCGCTGTCGCCGAGCCGGCACCCGAGCCGGCACCGGTCCAGGCCGAGGAGCCCGTACAGGTCCAGGCCGAGGAGCCGCCGCCCGTCGTCGAGGCGCCGGTCGCGGAGGCCCCGGCCCCCGAGAGCGCCGAGCAGCCCGCCGCCGAGCAACCGGTCGCCGAGCAACCGGTCGCGGAGCAGCCCGTCGCCGAGGAGCCCGAACTCATCGAGGTCGCGCCCGTCGTGCCCGCGCCCCGCGACGGCGGCCCCGCCGCCACGCAGGCCCCCGAGCCGGCCGCCGACGACGAGCCCGAACTCATCGAGGTCGCGCCCGAGCCGCAGCCCGAGCCCGAACCCCACCCCGTCGCCGCCGAGGCGACCGGCACCGCGGCCCCCGGCTACGACGACGCCGAGCGCGAGGCCGTCCTGCGCGTGATGCGCGAGCGCCGCGACATCCGCAACGGCTTCCGCAGCGACCCCATCCCGCACGAGGTGCTGCTCCGCGTCCTGGAGGCGGCCCACACGGCGCCGTCCGTCGGGCACTCGCAGCCCTGGGACTTCGTCGTCATCCGCTCGGCGGAGACCCGCCGCACGATGCACGAACTGGCCATGCGCCAGAAGGACGCGTACGCCAAGTCCCTGCCGAAGGGCCGCGCGAAGCAGTTCAAGGAACTGAAGATCGAGGCCATCCTCGACACCCCCGTGAACATCGTGGTCACCGCCGACCCGACCCGCGGCGGCCGCCACACCCTCGGCCGCCACACCCAGCCGCAGATGGCCCCCTACTCCTCCGCGCTCGCGGTCGAGAACCTGTGGCTCGCGGCCCGCGCCGAAGGCCTCGGCGTCGGCTGGGTCAGCTTCTTCGACGAGCGCGAGATGGTCCGCACGCTGGGCCTGCCCGACCACCTCGAAGTGGTCGCGTACCTCTGCGTCGGTTACGTCGACGAGTTCCCGGACGAGCCCGAGCTGATGCAGGCCGGCTGGGCCAAGCGCCGCCCGCTGTCCTGGGTCGTCCACGAGGAGACGTACGGCCGCCGCGCCCTGCCCGGCGAGGACCCGCACGACCTGCTCTCCGAGACCGTCTCCAACATCCGCCCGCTGGACGCCAAGGCGCTCGGCGAGGCGTGGGAGCGGCAGAAGCGCATGACGAAGCCCGCCGGGGCGCTCGGCATGCTGGAGATCATCTCCGCGCAGCTGTCCGGCCTGTCCCGGATGTGCCCGCCGCCGATCCCGGAGCCCGCGGCCGTCGCGATCTTCGCGGGCGACCACGGCGTCCACGCCCAGGGCGTTACCCCGTGGCCCCAGGAGGTGACCGGCCAGATGGTCGCGAACTTCCTCGGCGGCGGCGCGGTCTGCAACGCCTTCGCGAACCAGGTCGGCGCCGAGGTCTGCGTCATCGACGTGGGCGTCGCCTCCGAACTCCCGGCCACGCCCGGCCTGTTGCCCCGCAAGGTCCGCGCGGGCACCGCCGACATGACGACCGGCCAGGCCATGACCCGCGAGGAGGTCAAGGCGGCCATCGAGGTCGGCATCGAGACCGCCCGCGACCTCGTCTCCGCCGGCAACAAGGCGCTCCTGACCGGTGAGATGGGCATCGCCAACACCACGGCGTCGGCGGCCCTGATCTCCGTCTACACCGAGGTCGACCCGGCCGAGGTCACCGGCCGCGGCACCGGCATCAACGACGAGACCCACGCCCGCAAGATCGAGGTCGTGCGCCGCGCCCTCGAGGTCCACCAGCCCGACCCGGCGGACCCCATCGGCGTCCTCGCGGCCGTCGGCGGCCTGGAGCACGCGGCCATGGTCGGCCTGCTTCTCGGCGGCGCCTCGCTCCGCACGCCGGTCATCCTCGACGGCGTCAGCGCCGGCGCGGCCGCCCTGGTCGCCCGCGCCATCGCCCCCGAGGTCCTGGCCGCCTGCATCGCGGGCCACCGCAGTGCCGAACCCGGCCACGTCGCCGCGCTCAACAAGCTGGGCCTGCGCCCCCTGGTCGACCTGGACCTCCGCCTCGGCGAGGGCACGGGCGCCCTGCTCGCCCTCCCGATCGTCCAGAGCGCGGCCCGGGCGATGCACGAGGTGGCCACGTTCGACTCGGCGGGCGTCACAGAGAAGTAGTCGGCTCCGCACCACGGGAACGCCTGCCCGCACCGGCTGTGGGCAGGCGTTCCGCACGGCGGACGGGTGGGCACAGCCCTCCAGTGCCGACCAGCCGTGCGATCAGGCCACGACATAAGCTGACCGCACCAGCACAGCAGCACACGAACACCGGGCTCCAAAGACGCAGCCCCACCCGCACGCTCGCCCCGGGAGCCACACGACATGCCCGCCGCACAGCACCCCGCATACCCCGTAGGCCTGCGCCTGACCGGTCGCAAGACGATCGTCATCGGCGGCGGCCAGGTCGCCCAGCGCCGCCTGCCGGCCCTGATCGCGGCGGGCGCGGACATCACCCTGATCTCCCCGTCGGCCACCCCCTCCGTGGAGGCCATGGCGGACGCGGGCGAGATCACCTGGGTCAGGCGCCGCTACGAGGAGGGCGACCTCGCCGACGCCTGGTACGTCCTGATCGCCACGGCCGACCGCAAGGCCAACGACGAGGCCTCCGCCGAAGCGGAGCGCACCCGCACCTGGTGCGTCCGCTCCGACGACGCCGACGCGGCCACCGCCTGGACCCCGGCCACCGGCCGCACCGAAGGCGTCACCGTCGCCGTCCTGTCCTCCGAGGCCGCCGACCGCGACCCGCGCCGCACCGCCGCCATCCGCGACGCCCTCGTCGAGGCGCTGCGCGACGGCACGGTCTCGGTCCACAAGGAGCGCACCCCGGGCGTCGCCCTGGTCGGCGGCGGCCCCGGCGACCCGGACCTCATCACGGTCCGTGGCCGCCGCCTGCTCGCCGAGGCCGACGTCGTGATCGCCGACCGCCTCGGCCCGCGCGACCTCCTCGACGAACTCCCGCCGCACGTCGAGGTGATCGACGCGGCGAAGATCCCGTACGGCCGGCAGATGGTCCAGGAGGCCATCAACCAGGCGCTCATCGACCACGCCAAGCAGGGCAAGGCCGTCGTCCGTCTCAAGGGTGGCGACCCGTACGTCTTCGGCCGCGGCATGGAAGAGGCCCAGGCCCTCGCGGCCGAGGGCATCCCGGTCACGGTCGTCCCCGGCATCTCCAGCTCGATCTCGGTCCCGGGCGCGGCCGGCATCCCGGTCACGCACCGCGGCGTCGCCCACGAGTTCACCGTGGTCAGCGGCCATGTGGCGCCCGACGACGAGCGCTCCCTGGTCGACTGGTCGGCGATGGCCAGGCTGACCGGCACCCTGGTCATCCTCATGGGCGTCGACAAGATCGGAAAGATCGCCGAGGCCCTGATCGCCCACGGAAAGCCGGCGGACACCCCCGTCGCGCTGATCCAGGAGGGCACCACGGCCGCCCAGCGCCGCGTCGACGCCACGCTCGCCACCGTCGGCGAGACGGCGGTCTCGGAAGGCGTCAAGCCCCCGGCCGTCATCGTCATCGGCGCCGTGGTGAACGAGGGCCCCGACCGTAACCCGCGGTAACGCGACCTGTCCCGAGCCGTTGGCACCACACCCAGAACAAGGCAGTATCGACCCGTGGCAGAACCCCAAGGTCTCATCACCATCGACGACCCCGCCGACCCGCGCCTGCGCGACTACACGGGCCTCACCGACGTAGAACTGCGCCGCAAGCGCGAACCGGCCGAGGGCCTGTTCATCGCGGAGGGCGAGAAGGTCATCCGCCGCGCCAAGCAGGCCGGCTACGAGATGCGCTCGATGCTGCTCTCCGCGAAGTGGGTCGACGTCATGCGCGACGTCATCGACGAGGTCCCCGCCCCGGTCTACGCGGTAGCCCCCGACCTGGCCGAACAGGTCACCGGCTACCACGTGCACCGCGGCGCCCTCGCCTCCATGCAGCGCAAACCGCTCCCGACGGCCGAGGAACTCCTCACGACGGCCCGCCGCATCGTCGTCATGGAGTCGGTCAACGACCACACCAACATCGGCGCGATCTTCCGCTCCGCCGCGGCGCTCGGCATGGACGCCGTGCTGCTCTCACCGGACTGCGCGGACCCGCTCTACCGCCGCTCGGTCAAGGTCTCCATGGGCGCCGTCTTCTCGGTCCCGTACGCGCGCCTCGACGCCTGGCCCAAGTCCCTGGAGACGGTCCGCGAAGCGGGCTTCAACCTCCTGGCCCTCACCCCCGCCGACCAGGCCAAGTCCCTGGACGAGGTCGCCCCGCACCGCATGGACCGGGTCGCCCTGATGCTCGGCGCCGAGGGCGAGGGGCTCTCCACGAAGGCCCTGATGGCGGCGGACGAATGGGTCCGCATCCCGATGGCCCACGGCGTCGACTCGCTCAACGTGGGCGCAGCGGCCGCCGTCGCCTTCTACGCGGTGGCCACCGGCCGCCCGGAGCTGTGACCGGGGTCCTGTACGGCATGTGAGACACGCGGTACGCCGCTGTCGACGCCGAGCCCGCGCGACGGGCCCTGGCAGCCCTGAGCCGCCGCGATGGCGAGCGCCACGAGCAGCGTCACGACGACGAACACGAAGAGCCGCTGCCGCAGCAGCCGCGGGTTCGCCGGCCGCAGCTTCTTGCCCGCGCCCGTCCCGTTCGTACGGGGAGCGGGCCGCCCGGCACCACTGCGCGGAGCGGGCCTGGAGCCCGACCGGGACGTGGTGCTGCGCGGACCCGAACCGCCGCCCGTCCGGCCGTTGCTGGGCCGCGGCGCGGGCGTGCCCGGCTGCGTACGCCGCTGGGTGCGCTCGGTGTGACCGTCCTCGACGAGCCGCCCCGTCGGCCGGTCCTGCTCGGCGGTCCGCGGCGCGGGCGGCCGCACCTCGCCGAGCCCCTGCGCCTCACGCGCCGCGATCTCCTTGAGCCGCAGCGACAGTTGCAGCGTGCTGGGCCGCTCCTCCGGGTCCTTGGCGAGGCACGCGCGCAGCAGCGGCGCCAGCGCGTCCGGCACCCCGTGCAGCTGCGCCTCCTCGTGCACGACGCGGTAGAGCATGACCTCCGAACTGCCGTGCCCGAAAGGCGAGTCGCCCATCGCGGAGTACGCGAGCGTCGCCCCGAGGGCGAAGACGTCGGTGGCGGGCGTGACGGCGGCGCCGCGCACCTGCTCGGGCGCGAGGAAGCCGGGGGAGCCGACCGCGGTCCCCACATGCGTCAGCGTCGAGGCGCCGGTCGCCCACGCGATACCGAAGTCGATGATCCGCGGCCCCTTCGGGGACAGCAGGATGTTCGACGGTTTGAGGTCACGGTGCACGACCCCCGCCTCGTGGACGGCGACGAGCCCTTCGGACAGCGCTGCCCCGACGGCGGCCACGTCCGCGGCGGCCAACGGCCCTTCCTCGGCGACCTTGTCGTGCAGCGAGGGCCCGGGCACGTACTGCGTCGCGAACCACGGGCGCTCGGCGTCGAGATCGGCGGCGACGAGCCGCGCGGTGCAGCCGCCCCGGATCCGCCGCGCGGCGGACACCTCGCGCGCGAACCGCGACCTGAACTCCTGATCCTCCGCCAGATCCGGCCTGATCACCTTGAGGGCGACCCGCTGCCCACGCCGGTCGGAACCGAGGTAGACGACGCCCATCCCGCCCGCGCCGAGCCGTCTGTGAAGCCTGAACGAGCCGACGACGCGCGGGTCCTCGCGCCTCAGGCGCATCATCGCCATGTTCATCCCCGCTGCTGCCCGGTCCGTCTGACGAGCCACAGCTTACGTTTCCGCGCCCGGGTGCGCGCAGAGGCCGCGCCCTCTCGTCCCATTCGATTGTCAGTGCCGGGTGGGAAACTTGAAAGGTGGTCAGGGAGCGCGGAAACAGGGCGGCTTGATGTCGCGCGCATCCCCAACCACCCGTCGCAGAAGGGGGATTGGGCCCATGAAGGGCGATCGGGTCGAGATAGTCGTGGACGCCGGTGACACGACGCGTACGTACGAGGTGGTGGCGAGCCGGGCAGGCCGCAGGGTGGAGACGGCGGTGCGCAGGGGAGTGGTGGAAGTGAGCGAAGTCACCCGCTCCGGCTCCGTGGTTCGCACCGCGCGCTTCATGGCGACGCGGGTCCTGGCGCTGGTCGAACAGCCGGTTCCGCGAGAGGAGGCGTCGGAAGCGGCGGAGAAGAGCCGTCCCCTCCGGGAAGACCCCGAGACCTAGGTCCCCGTCTCCACCCAGGGGAGTACACGCGGTGGGAGCGCTCATCCTCCGGGAGGCCCGGCAATCGGTACGAGGGCATGACGACCGGGGGCGCAGCCGATCGTAGATTTGAGGTCAAGCGGCGGGTGCAGCACTCGTCCCCCGAGGTCAGGCACCCGCCGCTGCCACAGCTCAAGGCAAGGACAACACGATTTAGAACTCAAGATCTTGACCGGGAGAGGACCATGGCGGACACGGCATCGCGGACGACAGCGCTCCGCGCACGGATCGGCAGGGCCGACGCGTTCGGCAGCCCGGCGGCCGGCCGTCGCCACCCCTTGGTGGCGACCGCCATGGTCCTCCCTCTCGCGGCCCTTCTCGTCGTCGTCTTCGGCGGCTGGGACGCGGTGGTCACACAAGCGTCGTCCGTGGGCGTGATGCTGGGGCGCTGAGCGGCGCCCCCAGGCCCGGAAGAGCGGTCCGGGCGGGGACATCCGGCCATGAAACCCCGTGGGGACGGGGGTGCGGCGGACGGCACAAATGCCGCGTGCAGCTGGGGAGCTGCACGCGGCACTTTTGTGCCCCGGGAACCCCGGCGGACCCGTAGGCTCGGGCGGGTGACCACGCCCTTGCTTCCCGCGCTCCGGGCCGAAGCCAGGGGTGCGGCCCATCCGCCCGGCATCGCCTGCGTCTGCGGCGCCACCACCCTCGCCGACCGCCCCGACGCCACCGTGGTCCGGCACGGCGACACCGTCGCGAAGGCCCACGCCCCGGACACCGACCCGGCCGAACTCGCCCTGCGCGTCGCCGTGGCCGCCCACCCGGCCCTCTCCGGCGTCCTCCTGCCGCCCCTGCGGCCGACGGCGTCGCCGCTGCACGACCGCCTGGTCACCTTCTGGCCCCACGGCACCCCGGTCGACCCCGAGCACCCCGAGGACGCCCCCTGGGAGGCCGCGGCCGCCCTCCTGGCCCGCCTCCACACCACGCCCACCGTCGAACTCCCGCACGCGCTGCCCCCGATGCGCGGCCCCGCGAAAGCCGCCCGCGCCCTGGCCCGCCTGCACGCCACGGCCCCCGACCACCCGGCCGCGGACCCCGTGCGCCGCGCCTGGCGGTCCCTGCCCGCCTGGGCCCGCGCCGAAGCCCCGTGCGACCACGCAAGGGCCCTGTGCCACGGCGACCTCCACCTGGGCCAGCTGGTCCGCCACCCGGCCGACTCCGCGCAGTGGCTCCTGATCGACGTCGACGACCTCGGAATCGGCGACCCCGCCTGGGACTTGGCGCGCCCCGCGGCCTGGTTCGCCTGCGGCCTGCTGCCCGCCGAGGACTGGACGCGCTTCCTGACCGCCTACCAACGCACAGGCGGCGCAAAGGAACTGAGCCTGCCCGACCCCTGGCCCGCCCTCGACGTCCCGGCCCGCGCCCTCACCGTGCAGACCGCCGCTCTCGCCGTGACGAAGGCCACCGAGGCGGGCCGAGCGCTCGACGAGGTGGAGGAGGCGGTGATCGACGCCTGTGCCCGAATGGTGTCCGTACCGCCCCAGTTGGGATACGGCGACGCCAAGTAGGGTGCGGGAGACGGAAGCCGGGAAGTGATCCGGCGAAGCAGTGCCGAACGGCGAGGAGTTGACCCGACCATGCAGTGTCCCAAGTGTCACGCACCGATGCACACGTACAACCGCAATGGCGTCCAGATCGAGCAGTGCAGCGGTTGCCGCGGGATCTTCCTCGACTACGGCGAGCTGGAGTCCCTGACCCGGCTCGAGTCGCAGTGGCAGCAGCAGGCCCCTCCGGCCCCGCCCGCTCCACAGGCCTACCCCGCCGCCCCTGCCCCGGCGTGGGGAGCCCCGCACCAGGGCGGCCACTACGGACACCAGGGCCACCACGGTCACCACAACAAGGGCTTCGGCCGGATGCTCTTCTCTTCCTGAACACGCATCGTGAAACACGAAGAAGCCCCCGGTCGACGAATCGACCGGGGGCTTCTTGCCGGTGCGCGATACTGGGATTGAACCAGTGACCTCTTCCGTGTCAGGGAAGCGCTCTCCCGCTGAGCTAATCGCGCGGGAACGGGCCAGACTCTATCAGGCTCCGCGAGGGGTACTGCCAGGTACTACGTGGTACTGCGTGCGCGATACTGGGATTGAACCAGTGACCTCTTCCGTGTCAGGGAAGCGCTCTCCCGCTGAGCTAATCGCGCGGGACGGATCTGTGGAACGAACCGGAGTCCGAAGATCCAGTGCGCGATACTGGGATTGAACCAGTGACCTCTTCCGTGTCAGGGAAGCGCTCTCCCGCTGAGCTAATCGCGCATGGAGGTGGAGACGGGATTTGAACCCGTGTAGACGGCTTTGCAGGCCGTTGCCTCGCCTCTCGGCCACTCCACCAGGAGCGTAGGGGTTCGGGAAGATCCCCCACATCCTGAGCGAACGACCGGGTTCGAACCGGCGACCTCAACCTTGGCAAGGTTGCGCTCTACCAACTGAGCTACGTTCGCGTGTCTTTCCGTTTCGCTTCCGCGTCCCGGCGACGTGTTGAACTCTAGCGGATTCCCGGGGGAGGTCCAAAACGCGTTTGCGCAGCGTGCTGCGGTGCGATCGCCGACGCATTCCCTCGGTGACCTGCGCACCCGCACCCCAGGTCACCCTCCGGTCACCGGCCATAGACTCAAAACCGTGCACGGCTCCTCCTCTCTCACTCCCCTCGCCCGCTTCGGCGGCCTCCTCGCCACCGGCCTTCGCGACGTGACCACCGACCCCGCGGCCCTGGACTCCTCCGGCTTCTGGGCGGTCTCCGCCGACTTCGAGGGGCGTCTGGTCTGCGCCCGCTTCGACGACGTACGGGAGCAGCCCGTGCCCGCCCCGGTCCCGGGCGCCTGGCACGGCCCCGCGGCCACGGACTGGGTGTCCTCGCTCGACCACGCCGCGTACACGGAAGGCGTACGTCGCGTACGGGAGCGCATCGCGACCGGCGAGGTCTACCAGGCCAACCTCTGCCGGGTGCTCTCCGCGCCGGTCGCGGCCGACGCCGACGTGGACGCCCTCACCGCTCTCCTCGCGCGCGGGAACCCCGCCCCGTACGCCGGAACGATTCGGCTGCCCGGGCACGGCGTGGAGATCGCGACGGCCTCGCCCGAGCTGTTCCTGCGCCGGCAGGGGAGGGTCGTCGAGTCCGGCCCCATCAAGGGCACCGGCCGCACCGAGGCGGACCTCCTGGAGAAGGACTACGCCGAGAACGTCATGATCGTCGACCTGGTCCGCAACGACCTGGGCCGCGTCTGCGCCACCGGCACGGTGACCGTGCCCGACCTGTGCGTCGTCGAGAAGCACCCGGGCCTCGTCCACCTCGTGTCCACGGTGCGCGGCGAACTGCCCGACGGCGCCGGCTGGGCCGAGCTGCTCGGCGCCGCCTTCCCGCCCGGCTCCGTCACCGGCGCGCCCAAGTCCAGCGCCCTGCGCATCATCGACGAGCTGGAGACGGCGCCGCGCGGCCCGTACTGCGGCGGCATCGGCTGGGTCGACGCGGACCGGGGGACCGGTGAACTGGCCGTCGGCATCCGTACGTTCTGGATCGACCGCGGCGCGGACGGCGACGTCCTGCGCTTCGGCACCGGCGCCGGGATCACCTGGGGCTCCGACCCGGAGGGCGAGTGGCGGGAGACCGAGCTGAAGGCGTCGCGGCTGCTGGCTGTAGCGTCGGGAACGTACAGGGAGACGACTTAGGCCCTGGTCCACGCACGATGGAGGGACTGACGGAAGTGAAGATCTGGCTCGACGGCGGGCTCCAGGACACCGAGACGGCCCGCGTCTCCGTCTTCGATCACGGGCTGACCGTGGGCGACGGCATCTTCGAGACCGTGAAGGCGGTCGACGGACAGCCCTTCGCCCTCACCCGCCACCTGGACCGGCTCGCCCGTTCCGCGCGCGGCCTCGGCCTGCCCGAACCCGACCTCGACGAGGTGCGCCGCGCCTGCGCCGCCGTCCTCCAGGCCAACCCGATGCCGCTCGGCCGCCTGCGCATCACCTACACCGGCGGCGTCTCCCCGCTCGGCTCCGACCGCGGCGACCAGGGCACCACCCTCGTCGTCGCGCTCGGCCAGGTCACCCGGCGGCCCGACACCACCTCGGTGATCACCGTCCCCTGGACCCGTAACGAACGCGGCGCGCTGGCCGGCCTGAAGACCACCTCCTACGCGGAGAACGTCGTCGCGCTCGCCCGCGCCCACGAACACGGCGCGTCCGAGGCCCTGTTCGCGAACACCGTGGGGCAGCTGTGCGAGGGCACGGGCTCGAACGTCTTCGTCGTCCTGGACGGCGAGATCCACACCCCACCGGTCGCCTCCGGCTGCCTCGCGGGCATCACGCGCGCCCTGGCCGTGGAGTGGACGGGCGCCAAGGAGACCGACCTGCCGCTGACCGTGCTCGCCGAGGCCGACGAGATCTTCCTGACCTCGACCCTGCGCGACATCCAGGCCGTGCACCGGGTGGACGACCGCGGCCTGAGCGACGCCCCCGGCCCGGTCACCGCGAAGGCGATGCGCGTCTGGGACGAGCGGGCCACGGACCACGTCGACCCGTAAGCCGCCGGCAAAACCCCTGTCGTCCGCGGGGCGCGGGCGGGTAGAACACCCGTGATGACCACGACCCTGCGGCCGACCGAGCCGCTCCAGCGCACCGCCGACGGGTCCCGCTCACGCCACTACACGGTGTGCGTGAACAGCCGGCCCGTCGGCTCGCTCCACCTCGCCACGCACCCCGTGTTCGGCCCGTCCGTGGCCCAGCTACGGGACCTGCGGATCGACGAACGGGACCGGGGACGCGGCCGCGGCACCGTCGCCGCGCTCGCCGCCGAGGAGGTGGCCCGCGGCTGGAACTGCCGCCGCCTGGAGGCCGCCGTCCCCGCTGACCAGCAGGCCCTGCTGCGCCTCGCGGGCGCCCTCGGCTACGTCGAGCGCAACCGGAACATGGCCAAGACCCTGCCCGCCCGGCCGCCCGCGCTCCCCGAGGGCAGCGTCGGCCGCCGGATGACGGAGGACGAGTTCGGGCCGTGGCTCGACCGTGCCAAGGAGCACTACGCGCGCTCGGTGGCCCAGCGCGGCGCCATGGAAGAGGACGCCCGCCTGAAGGCCGAGCGCGACCACGCGGCGCTGCTGCCCGAGGGCATCGCGACCCCGGACGTCTTCCTCGGCGTACTGGAACACGACGGCGAGCGCGTCGGCACGCTGTGGGTCGCCCAGCGCTCCGACGGCGGGTACGTGTACGACGTCGAGGTCGCGCCCGACCACAGGGGGCAGGGGCACGGGCGCTCCCTGATGCTGCTCGCCGAGGCCGACTCGATCGCCGCGGGCGCCACCCGGCTCGGCCTCAACGTCTTCGCGGACAACACGCCCGCGCAGCGCCTGTACGAGTCGCTCGGCTACGAGCCGACCCTGTACCACCTGTACAAGCAGCTGCTCTGAGCTACTCGGCGAGCAGCCGGTCCGCGATCTCCTGGATGCGCTCGCGCAGTCCGTCCTGGCTCTGCCCGCCGTCGAGCCGCTCGCCCCCGATGACATACGTCGGCGTGCCCGTCACGCCGATCGCCTTGCCCTCGGCCTGGTCGGCGTCGACGATCAGGATGTGCCGCCCGTCGACCAGAGCGGTGTCGAACTCCTCGGCGTCCAGGCCGAGTTCACGGGCCACCTCGACGAGGAACGGCTCGCCCGCGCGGTCGAACTCCTCGACCCGGCCGAGCACGGCCTCCACGAACGCCCACCCCTTGCCCTGCTCGAACGCCTCCTCGACGGCCTGCGCCCCGGCGAAGGAGTGCTTGTGCTTCTCCAGCGGGAAGTGGCGCAGGCGAAGATCGATGCGGTCGCCGTACCGCTCACGCAGCGCGCGTACGTCGTCCAGGGCGGTGCGGCAGTCGGGGCACTGGAGCTCGCACCACACGTCAAGGATGGGGGCCGGGTTCGGGGCGTTCATGGGGTCAGTCTCCCAGGCCGGATCACGGCGCCCAACCTGGACCTGCGGAGGAGACCCGACCCCGAGATGTCCCTGAGGTCGGTCCCGGCCGTGGCCCGCGGGCCCTCGGGCGGTGCAGGATGGAAGGGCACGGATCGCCCGCCCGCGACCAGAACGCCCGACTCCAGGAGGACCGGATGATTGCCGAGACCGTCTGCTCCGCCGTGTCCGTGGCGGGCCTGGGCATCGCCGCCGTCACCGCGTACCGCAAGCGCTTCCTCGCGGCGGCCCGGCTCGCCGCCTACTCCCTGGTCCCGCTGGGCCTGGTGATGACCGGCGCTGTCGAGTGGGTCGTCGACACCGCGTTCAGCCCCACCGCGTGGGCCGGCTTCGGCGTGCTCGGCGCCGCCTGGCTGATGTTCATGGGGACGCGCGCCGTCGAGCGCCGCTCCGGCGGCACCCGCAAGGAGCGCCGGGCGGCGAAGGCGGCCGCGCGCCGCGAGGCCGTCGCCCCCGCGGCGTCCGCCCCCTCGCTCGGCCAGGGCACCCGCACCGCGACGCCCGCCGCACAGCCGAAGCCGAAGCCCGCGGCGAGCGAGGACTTCAGCGACATCGAGGCGATTCTGAAGAAGCACGGCATCTGATCCAACGCCCTTTCTCGGTACGAGAGTTCGACAGAAGCCGTCAATTCGCGCAGATGCCCGTGCGCGGTGTCACGAAATCCGGCGAACTCCCGCCGCGGGCGCATGTATTGAGGTCCCGTCACCCCGCGGCTGCGTAGTCTGCGGCGCGAGATGCTCGACACACCGCAGCTGGACGACCAGCTGGACGCCGAACAGGGGCAGGCGCCGTCGCCGTGCGAACCCGCGCCGCCCACGCCCGAACACCTCGCGGAGCAGCGCGGCTGCCTCTTCGCGCTCTCCCAGCCACCGCTCATGATCTTCCTGGCGGTGATCGGCTGCCTGCTCATGATGGCGGCCCTGCACGACCTCCTGCTGCTGTGAGCCCGCTCAGCCCGCGGCTTCCTTGCGGCGTGCCCGGTACGCGGCCACGTGCAGCCGGTTCCCGCACGTACGGCTGTCGCAGTAGCGGCGCGACCGGTTGCGCGACAAATCCACGAACGCGTGCCGGCAGTCCGGAGCCTCGCAGCGCCGCAGCCGCTCCTGTTCCCCGGCGACCACGAAGAAAGCGAGGGCCATCCCGCAGTCGGCCGCCAAGTGGTCCGCGACGGACGCACCGGGAGCGAAGTAGTGGACGTGCCAGTCGTAGCCGTCGTGGTCCGTCAGACGGGGCGTGGTGCCCGCCGCGGCGATCAGTTCGTTGATCAGCGCCGCGGCGCCCCGCGGGTCAGGAGCGGCGAAGACCTCGGCGAACCGGTCACGCACCGTGCGCACCCCGCGGAGGTCACGCTCCGTGAGGACGCCGACGTCGCTGATGTCGTTCCTTCGTACGAAATCCTCCAGAGCCGCCACGCTCGCGAGGCCGTCGGCAGCGCCGTCGTCCTCCGGCGCGGTGTTCACCAGATCGACCACGGTGTCCAGCGCGCACCGGGTGTCGTGGGTGATCAGCACGATTCGCTCCCTGGCCTGGGGTCGGGCCCTCGCCCGCCGATGCTGGCCGAGCCTAGTGCCTGAGCGGCCCCGAGAAGGTCACAGATGGGCGCTGAGCGCGCAACGACGCCGTCCCCGTGGAAAAGTCCCACGGCGACGGCGCCGATGTCTGCCGTATGCGGTTGTTGTGCTGGCCTGACCCCGTGCCGTCTCCCCGAGTCGACGGCACGGGTAGCTCTCGCCTGCTCACGGCGGCTGGCTGCCGACGCGCGCCTCCCGCGCGGTTAGCTCTCCGCGAGGATGTGCGAGAGCTCCTGGTCGAGATCGAAGTGGCGATGCTCCGTGCCCGGGGGCACGGCGGCGTCGGTCCGCTTGAGGAACGACTCCAGGGCCCGCGCCGGGGCCTCGAGCAGTGCTTCGCCCTCGGGAGAGCTCAGGGCGATGCAGACAACGCCCTGACCGTGGCTACGGGACGGCCAGACTCGGACGTCGCCGGTGCCGGTCGGTCGGTGAAGACCTTCGGCGAGGAGATCGCGGGCAAACACCCACTCGACGGTCTCCTCGGCTCCGGTGTGGAAGGTGGCGTGCACGGCATACGGATCGGCCGTGTCATACCGCAGTCCTGCGGGAACAGGCAGTGAGGACTCGCTCGACACAACGAGGCGCAGGTGCAGCTCGCAGCTGACCGTGGTGTTCATAAGCGCCAGGGCCTTTCGCTCAGTGTGCGCTCGGGGATTCGCACGTCGGCGAAATCGACATGCCACCTACGGTGCCGTTGTAAACCCCTCTGAGGGTTTTGGGCGTCTTTACGTAGCTCGTACGGCCGAGTCTTTCTTGATGGGGAACGGCCATTCCGGTGACACGAATCGTTCGGGTAGGTTTGGCAGTATGAATACGGGGAGTGACGGGGCGCCCGACGCGGTCGCCGACACGGAGGACGGGAAAGCCGAGAAGCCGCTGGGCTCGCGAGCGCCGGAGTTCATCCAGGCCCGCAGGGCCCTGCATCTGAGCTGGCAGGTGGGCGTCTTCGTCGTGGGGCTCGCGGTCGTGGTCGCGGGCGTGATCATGCTGCCGCTGCCGGGCCCGGGCTGGCTGGTGATCTTCGGGGGCATGGCGATCTGGGCGACCGAGTTCGTCTGGGCGCAGCTGGTGCTGCGCTGGACGAAACGCAAGGTCACGGAGGCCACGCAGCGTGCCCTGGACCCGAAGGTGCGCCGGCGGAACATCATCCTGACCACGATCGGCCTGGTGATCATCGCCGTGCTCGTCGGGGTCTACGTGTGGAAGTTCGGGCTCGAGATGCCGTGGAACATCAAGGAGTGATCCACAGCGGCGCAGGACGGTCCGCAGGGTGGTCTCAGGCACCCGCTGACATGGGGTAATGTTCTTCCTGCGCCCGGGCGATTAGCTCAGTGGGAGAGCGCTTCGTTCACACCGAAGAGGTCACTGGTTCGAACCCAGTATCGCCCACCCGGAACCGAAGGCCCCGGAGACATCACGTCTCCGGGGCCTTCGGCGTTCCTGCTCCCTCTGTAACGGTTCAATCACCGCTCTGACCTGCACGCGCGAAGCGCTTCGATGCGAATCTTGCCCGAACCGTTGACGCGCCACCGCCCCGTCTCTACCTTGGCCCGGCAAGCGCTTTCCTAAAACGATTCAATGCGCAGGGTGGAGGGGCGAACTGTGCCTACGAACAGGGATCTTGACCGGCGTGGCCTGCTGAAGGTCACGGGGGCGTCGCTCGCGACGGTCGGTCTGGCAGCAGCCGGCTGTGGCGGCGACGACGGAGGTTCGGGCGGGACGAACGCGGACGGTCCCGCGACGCTCCGGTTCGCCTGGTGGGGCGGCGAGCCGCGCGCCGTGAAGATCAAGAAGGCGATCGCCCTCTTCGAGAAGAAGAACCCGAAGATCAAGATCAAGCCCGAATTCACCGACTACCAGGCGTTCTGGGAGAAGTTCCAGACACAGGCCTCGGGCGGCAATCCGCCGGACGTTTTTCTCAACTCCGTTGCATTTCTTGCCAAGTACGACAAGCGCGGAGTGCTGCTCGACCTCAAGTCTCAGATAGACGCCGGAAATCTGAACCTCAAGAACTTCCGCGGCGGTGTCGAGACCGCGGGTCAGGTCACCGGCGGCAAGCAGGTCGCGGTGCCGGTCGGCGCCAACACCATGTCGCTCGTCATCGACAAGAAGGCATGGGCCAAGGCGGGCGTCGAGCCCAAGTTCGGCTGGACCTGGGACGAGTACTTCAAGTCGCTCCAGACCATCCAGGACAAGCTCAAGATCTCGGGTGACACCGGGTACGCCGGCATCATGTACCTGTACGACCTGTACCTGCGTCAGAACGGCAAGGCGTTCTTCAAGGACGGCAAACTCGGCTTCTCCGAGGACGATCTGACGCAGTGGTGGTCCGACTACTACAAGCGCGTCAAGTCCGGCCTCGTCACCGACCCGAAGAAGATCGAGCAGGTCAAGCCGAAGTCCGGGCTCTCCGCAGGCCTCGCGGCCGGTGAGTTCACCTGGGACAACTTCTCGGTGCGCTACGAGGGCGAGGGCGACTCCGACTACGGGCTGGCGCCGATCCCCACCACGGACGGCAAGGAGACCGGTCAGTACCTCGGCTCGCTGATGCTGTCGATCTCCACCAAGTGCAAGGCCCAGGCGCAGGCCGCCAAGTTCATCGACTTCATGGTCCACGACCCCGAGGTCGGCAAGATCATGGGTTACGACATGGGCGTGCTCGCCACCCAGGAGCAGTTCGACGCCTACAAGCCCGGCGAGGAGACCGACAAGGCCGTCGCCGAGGCCAACAAGGGCATCGGCGCGTACGAGACCGAGGTCGAGAAGGCCGGCGTGCTCGGCAAGATCACCCCGCACCCGTCCGGCGCGGACGTCGTCGAGGCCGCGTTCCTGCGCATCGCCGGTGACGTCGCCAACGCCAAGCAGAAGGTCCCCGCCGCCGTGAAGCAGTTCTTCAGCGAGGCCGAGGCAGCCTTCCAGGGCTGAGGCCCCCGACGTTTCCGAGGGGAAACAGCACCATGTCGCTCGTCAAGGACGCCGCCACCGGCGCCACTTCCTTGGCCGGCAAGAACCGCTCCGCCAGCCCCGTCGCCCAGAAGCGACGGGGCAGGCGCGACAACCTTGCCGGCTATCTGTTCATGTCGCCGTGGCTGGCAGGGTTCCTGCTGCTGACGGCGGGGCCGATGATCGCGTCGCTCTACTACGCGTTCACGAACTACAACCTGTTCGCGCCGCCCCAGTGGATCGGCTTCGACAACTTCACGGCCATGTTCGACGACCCGCGCTGGCAGAAGTCGGTCCAGGTCACCTTGAAGTACGTCGTCATCGGCACACCGCTGAAGCTGGCTCTCGCCCTCGCCGTCGCGCTGCTGCTCAACCAGAGCCGCCGCGGCCAGGGCCTGTACCGGGCCGCCTTCTACGCTCCGTCGCTGATCGGCGCCAGCGTCTCCGTCGGCTTCGTCTGGCGGGCGATCTTCTCCGACAACGCCGTCGTCGACAAGGGACTCGGCGCCCTCGGCCTGAACCTCGGCGGCTGGATCGGCGACCCGGACCTGATCATCTACTCCCTCGTGGCGCTCACCGTCTGGCAGTTCGGCGCCCCGATGGTCATCTTCCTCGCCGGGCTCAAGCAGGTCCCGAAGGAGCTGTACGAGGCCGCGGCCGTCGACGGGGCGGGACCGCTGCGCCGGTTCTGGAACATCACCCTGCCGATGATCTCGCCGGTGCTCTTCTTCAACGTCCTGCTGGAGTCGATCCACTCGTTCCAGATCTTCGGCTCGGCGTACGTCGTCTCCAACACCTTCTGCGGACCGGCCGACGCCACGCTCGTCTACACCTGCTACCTGTACCAGAAGGGCTTCCAGCAGTCGCAGATGGGCTTCGCCTCCGCGATGGCCTGGATGCTGCTGCTCGCCGTGGCCCTCGTCACCGCCGTCCTTTTCTGGTCCCAGAAGAAGTGGGTGCACTACGAGGAGGACGTCAAGTGACCACCGTGACCCAGCAGGCGCGCCCGAGCGCCGACCCGCGCAAGCGCACCGGATCCATCGTCTGGCACGTCTTCGCGATCGCCGTGCTCTGCGTCGTCCTCTACCCGGTCGTCTGGGTGATCGGCGCCGCCTTCAAGCCCGGCAAGACGATCGTCGGCTCCGCCCAGCTCTTCCCGACCTCGCCGATCCTCGACAACATCAAGGGCCTCGGCGACGGCATCGCGGGCATCTCCATCAGCTCGTTCTTCCTCAACTCCCTGTTCTACGCGGGCATGGCCGTCGTCGGCGTCGTCATCTCCAGCTCGCTGACCGCGTACGCCTTCTCGAAGATCCCCTTCAAGGGGCGCAAGTTCTTCTTCGCGATGATGATCGGCACCCTGCTGCTGCCGTACCACGTGCTGCTCATCCCGCAGTACGTGATGTTCCAGAAGCTGGACCTCATCAACACGTACGTGCCGCTGCTCGCCGGCAAGTTCCTGGCCACCGAGGCGTTCTTCGTCTTCCTGATGGTGCAGTTCATGCGCGGCCTGCCCCGCGAACTCGACGAGGCCGCCAAGCTCGACGGCTGCGGGCACCTGCGCACCTACTGGTCGATCGTGCTGCCGCTGAGCCGGCCCGCGCTCATCACCAGCGCCATCTTCACCTTCATCAACGCCTGGAACGACTTCATGGGCCCGCTGATCTACCTCAACGAGCCCTCCAAGTACACCGTCTCGCTCGGCCTGATGATGTTCCGCGACCAGCAGGGCATCTCCGACTACGGCGGCCAGATCGCCATGGCGATGGTGGCGCTCATCCCGGTGATCGCCTTCTTCATGGCCTTCCAGCGCTACCTGATCGACGGCATGGCCACCTCGGGGCTCAAGTGACGAGCGCCCCGATGGAGTCGCGGCGCCGGGTCGGGTTCGGCGTCTTCGCCGAGTGCCTGCTGACCGGGGTGTGGATCGCCGTCCTGTCCGTACCCGTCGTCACCGCTCCGGCCGCCTTCGCGGCCGGGGCCCGGCACCTGCGCCGCCACCTGTCGGGACAGAGCGGCGGCTGGCGCGCGTGCCTCGCCGACTTCCGCGGCGCGGTGCGGCGCGGCTGGCTGGTGGGCCTGGGCGGGCTCTTCGGGTTCGTCGCCGTCCTGGTCGACGTCCGCGTGGCCCGCGCCGGACTGCCCGGAGGCCAACTCGCCGCCGCCATCGGCCTGTTCGCGCTGATCGCCGCCGCTGTCACCGTCCTGCGGGCCGCCACCGTGTGGACGCCCGGCGCGTCCTGGCGTGCGCTGCTCACCGACGCCGCCCGGCGCACCGTCCGCGCCCCCGCCGGATCCCTGCTCCTCGTGTGCGGGCTCGCGCTCGTGGCGCTCAGCGCCGAATTCCTGACGCCGCTCGCCGTGCCGGTCCTCGGCATCCTCGCCGCCGCGGCCGTCGCCGTGGAGGAGCGCGGCCGGGGCCGCTGACCCCCGTACCTCCCCTGCTTCCCCCAACTCCCTTCTCGTACGGCACGTTTGGCATGCTCGGAAAGGAACGACGATGTCCCCCATTCCCCGCAGATCCCTCCTGAAGGCCGCCGCGGTCGCCGGCGCCGCCGCCCAGTTCAGCTGGGCCCTCGGCAGCACGAACGCGCAGGCGGCGTCCACCGCCGACACCGCCGAGGCCTCGCCCGTCACCCTGAACTGGCTGGAGGACGGCGGCCTCGGCGCCGCCCCCGGCTCCACCGTCGGCGTGCCCTGGCCGAAGGGCGCGTACGACAAGGGCCAGGAGTTCGCCCTCACCGACGCCGACGGCAAGCAGGTCCCCGTCCAGACCTGGCCGCTCGCCCAGTGGCCGGACGGCTCGCTGAAGTGGACCGCGCACGCCGTCGGCCCCGGCGCGGGGGAGGGGAAGCTCACGCTCGCCGCGGGCAGCGCCGCCGCACCCGAGAAGAAGGTGAGCGTCTCGACGGACGGCGGCACCGTCACCGTCGACACCGGCGTCATCGTCGCCAAGCTCGGCAAGAGCGGATCCACCCTCGTCAAGACCGTCACCCGCGGCTCCACCGAGATCGCCAAGAACGGCAAGCTCGTCCTGCTGCGCCAGGGCGAGCTGGAGGACGGCGACCAGGGCACCCAGAAGTACGAGCGGTTCGAGAGCGCCATCTCCGAGACCGTCGTGGAGCAGGACGGACCCGTGCGCGCCGTCGTCCGCATCGACGGCAAACACCGTAAGGGCGACCGGAGTTGGCTGCCCTTCTCCATCCGCCTCTACTTCTACGCGGGCGCCGAGGCGTTCCGCATGGTGCACACCATCACGTTCGACGGCACGCAGGAACCCGGCAAGGCGTCCGGCGACTTCATCCGCGGCCTCGGCGTGCGCTTCACCGTGCCGATGCGCGACGCCTCGTACGACCGTCACGTCCGCATCGGCGGCGAGGACACCGGCATGATCCGGGAAGCCGTCAAGGGCATCACCGGCCTGCGCCGCGACCCCGGGGCCTCCGTCCAGGCCGCCCAGTTCGCCGGCGAGAAGCTGGCCGACCCCTCCACCTGGGACCAGCGCGTCACCACCCGCCTCCAGTACATCCCCGAGTGGGGCGACTACACCCTCTCCCAGCTCTCCGCCGACGGCTTCACCCTGCGCAAGCGCACGAAGAAGGGGCACGGCTGGATCGCCGCGGGCGGCGGCCGCCGGGCCAGCGGGTTCGGCTACCTCGGCGGACCGAGCGGCGGATTCTCCTTCGGCCTGCGCGACTTCTGGGAGAAGCACCCGGCCGGCCTCGACATCCGTAACGCCCATACGGACGAGGCCGAGGTCACCCTGTGGCTCTGGTCCCCGGAGGCGCAGCCCATGGACCTGCGCTTCTACCACGACGGCATGGGCCAGGACACGTTCGCCGAACAGCTCGAAGGCCTCAACATCACGTACGAGGACTACGAGCCCGAGTTCGGCACCCCGTACGGCATCGCCCGCACCAGCGAGCTGATGTTCTGGGCGAACGCCGCGACCCCGAAGCCCGAAACGCTCGCCCAGCAGGTCGAGGCCGTCCGCGTGCTGCCCCAACTCGCCGCCCCGCCCAAGCAGTTGATCAAGGCAGGCGTCTTCGGCCCCGGCCTCTACTCCGAGCCGGACCGCTCCACCCCCGCCAAGGCCAAGATCGAGGACCACCTCGACTTCCTCTTCACCTATTACAAGGACCAGGTGGAGATGCGGCGCTGGTACGGCTTCTGGGACTACGGCGACGTCATGCACTCCTACGACCCCGTACGCCACCAGTGGCGCTACGACGTCGGCGGCTACGCCTGGGACAACTCCGAACTGTCGCCCGACATCTGGCTGTGGATGGCCTATCTGCGCTCGGGCCGCGCCGACATCTTCCGCTTCGCCGAGGCCATGACCCGCCACACCGGCGAGGTCGACGTCTACCACCTCGGCAAGTGGGCCGGACTCGGCACCCGGCACGGCGTCCAGCACTACGCGGACTCCGCGAAGCAGCAGCGCATCGCCAACACCACGTACCGCCGCTACTACTACTTCCTCACCGGCGACGAGCGCGTCGGCGACCTCATGCACGCCAACGTCGACTCCGACGAGACGTTCCTCGTGCTCGACCCGCAGCGCAAGGTCCGCCCCGACCCGGACTACGTGCCCGACCGCAACGCCCTGTCCATCGGCTTCGGCACCGACTGGAGCGGCCTGGTGTCGGCGTGGCTCACCGAGTGGGAGCGGCGCGGGCCCAAGTGGGAGAAGGCCAAGGCCCGCGTCCTGTCGACCATGGAGACCATCGCCGCACAGCCCAACGGGTTCGTGCAGGGCAGCGGCCTCTACGACCTCGACACCGGCAAGTTCGCCATCGCCGACAAGCCGGCCGTCGGCGTCTCCCACCTGTCGGCCGTCTTCGGCCTCAACGAACTGTGCGCCGAACTCATCGACCTCGTCGACATGCCGAAGTTCGAGGAGGCGTACTACGACTACTGCCGCTACTTCAACGCCACCAAGGCCGAACAGGCGGCACGCTACGGGACCAACTTCGGCACCCTGCTCCTCTTCCAGGGGCACTCGCGCCTCGACGCGTACGCCGCCGTGAAGACCGGCGACGACAAGCTCGCGGCCCGCGCGTGGCAGAAGTTCTACAAGAGCGACGGCTACACCGAGTCCTCGCCGTGGAAGACGGAGAAGGTCAGCGGCCCGGTGACACTGGTCGCGGGCACCGAGGCCAACTGGGTCTACACCAACGACACCGCCCTCTACGGTCTCGCCGCCATCGAGAACCTGGCGCTCGTCGGCGACAAGATGCCCTGACCTCCGAGGGAACCGGCCCCTCCGCGGGCAGACTCGGGCCATGGACCTCAGCGCCTGGAGTCACTACCGGTTCCGCAGCGTGTGGAACCTGCCCGCGCCACCCGCCGCGGTCTTCGCCGTCCTCGAACGGGCGGAGGAGTACCCGGCGTGGTGGCCGCAGGTACGCGCGGTGACGCCGCTGGACGACACCAGCGGCGTCGCCGTCTTCCGGTCCTTCCTGCCGTACGAGCTCACGGTCACCGCACGCGAGAAGCGCCGCGACCCGGCCGCCGGCGTCCTCGAGATCGCGATGAGCGGGGACCTCGACGGCTGGGCGCGCTGGACCCTGCGGGCGCGAGGGGGCGGCGGCACACGCGCCGTCTACGACCAGGAGGTCGAGGTGCGCAGGCCGCTGATGCGGCGCTTCGCCGTGCCCGGCCGGCTCGTGTTCCTCGCCAACCACGCGTGGATGATGCGCGGCGGGCGGCGCGGCCTCGCGGCCCGACTGCAACCGGTTTGAACACAGGGCGCCACGACCTGTATTGTTCAACCCGTTCCCGGGCGATTAGCTCAGTGGGAGAGCGCTTCGTTCACACCGAAGAGGTCACTGGTTCGAACCCAGTATCGCCCACCCGGAGAATGACCGGTCCGCCAGATGAGGCGGGCCGGTTTTTCGTTTCTGCCTCTCAGAGCCCCCGGCGGGGGAACGATCAAGCCGCCGCCGGGAGTTCCGGGCGCAGCGGCCACGAAGGGTCCACCGTCTCCGGCGTACCGCTGCGGGCGAACCAGGCCTGGAGACCGCGGGCCTGCGCCGCGTGCCACACCGCCTGGAGCGTGTGCAGCTCCGCGGGGGACAGCCGCTCCAGACGCGTCGCGAAGCGGCGGCCGATCGCGCGGACCACGTCGAGCGACGCCTGCGCGTCCGCGCCCGCGTCGTGCGCGCCCGTCAGCTCCACCTCGTAGTGCGCACACAGGTCCGTCAGGGTGCGCCGGCCCTTGCGGTAGCGGTCCAGGTGCTTGTCCAGGACCCGGGGGTCGAGGACGTTCAGCGGCGACGCCTCCAGATAGCGCGACAGCGACGAATTGCGGTGACGCTTCAACTCGCGGTCCAGGAGCGTCAGATCGAAGGGCGCGTTCATCACCACCAACGGCCGCCCGCCCGCCGCCTGTTCGGCCAGCTCACGGCCTATCTCCTCCATGACGGGCGCGGGCCAGCGGCCGTTGCGCTGCACGTGTTCGTCGGTGAGCCCGTGGATCTCCGTGGCTCCGGCCGGCACGGGAACCCCCGGGTTCACCAGCCAGCGCGTCACCCGGGGGCGCGTGCCCGCGGCGTCCTGCACCACGATCGCCGCCGAGACGATGCGGTCGTTCTCCACGTCCACGCCCGTGGTCTCTGTGTCGAAGGCGGCCAGAGGGCCCTCGTACCAGCACGTCATGACAATGCAACTCCTCGTTCAGGCACGGCGGATGACGTCCCATCAGCCCTTGTGTCCCGCCCCGATTCCGTGATACCCGGGCCGTTTGCGTCGTACGCCGAGCGGTGACAACACAGGTACGAGTCATGGCAGTTCAGCGGGGTGCCATTGACTCGGGGTTGATCAAAATCTTGATCTCCGCGGGGATTCACAGTTCCGAAAGGCCAGTTGGACCATGGCGCTCGCGCAGCCCGAACAGGGCGGGCTGCTGCCCGAGCGGTTCGCACCGTCGCGCGGCACACTCGCCACCACCGCCTGCATGGAGACCTTGCAGGTGGCCTATCTGCACGCCGTGGCCGCCGCCGCCGGATGCTCGCTCTCGCAGCCCTTTCCCGACAACGGCATCGACTGGCACGTCAGCCACAGTGCCCCAGGGCACACGGTCGACGACGAAGTCACCATCAAAGTGCAGCTCAAAGCGACCTATCAGATTCCGCCGAACCCACCAGGGCCGTTCTTCTCCTTCACGCTCGACAACCCCCATCTGGAGAAGCTCGCCCGAAGCCCGGTCTCGGTGCACAAGATCCTCGTCGTGATGCTCGTACCGCGCTCCCAGGACGACTGGCTGCGCGCGAGTCACGACCGGCTCGATCTACGGCACTGCTGTTACTGGACCAACCTCGCCGGAGTCCCGGTCACCGGCCGGCGCAGGACCACTGTGCGCATCCCGACCTCGCGGATCTTCGACGACCGTGCCCTGTGCGAGATCATGACCCGCGTCGGGACGGGTGGGCGGCCCTGACCCGCCGACGCGGCGGGCCCGGAAGGGAGTTACACGATGCAGCAGCACCGCCCCGCGCCCGGGGGACCGTTCAGCGCGGCCCGCGCCCACCCCGTCGACCTCGCCGGACCCGAACCGGGACAGGTCGACCCGGCCGTCCTCAGCGCCCTGCTCGACCGTCACGGCTGGGAGCGGCGCGGCGGCGCGGCGGGCCGGTACGCGCGCTGGACCCTGCCGGGGCCCGGAGCCCGTACGAGCCTGCTCGTGCCGGAGAGCCGGGCCTTCCCCGACAGCGAGGAACTGCTCGGCGAGGCGCTGATCGCACTGGAGCGCAGCGGCAGCGAGTCCGCGCGCGAGGTGCTGGTCTCGCTCGCCGTGCCCAGCGACGAGATCCGGTGGTGGCGGGACGTGCCCGCCGGGCCCGCCGGTGCGTCCACCTGGACCGCGGAGGAGCAACTGCGCTCCGCCGCGCGGCGGATGCTGCTCGCCGGGGCGCTCGCCGCACGCGGCCGCGCCGGGTACTACGGCGCCCGGTACCGGCGGCCCGCCGCCGCGGCCCTGGAGAGCGTCCTCGTGCAGTCCGCGCCCGGCGGCCGCAGGCTCACCGCGTTCGTCCCCGTCACCGGTGGCCGGATGCTCGCCGTCCGGCTGCACCAGGCGCTGTACGCGGTCCGCGAGGCCATCGACTACCGGCGGGCCACGGGCGGCATGGACGCGTTCGACGGCGCGGTCGGGGCCGGGGTGAGCCATGAGCTGACCGAAGCCCTGGTCTCGCTGGTGCGCGGCACCGAGGGCGCGCGGATCGGCGTCGCGTGGGCGCCGGCCGCCGGGGTGCCCGACGAGTGCACCGACGGGGACGCCCCCGTCGAGTTCTCACCCGGCGACCTGGACGTCCTGCGGGAGGCCGGCGCCCGCTACCTGCACGCCGAACCCGCGATCTCCGTCCGCGTCACCGGGACCGTCGTACGGATGCGGCGCAGCGGCCCGCGCGGCGAGGGCACGGTGCGGCTGCACGTCATCGCGGGCGCCGAGATCCCCCACGTACGCATGACGCTGGACGAGGAGGCGTATCGGATCGCCGGGCACGCGCACCTCGTGGGCCTGCCGATCCGGGTGCACGGGCGCCTGGAGAGCCGGGGCGGCTTCCGGCGCCTGACCGGGGCGTCCGGCGTCGTCCCCGTACAGGTGGAGGAGGCCGAGCGGGACCGCCTGATGAAGTCGCTCCAGGAGAACCTGGACTTCTTCGAGGAGGCGTGCGCCGGCGACGAGTAGGGCCTGGAGGACGATCACCGCTGTGTGCTGCGGGATAACCGTTTCGCGGGCGGCCCCCGTGACTCGGTACGATCGCCTTTGCGCGCGTCACAGGTAATGGCGCGGCGTTCCATCTTCAGGTAGGAGAAGACCGGTGTCTGACGTCCGTGTGATCATCCAACGCGATTCCGAGCGGGAAGAACGCGTGGTGGCGACGGGCACTACGGCCGCCGAGCTCTTCGCCGGGGAGCGCACCATCGTCGCCGCCCGCGTGGCCGGCGAGCTGAAGGACCTCGCGTACGCCGTCCAGGACGGCGAAGAGGTCGAACCCGTGGAGATCTCGTCCGAGGACGGTCTCAACATCCTGCGGCACTCCACCGCGCACGTGATGGCGCAGGCCGTCCAGGAGCTGTTCCCGGACGCCAAGCTCGGCATCGGCCCGCCCATCAAGGACGGCTTCTACTACGACTTCGACGTCAAGGAGCCGTTCACCCCCGAGGACATCAAGCGCATCGAGAAGAAGATGCAGGAGATCCAGAAGCGGGGGCAGCGCTTCTCGCGCCGCGTGACCACCGACGACGACGCGCGCGTCGAGCTGGCCGACGAGCCGTACAAGCTGGAACTCATCGGCCTCAAGGGCAACGCGGCGCAGGCCGCGGACGGCGCGGACGCGGAGGTGGGCGGCGGCGAGCTGACCATCTACGACAACCTCGACGCCAAGACCGGCGAGCTGTGCTGGAAGGACCTCTGCCGGGGCCCCCACCTGCCGACCACCCGCGTCATCCCCGCGTTCAAGCTGATGCGCTCGGCCGCCGCCTACTGGCGCGGCAGCGAGAAGAACCCGCAGCTCCAGCGGATCTACGGCACCGCGTGGCCGTCGAAGGACGAGCTGAAGGCGTACCTCGACTTCCTCGTCGAGGCCGAGAAGCGCGACCACCGCAAGCTGGGCGCCGAGCTGGACCTGTTCTCCTTCCCGGAGGAGCTGGGCCCGGGCCTCGCCGTGTTCCACCCCAAGGGCGGCGTCGTCCGCAAGGTCATGGAGGACTACTCGCGGCGCCGCCACGAGGTCTCCGGCTACGAGTTCGTGAACACCCCGCACATCTCGAAGGAGCACCTCTTCGAGATCTCGGGGCACCTGCCGCACTACTCGGACGGCATGTTCCCGCCCATCCAGTTCGACGAGCAGAACTACCGCCTCAAGGCGATGAACTGCCCGATGCACAACCTGATCTTCAAGTCCCGCGGGCGTTCCTACCGTGAACTGCCGCTGCGGCTCTTCGAGTTCGGCACCGTGTACCGCTACGAGAAGTCCGGCGTCGTGCACGGCCTGACCCGCTCGCGCGGCTTCACCCAGGACGACTCGCACATCTACTGCACCAAGGAGCAGATGCCGCAGGAGCTCGACACGCTCCTGACCTTCGTGCTCGACCTGCTGCGCGACTACGGCCTGACCGAGTTCGAGCTGGAGCTGTCCACCCGCGACGACTCCGACAAGTTCATCGGCACCGACGAGGACTGGGCCGAGGCCACCGAGGCGCTGCGGCTCGCCGCCGAGAAGCAGAACCTGCCGCTGGTCCCGGACCCGGGCGGCGCCGCGTATTACGGCCCGAAGATCTCCGTGCAGGCCAAGGACGCGATCGGCCGCTCCTGGCAGATGTCGACCCTCCAGGTCGACTTCAACCAGCCCAAGCGGTTCGGCCTCGAGTACACCGCGGCCGACGGCTCGCGTCAGCAGCCGGTCATGCTGCACCGCGCGCTGTTCGGCTCGATCGAGCGGTTCTTCGGTGTGCTCCTGGAGCACTACGCGGGCGCGTTCCCGGCGTGGCTGGCCCCGGTGCAGGCCGTCGGCATCCCGATCGGCGACGCGCACATCCCGTACCTCCAGGAGTTCGCCGAGAAGGCGCGCGCCCAGGGTCTGCGGGTCGAGGTCGACGCGTCCTCCGACCGGATGCAGAAGAAGATCCGCAACCAGCAGAAGGCCAAGGTGCCCTTCATGGTCATCGCGGGCGACGAGGACATGAACGCGGGTTCGGTGTCCTTCCGCTACCGCGACGGCTCGCAGGAGAACGGCATCCCGGTCGACGAGGCCATCGCGAAGATCGTGAAGGTCGTGGAGGAGCGGGCGCAGGTCTGATCCTGACCCGTCAGTCCGTCCGGCCTGAGGCCCCCGGGGAGTTCCCCGGGGGCCTCTCCGTCTCCGGCGGGTACGGGTTCTCGCCCTCCCGCGCGAAGATCTGCAGCAGCCACGACGAGAACGAGCCGGTCACCGCGCCGAGCAGTGCGAGCCCGCACCCCATCAGGCCCACCGCCACCAGTCGCCCCACCGGGGTCACCGGCGCCATGTCCCCGTAGCCGACCGTCGACAGTGTCGTGCACGCCCACCACACCGAGTCGCCGTACGTACGGATGCTCGCGCCCGGCGCCCCGTGCTCGTACGCGTACACCGTGAGCGAGGCCGCGAAGCCGAGCAGGCCGGCGGACAGGCCCGCGTACGTGATCACCCGGGCGTGCAGCGAGAGCAGCGGCTCGTGGTGATGGCGCTGCACCGTCTCGTAGGTCTGCACGACACGCACCGGACGCAGCAGCGGCAGCACCAGGACCAGGGTGTCCAGCCAGTGCGTGCGCAGGAAGCGGTGCAGGGGCTGGCCGCTCAGGCGCAGGCGGACGACGTAGTCCACGAGGAACACCGCCCAGGCCGCGAGCGTCACCGCGAGACACAGGTCACGGATCGCCTCGGGGAGCCCGTGCCCGAGGACGCGGATCGCGTACGCGGCGAGATACAGCAGGGAGGCGACCGCGAGGGCGGCGCCGTTGTGACGTTCCCAGCGGGAGAGGGGGCTGTCGGTCATCCGGACAGCATCGCCCGAGCCCACCGGGGCCGGTACCCGCCGACACGCCCTGCCGAGGTGACGCCATATGCTGCACTTCATGACGAGTGAGCCGGAGCAGCAGATCGGTCCAGTGGGTGAGCCGGACGGATTCGGGCGTCTGTGGACCCCGCACCGCATCGCCTACATCCAGGGCGAGGGCAAACCGACGGGCCCCGGGGCCGACGACGGCTGTCCCTTCTGTTCCGCTCCCGGCAAGTCCGACGAGGACGCGCTGATCGTGGCCCGCGGTGAGCACGTCTACGCGATCCTCAACCTGTACCCGTACAACGGCGGGCACATGATGGTCCTGCCGTACCGGCACGTCGCCGACTACACGGACCTCGACGAGGCAGAGACCGCCGAACTCGCGCTGCTCACCAAGCGCGCGATGACGGCGCTGCGCGCGGCGTCCGGGGCGCACGGCTTCAACATCGGCATGAACCAGGGCGCGGTGGCCGGCGCCGGCATCGCGGCCCACCTGCACCAGCACATCGTCCCGCGCTGGGGCGGCGACACGAACTTCATGCCGGTCGTCGGCCACACGAAGGTGCTGCCGCAGCTGCTTGGTGACACCCGCACGATGCTGGCGAAGGCGTGGCCGACGGCCTGAGGAGTTATCGGTACGTCGGGCCCGCCGAGCTGTTGGAGACGGTGCGGCCCGGTACCGAGGGGCGGGTGGTGCGTTCCGGTGCGGATCTCGTCGTCGGCGAGGAGCCCTTCACGTACGTGGTCGATCCGGCGGGCCGGCTGCGGATCGCGCCGCGGCGCAGCGAGCATGTGGCCTGCGCCGGAGGCGGACCGGTGCTCGCCGCGGGGGAGATCGGGTTCGTGGTGACGGCCGCAGGACCGTCGGTCGGCGAGGTGAGCAACCAGTCGACCGGCTACTGCCCGGACCTGCCGTCCTGGGCCGCGGTCGCGGCGGCCCTCGACGCCGCCGGGATCCCGCGGCCCGACGGCTTCACGCATCCCGTCGTCTTCCGCCGGTGCGAGCGGTGCCAGGAGCACGCCATCGTGCGGGAGGACGACTTCGTGTGCGTGTTCTGCGGCGCCGACCTGCCCCTGCACTGGAACATCGACCCTCCGGAGCTACGCGATCCAGTGCGCCCGGCGCTCTGACACGGTCGCCGGCGGGCCCTCGGCCGCTGCGCGGGACAGGCGCTGGACCGCCTCCGTCAGCGTGTGCGCGGGCAGGGTGTACGGGAGGCGCAGGCGGTGGTCGAACAGGCCCGGGTCCGTCGCGAAGTAGCCGCCGCTCTCGACGCGTACGCCGTGTGCCAGGGCGCGTTCGGCCAGGTCCGCGGCGCGCGGGGCGCCCAGGTCGACCCAGAGGGAGAGGCCGCCGGGCGGCGGCCGCCAGGTCCAGTGCGGGGTGTGCCGGGTCAACGCCTCGGTGAGCGCAGCCCGGCCGGCCCGTAGCGCGGTGAGCCGGTCGGCGAGCAGCCCGCCCGCGTCCCTGAGCAGTGTCAGGGCCAGGAGCTGGTCCACGACCGAACCGCCCATGTCGGTCGCCACCCGCTGCGCCGCGAACTCCTCGACCAGGCGGGCCGGTGCGCGCAGCCAGCCGATCCGCAGACCCGCCCAGTGCGTCTTGCTCATCGAGCCGATCGTGATGACGCGCCCGGCCTCGCCGTGCGCGGCGAACGGCTTCGGAGCCGGTACGTCCAGGGCGAGTTCGGCGAGGGTCTCGTCGACCACGAGCCAGGTGCCCGCCCGGTGCGCGGCGCGCAGCGTCCGGGCCCGCTGCGCCGGGGGCATCACCGCGCCCGTCGGATTGTGGAAGTCGGGGATGAGATGGGCGAGCCGGGGCACGGAGCGGCGCAGGGTCGACTCGACGATCTCGATGTCCCAGCCCTCGTCGTCCGTCACCGGCACGGAGACCGGACGCAGCCGCGCCCGCCGCATCGCCTCCAGGGCGTTCGGGTACGACGGGTTCTCGACCATGATCCGGTCACCGGGCCCGGCGAGCAGGCCGAGGACCAGGGTGAGCGCGTGCTGGGCGCCGGCCGTCACCAGGATCTGCTCGGGGGTCGTGGCGAGTCCGCGCGCGGTGAAACGGGTGGCGATCGCCGCCCTCAACTCCGGTAGCCCGTACGGGTGGTAGCCCGGGCCTTCGGCGTACGCGGCCAGGCGTGGGGTCACCTCGGTGAGCGCGGCGGCGAGGACTCCGTCGGGCAGGGCGGGGGCCGCCCGGGCCAGGTCGATCGCGGTGTCGGCGGGATCGACGAGTCGGCTGACGCCCTTGGCGGCGCGGCTCGGCGGCAGCGACGTCCAGGTGCCGGAGCCCTGACGGCTGTGCGCGAACCCGTCCTGGCGCAGCAGGTCGTACAGCGCCGTCACCGTCGTCCGGCTGGTGCCGAGGGCGGTGGCCAGCTCCCGCTCGGCGGGCAGCCGTACGTGCAGGGCGAGCCGTCCGTCGAGGATCAACTCCCCGATGGCGCGGGCGAGATGGCGGTACGCCGGACGGGCCTCGGCGGGGGAGGGGAGCATCGCGGCGAGCTGTCTGCTGCCCACGGTGCGCGGCGTCCGGTCGGGGTGACCGTCGGCGTCCACCACACCATTCTCCTCGGATTGGCCATGTAGTACGGGCCGGTCAATCTACAGAGTGGCGGTATTGGCCTCGAAACCGCGGGCCGACCGTACTGCTCCGGGAGATCCGACCGCATGCCCCTCACGTACGTCTCCGTGCGCGAACGCCCCGCCCGCCGCATCCCGCAACTCCTGTGCGGCCTCGCCCTGTACGGCCTCAGCCTCGCGCTGATGGTCCGGGCCGGCCTCGGCCTCAGCCCGTGGAGTGTCCTCAACGAGGGCCTCGCCCGGCACACTTCACTCAGCTTCGGCACGCTCACGACGCTGGTCGGCGCGGGCGTCCTGCTGCTGTGGATCCCGCTGCGCCAGCGCCCGACGCTCGGCACGTTCGCCAACATCGCGACGGTCGGCTGGGCGTCGGACCTCGGCCTGTGGCTCCTGCCGGCGCATCCGGGCCCGCCGTTGCGCGTCGCCCTGTTGCTCGGCGGCATCCTCCTCAACGGCGCCTCGATCGCCGTCTATGTGGGCGCCCGCTGCGGCCCGGGCCCCCGCGACGGCCTGATGACCGGCCTCACGGCGTCCACGGGCCGCTCCCTGCGCCTGATCCGCACCGTCATCGAACTCACGGTCCTGGCAGCGGGCTGGCTGCTCGGCGGCGCCGTGGGCGCGGGCACGGTCCTGTACGCCCTGACCGTGGGCACGATCACGCAGTACTGCCTGCCGTGGTGCGGATACCGGGCCAGGGGTGAGCGCGTTGGGCCTACGCGTCGTACACGTCGGCCTTCCGCGGCGACGGGTCCTGGACCAGGCCGCTGAGCACTCCCGAGCGGTTGCCGAACTTCTCCGTGTTCACGTTGTGCTCCTCGAGGACCTTGATCGCCGCCGCGTGGACCACGCGCAGCACCGGTGTCGCGGTGCGCAGCGCGTCGTCCGCCATGAAGCGGTGCCGCCACGGCTGGTCGGCCCAGGCGTGCCGGAGGCCGAACGGCTCGGGCAGGACCAGCTTGCCGCCCTTGGCGTCGAGGTAGGAACGGCCCATGCCGAACATGGTCAGGGGCGCGCGCACCGCCAGACGGACGGCCTCGTCCGCATCGACCAGCGGGAGGTTCTTCGTCGTGGTCTCCCAGGTCGCGAGGGGCTTGGAGACCTCCTTGGTCTTCGCCTCGGGCTTGGAGGTGAACAGCGAGTTGACGGGGCCCAGCGCATGACCCGTCACCTCGATGCGCAGCGTCTCGTGCAGCACCGTCACCGTGATGAGCATGGTGATGACCAACTGGCCGTCCCAGAGGGTGAACTGGACCCCCAGGTAGTGGCGGTCGCCGCCGCCGAACTGCTGCTCGTTGCAGATCCGCTCTATCTCGTGCGGCCTGATCCGGAACGCGTCCACGTTCTCGCCCGAAGGCCGTGACACGGCCTTCGCCCCTTCGGCGATCGGCGTGACGATCCAGTGGTCCACATAGGGCTTCGGGAAACCGCCGGTGTGCAGCGGCCCGCGCTCCAGCATGCGCAACTGGTCCTGGATCGCGCGTATCACCGTCCAGCTGCGGAACGGGTGGATCTCCTTGCCCTCCTCGGCCGGCTCAAGATCCTCGGCGAGCTGCCAGCTTCCCCAGCGCGTGCCCATGCCCAGGATGCCTTTGGGGCCCGCGTAGAAGACCGAGTTCGACCGCTGCTCGGCGGTCAGCCTCTCCAGGTTCTGGCGCAGTTGCTCGGCCGCGGTCTCGCCGGGGCTGCCGGGCACCGCCTCAGGGATCTTCGCGCCGACCCCGCCGCCGGCCAGCAGCCCCGACCAGCGGTCCCGCAGGTCGGCAGCCGTGCGCAGGCAGATCTGCCGGGCCCAGACGCCTCCGACGACGGGCGCCACGAACGAGGCCCGCAGATACCAGGCCCAGCCACCGGCGGGGGGCATCCGGACCAGGACGACGACGATGACCACGGCCGCGATGGCGATGATCGCCGTCGTCAGCGCGGCCGTCCTGCGGGCCTCGCGCTCCGCCTTCTTGGCGTCGTCCTGCTCCTTGACCGGCCTGTTCTTCGCGATCGCTTCCTGGGTCTGCTTCTCCGCCCTCGCCACCTTGTTGTTGTTCCTGCGGCGGATCTCGAAGACGGCCGCCCAGAACAGCAGCCCCGGAAGGAACAGCACACCGAAGACCAGGGTCAGGACGCTGAGCATGCTGTCGCGCTGCCGGCGGATCCGGCTGGCCGCGAGGCAGTGCTCCACGATGACCTGCGGCTCGCTGCCGAACGACTGGATGAGGGGCTTGCGCCCGGAGCCCAGGACACGCTGCTGCACGGCCTGGGAGAACGCCTCGCCGAGGTTGGGCGCCAGCAGCGCCCACTTCGGCTCTTTGACCTCGGACTTGTGCCACTCGTTGTTGGCGTCCTGGATCTTGATGGCCGGGTCGTCCCGGTACGCGGCCGAGGCGATGGCGAACGTCGCCGCGGTCTGTCCCGCCGACCCCTGCAACGGGACCTGAGCCCCGGGACTGAAATCGAATCCGTCCGCCACTGCCGCCCCCATCGCCACACGTCATCGCTGCTGCGGCTTTTCCCGACTTCCCTGCCCCGCACACCTGTTGATCAGTTCATCGTCCTGATCCCGCTGATCGTCGACCAGCGTATCCGCCACCACCGACATCCGTCACGGGACGGCCGAAGCCGCCCCTCCCGGCCGGGGAGGGCGGCCGCCGGCCCTCAACTGCTAGGCGTCCCGCGCCTGTTCGCGAATCCTCTCGCCGATCTGCGCCGGCATCGGCTCGTGCCGTGCGTACCTGCGGCTGAACCGCGCGGTGCCGTGCGACAGCGACCGCAGATCCACCGCGTACCGCCCGATCTCGATCTCCGGCACCTCGGCCCGTACGAGCGTGCGGCCGCCCGGGGCCTGTTCGGTGCCGACGACGCGGCCGCGCCGTCCCGACAGGTCGCTCATCACGGCGCCCACATAGTCGTCGCCGACCAGGACCTGCACCTCGGCCACCGGCTCAAGGAGGTGGATCCGCGCGTCGGCGGAGGCATCCCGCAGCGCGAGCGCGCCCGCCGTCTGGAAGGCGGCGTCGGACGAGTCCACCGAGTGCGCCTTGCCGTCGAGCAGCGTCACCCGCACGTCGATGAGCGGATAGCCGGCCGCGACGCCGCGCGCCGCCTGCGTCCGTACGCCCTTCTCCACGGACGGGATGAACTGCCGCGGCACCGCGCCGCCGACGACCTTGTCCACGAACTCGATGCCCGAACCGCCGGGCAGCGGCTCCACCTCGATCTCGCAGATCGCGTACTGCCCGTGGCCACCGGACTGCTTCACGTGCCGGCCGCGCCCCGCCGACTTCGCCGCGAACGTCTCCCGAAGGGAGACCTTGTGCGCGACGACGTCGACCTGCACCCCGTACCGGCTGCGCAGCCGCTCGAGCGCCACGTCCGCGTGCGCCTCGCCCAGACACCACAGGACCACCTGATGGGTGTCCTGGTTCTGTTCGAGCCGCATGGCCGGGTCCTCGGCGACCAGCCGCGAAAGCCCCTGCGACAGCTTGTCCTCGTCGGCCTTGCTGTGCGCCTGGATGGCCAGCGGGAGCAACGGGTCCGGCATGTCCCAGGGCGCCATCAGGAGCGGATCGTCCTTCGCGGAGAGGGTGTCGCCGGTCTCCGCCCGGTTGAGCTTCGCCACGCAGGCGAGATCGCCCGCGATGCAGTGCGTCAGCGCCCGCTGGTGCTTGCCGAACGGGGCCGACAGCGCGCCGATCCGCTCGTCCGCTTCGTGGAGGGGACGGCCCTCGTGCCCGCGGTCCGCGAGCCCGTGCCCCGACACGTGCACCGTCTCGTCGGGTCGCAGGGTGCCCGAGAAGACCCGTACGAGAGAGACACGCCCGACATACGGGTCGGACGCCGTCTTCACCACCTCGGCCACCAGCGGGCCGTCCGGATCGCAGGCCCTGACCTCGCGCGCCGTGCCGTCGGGTGTGGCGACGACCGGCGCCGCGCGCTCCAGCGGGGTGGGGAACCCGCCCGTGATCAGCTCCAGGAGCTCGACCGTGCCGATGCCCTGCCGCGCGCCCTCCGCCGCCGGGGCCGCCGCGAGCACCGGGTGGAAGACGCCGCGCGCCACCGCCCGCTCCAGGTCCTCGACGAGCGTCTTGAAGTCGATGTCCTCGCCGCCGAGATAGCGGTCCATGAGGGTCTCGTCCTCGCTCTCCGCGATGATCCCCTCGATGAGCCGGTTGCGGGCGTCCTCGATGGACGGCAGCTGGTCGGCGCCCGGCTCGGACTCCTTGCGCTCGCCCGAGGCGTAGTCGTACACGCGCTGCGAGAGCAGCCCCACCAGGCCCGTCACGGGCGCGTGCCCGTCGGGCCCCTGCGCGCCGTGCAGCGGCAGGTACAGCGGGAGCACGGCATCGGGGTCGTCGCCCCCGAAGGCCGCCGCGCAGGTCCGCGTCATCTCCTCGAAGTCGGACCGGGCCGCCTCCAGATGCGTGATCACGATGGCCCGTGGCATCCCGACCGCCGCGCACTCCTCCCACACCATGCGCGTGGCCCCGTCGACTCCGTCGGCTGCCGAGACGACGAAAAGGGCCGCGTCCGCGGCGCGCAGACCGGCCCTCAGTTCCCCGACGAAGTCCGCGTAGCCGGGGGTGTCCAGGAGATTGATCTTGCAGCCGCCCCAGTCCACCGGGACGAGGGAGAGCTGGATCGAGCGCTGCCGGCGGTGCTCGATCTCGTCGTAGTCGGAGACGGAGGTGCCGTCCTCGACCCGGCCCGCCCGGTTCACCGCCCCCGCGGTCAGCGCGAGGGCCTCCACCAGGGTCGTCTTGCCCGATCCGCTGTGGCCGACCAGCACCACATTCCGTACGGACGCGGGATGGTCGGCCGCCGTCGCCCTGCCGGCGGCTCCGGGGTGTGTGTTCGCCTTGTCGCCCATGCCTGTGCCTCCCGGTTGATTGCTCGGTGAGGTCCTCGGGGGCGCGGACACGCGAATCCGCGTGCGGAGGCGGCTTCGGCGACGCCCGCGGTGTCTTCGAGCTTTCCACTCAGGTCACTGTGCGTCCATACGTCGTACGGGATCGCACGCGCGCGTGGTGGCCCGGCGGCCGTTCCCGGGCGCGCGTGGCTACGATGGGCCAGCCGGTGGCCAGAGGGGCCGCGCGGCACCGACCCTCGGGAAGGCCATGCTGAACAAGTACGCGCGTGCATTCTTCACGCGTGTCCTCACACCGTTCGCCGCGTTTCTCATCCGTCGCGGGGTCAGCCCCGACACGGTCACGCTCCTGGGCACCGCCGGAGTCGTGGCGGGAGCGCTGGTCTTCTACCCGCGCGGAGAGTTCTTCTGGGGCACCGTCGTCATCACGCTGTTCGTCTTCTCGGACCTCGTGGACGGCAACATGGCGCGCCAGCTCGGCCGGACGAGCCGCTGGGGCGCGTTCCTCGACTCCACGCTCGACCGTGTCGCGGACAGCGCCATCTTCGGCGGCCTCGCCCTGTGGTACGCGGGTTCGGGGAACGACAACGTGCTGTGCGCGGTGTCGATCTTCTGCCTCGCCAGCGGCCAGGTCGTGTCGTACACGAAGGCACGTGGAGAATCGATCGGCCTGCCCGTCGCCGTGAACGGCCTCGTGGAGCGCGCCGAGCGCCTCGTCATCTCGCTGGTCGCCGCGGGCTTCGCCGGACTGCACAAGTTCGGCGTGCCGGGCATCCAGTACCTGCTGCCCGTCGCCCTGTGGATCGTCGCCGTGGGCAGCCTCGTCACGCTGATCCAGCGCGTGGTGACCGTGCGCCGCGAGTCCGCCGAGGCCGACGCCGCCGCGGCGGCCGGCGCCCAGGAGGAGGCCGCCTCGTGAGCGGCGCGCAGGAGAAGGTCACCGACGCGCTCTACGGACTCGGCTGGGCCGGCGTCAAGAAGCTGCCCGAGCCGGTCGCGAACCGCCTGGGCCGCACCATCGCGGACATCGCCTGGAAGAAGCGCGGCAAGGGCGTGCTGCGCCTGGAGGCCAACCTCGCGCGCGTGGTGCCCGACGCCACGCCCGAGCGGCTCGCACGGCTCTCCAAGGCGTGCATGCGCTCGTACCTGCGCTACTGGATGGAGTCCTTCCGGCTGCCCGCGTGGAGCAAGGAGCGCATCAAGAACGGCTTCACGCCCAAGGACCTCCACTACCTCACCGAAGGTCTCGCCTCCGGTAAGGGCGTCGTCCTCGCCCTGCCCCACATGGGCAACTACGACCTCGCGGGCGCCTGGGTCACCGCCAAGCTGGAGACCCCGTTCACGACGGTCGCCGAGCGGCTCAAGCCGGAGACCCTGTACGACCGTTTCGTCGCCTACCGCGAGGGTCTCGGCATGGAGGTGCTGCCCCACACGGGCGGCGCCGCCTTCGGGACGCTCGCGCGGCGGCTGCGGGCCGGCGGACTCGTGTGTCTGGTCGCCGACCGCGATCTGTCGGCGTCGGGCGTCGAGGTGAAGTTCTTCGGCGAGACCACGCGGATGCCCGCGGGCCCCGCGATGCTCGCCCAGCAGACCGGCGCGTTGCTCCTGCCCGTCACGCTCTGGTACGACTCGTCCTCCATCATGCGAGGCCGCGTCCACCCGCCCATCGACGTCCCCGAGACAGGTACGCGGGCCGAGAAGACGTCTGTCATGACGCAGGCGCTGGCCGATGCCTTCGCCACGGGGATCGCCGACCATCCGGAGGACTGGCACATGCTTCAGCGCTTGTGGTTGTCCGACCTGGAGAACTTCGAGGAGCGGCCGGCGTGAGGATCGGAATCGTCTGCCCGTACTCCTGGGACGTGCCGGGCGGCGTCCAGTTCCACATCCGCGATCTGGCGGAGCACCTCATCGCGCTGGGGCACGAGGTCTCCGTCCTCGCCCCTGCGGACGACGAGACCCCCCTGCCGCCGTACGTCGTGTCGGCGGGCCGCGCGGTTCCCGTTCCGTACAACGGCTCGGTCGCGCGCCTCAACTTCGGCTTCCTGAGCGCCGCGCGGGTGCGGCGCTGGCTGCACGACGGCACGTTCGACGTGATCCACATCCACGAGCCGGCGTCGCCGTCGCTCGGACTCCTCGCGTGCTGGGCGGCGCAGGGCCCGATCGTGGCCACGTTCCACACCTCGAACCCGCGCTCGCGCGCCATGATCGCCGCGTACCCGATCCTCCAGCCCGCCCTGGAGAAGATCAGCGCGCGCATCGCGGTCAGCGAGTACGCCCGCCGTACGTTGGTCGAGCACCTGGGCGGCGACGCGGTCGTCATCCCGAACGGTGTCGACGTCGACTTCTTCGCCCGCGCCGAGCCCAAGCCCGAGTGGCAATCGCAAGGGGCGCGAAGCTCGGTTCAGGGCGGTGGTGGGGGACGGGAGGGCGAGACGCTCGGCTTCGTCGGGCGCATCGACGAGCCCCGCAAGGGCCTGCCGGTCCTCATGAAGGCGCTGCCCGCCATCCTTGCCGAGCGTCCGGGGACGCGGCTCCTGGTGGCCGGGCGCGGCGACGAGAAGGAGGCCGTCGCCTCGCTGCCCAAGGAGATGCGCGAGCGCGTCGAGTTCCTCGGCATGGTCAGCGACGAGGACAAGGCCCGCTTCCTCGCGAGCGTCGACGTGTACGTCGCCCCGAACACCGGCGGCGAGAGCTTCGGCATCATCCTCGTCGAGGCCATGTCCGCGGGCGCCCCGGTGCTCGCCTCGGACCTGGACGCCTTCGCCCAGGTCCTCGACCAGGGCGGCGCGGGCGAGCTCTTCACGAACGAGGACGCGGACGCCCTCGCCGCGGCGGCGATCCGCCTCCTCGGCGACCCGGAGCGCCGCGCGGAGCTGCGCGAGCGCGGCAGCAAGCATGTACGCCGCTTCGACTGGTCGACCGTCGGCGCCGACATCCTGAGCGTGTACGAGACGGTGACGCAGGGCGCGGCAGCCGTCGCGGCCGACGAACGGACGGGACTGCGGGCGCGGTTCGGCCTCGCGCGCGACTGACCGGGAGGGGCCGGCCCGGGGTGATCGACGGCTGACCGGGAGCGGGCCCCGCCGACGGTAGCCTTGCCGCCCGTGACCGTCACCCTCATCTGGATCGCCGTAGGCCTCTTCGCGATCGGGCTCTACCTGAGCTGGACCGCGGGCCGCCTCGACCGCCTGCACGCCCGTATCGACGCGGCCCGCGCCGCCCTCGACGCCCAACTCCTGCGCCGCGCCTCCGTCGCCCAGGAACTGGCCACGTCGGGTGTGCTCGACCCGGCCGCCTCGATCGTCCTGTACGAGGCCGCGCACGCCGCGCGCCAGGCCGAGGAGGAGCAGCGCGAGGTCGCCGAGAGCGAGCTCAGCCAGGCGCTCAGGGCGGTCTTCAACGAGCCCGACCAGGTCGAGGCCGTCCGCGCGGCCCCCGGTGGCGAGGAGGCCGCCGAGGAGCTGGCGCAGGCGGTGCGCCGGGTCCCCATGGCCCGCCGCTTCCACAACGACGCCGTCCGCGCGGCCCGCGCCCTGCGCAGGCACCGCACGGTCCGCTGGTTCCGGCTCGCCGGGCACGCCCCGTTCCCGCTGGCCTTCGAGATGGACGACGAGCCGCCGACGGCCCTGGCCGACCGGCCGACCTCGTAGCGCGGGCACGACCTCTTGGCGAGGGGACGACCTCTTCGCGAGGACACGACCTCGCAGCACGGGCAAAAGGAGCCACCGGCTACCCATTGGCCCTTGTAGTGGCCTGGTCCCCAGAGGTTTCCTCGTGCTGCAAGACGCCTTCTTCCCCGAGTGAGGTCACCCGTGTCCACCAGCACCCAGTCCACGTCGTCCGCCGCTCCCGCCACCGGCACCGCCCGCGTCAAGCGCGGCATGGCCGAGCAGCTCAAGGGCGGCGTGATCATGGACGTCGTCAACGCCGAGCAGGCGAAGATCGCCGAGGACGCGGGAGCGGTCGCCGTCATGGCCCTCGAGCGGGTTCCGGCCGACATCCGCAAGGACGGCGGCGTCGCGCGCATGTCCGACCCGAACATGATCGAAGAGATCATCGGCGCCGTCTCGATCCCGGTCATGGCCAAGTCCCGCATCGGCCACTTCGTCGAGGCCCAGGTGCTCCAGTCGCTCGGCGTCGACTACATCGACGAGTCCGAGGTCCTCACCCCGGCCGACGAGATCAACCACAGCGACAAGTTCGCGTTCACCACGCCCTTCGTCTGCGGTGCCACGAACCTGGGCGAGGCCCTGCGCCGCATCGCCGAGGGCGCGGCCATGATCCGCTCCAAGGGCGAGGCCGGCACCGGCAACGTCGTGGAGGCCGTGCGCCACCTGCGCCAGATCAAGAACGAGATCGCCAAGCTGCGCGGCTTCGACAACAACGAGCTGTACGCCGCCGCCAAGGAGCTGCGCGCCCCGTACGAGCTCGTCAAGGAGGTCTCCGAGCTGGGCAAGCTGCCGGTGGTCCTCTTCTCCGCCGGTGGCGTCGCCACGCCGGCCGACGCCGCGCTCATGCGCCAGCTCGGCGCCGAGGGCGTCTTCGTCGGCTCCGGCATCTTCAAGTCGGGCGACCCGGCCAAGCGCGCCGCCGCCATCGTGAAGGCCACCACCTTCTACGACGACCCCAAGATCATCGCGGACGCGTCCCGTAACCTCGGCGAGGCCATGGTCGGCATCAACTGCGACACCCTGCCCGAGGCCGAGCGCTACGCGAACCGGGGCTGGTGACCCGCTCCATGAGTTCCACCCCCGTCATCGGAGTCCTGGCGCTCCAGGGCGACGTACGGGAGCACCTCATCGCCCTGGCCACGGCCGACGCCGTGGCCAGGCCGGTGCGGCGCCCCGAAGAACTCGCCGAGGTCGACGGCCTGGTCATCCCCGGCGGCGAGTCGACCACCATCTCCAAGCTGGCCCACCTCTTCGGCCTGATGGAGCCGCTCCGCGCCCGCGTGCACGCCGGAATGCCCGTCTACGGGACCTGCGCGGGCCTGATCATGCTCGCCGACAAGATCCTCGACCCGCGCTCGGGCCAGGAGACCGTCGGCGGCATCGACATGATCGTGCGCCGCAACGCCTTCGGCCGCCAGAACGAGTCCTTCGAAGCGGCGGTCGACGTGCAGGGCGTCGAGGGCGATCCTGTAGAGGGCGTCTTCATCCGCGCTCCCTGGGTGGAGTCCGTGGGCGCCTCGGTGGAGGTGCTCGCCGAGCACGAGGGTCACATCGTCGCCGTACGGCAGGGCAGCGCCCTGGCGACGTCGTTCCACCCCGAGCTCACGGGCGACCACCGCATTCACGGCCTGTTCGTGGACATGGTCCGTGAGAAGGGCGCGGCGGGATCCTAGTAGGATCGCTGCGTTCGTTTCATGAGGTTGGTTACGCGAAGGAGACAGGCAGATGTCCGGCCACTCTAAATGGGCTACGACGAAGCACAAGAAGGCCGTGATCGACGCCAAGCGCGGCAAGCTCTTCGCGAAGATGATCAAGAACATCGAGGTCGCGGCCCGTACGGGCGGCGCCGACCCGGCCGGTAACCCCACGCTGTTCGACGCCATCCAGAAGGCGAAGAAGAGCTCGGTCCCGAACAAGAACATCGACTCCGCGGTCAAGCGCGGCGCCGGTCTCGAAGCCGGTGGCGCCGACTACGAGACGATCATGTACGAGGGCTACGGGCCGAACGGCGTCGCGGTGCTCATCGAGTGCCTCACCGACAACCGCAACCGCGCCGCCTCCGACGTGCGCGTCGCCATGACCCGCAACGGCGGCAACATGGCCGACCCGGGCTCCGTGTCGTACCTGTTCAACCGCAAGGGCGTCATCGTCGTCCCCAAGGGCGAGCTGACCGAGGACGACGTCCTGGGTGCCGTGCTCGACGCGGGCGCCGAGGAGGTCAACGACCTGGGCGAGTCCTTCGAGGTGCTCTCCGAGGCCACCGACCTGGTCGCGGTCCGCACCGCGCTCCAGGAGGCCGGCATCGACTACGACTCGGCCGACGCCAACTTCGTCCCGACCATGCAGGTCGAGCTCGACGAAGAGGGCGCGCGCAAGATCTTCAAGCTGATCGACGCCCTCGAGGACAGCGACGACGTGCAGAACGTCTTCGCCAACTTCGATGTCTCCGACGAGGTCATGGAGAAGGTCGACGCCTGACGTCACCTCAGCGACGGGCCGACGGGACACACTCCGTCGGCCCGTCGCTTTGTCTGTTTGTCAGAGGTCCCCGATACCCTGCACAAACAGGTGAACGACGTTGGGGGCGAGGCGTGCGCGTACTGGGTGTGGACCCGGGTCTGACCCGGTGCGGTGTCGGCGTGGTCGACGGGGTCGCGGGCCGTCCCCTGACGATGCGCGGCGTCGGTGTCGTACGGACGCCGCCGGACGCCGAGTTGGGCCACCGCCTCGTCGCGATCGAGCAGGGCATCGAGCAGTGGCTCGACGAGCACGAGCCCGAAGTCCTCGCCGTGGAGCGGGTGTTCAGCCAGCACAATGTACGTACGGTCATGGGCACCGCCCAGGCCAGCGCCGTGGCCATGCTGTGCGCGTCGCGCCGCGGCATTCCCGTCGCGCTGCACACGCCCAGCGAGGTCAAGGCCGCCGTCACCGGCAGCGGCCGCGCCGACAAGGCGCAGGTCGGCGCCATGGTGACCCGCCTCCTGCGGCTCGACGCCCCGCCCAAGCCGGCCGACGCGGCCGACGCCCTCGCCCTCGCCATCTGCCACATCTGGCGCGCCCCCGCGCAGAACAGACTCCAGCAAGCCGTGGCGCTGCACGCCGCTCAAGCATCCACAGCACTGAAAGGCCGTACCGCATGATCGCCTTCGTCAGCGGCCCCGTCGCCGCACTCGCCCCCGACGCCGCGGTGGTCGAGGTCGGCGGTATCGGCATGGCCCTCCAGTGCACGCCGAACACGCTGTCCACGCTCCGCGTCGGCCAGCAGACCAAGCTCGCCACCTCCCTCGTCGTACGGGAGGACTCGCTCACCCTGTACGGCTTCGCGGACGACGACGAGAAGCAGACCTTCGAGCTGTTGCAGACCGCGAGCGGCGTCGGCCCGCGCCTCGCCCAGGCGATGCTCGCCGTGCACAGCCCCGACGCGCTGCGCCGTGCCGTCTCCACCGGCGACGAGAAGGCGCTCACCGCCGTGCCCGGCATCGGCAAGAAGGGTGCCCAGAAGCTTCTGCTCGAACTGAAGGACCGGCTCGGCGAGCCCCTCGGCACCGGCGGCCCCGCCATCGGCACCGCCGTCACCAGCGGCTGGCGCGAGCAGCTGCACGCCGCGCTCATCGGCCTGGGCTACGCGACCCGGGAGGCCGACGAGGCGGTCTCGGCGGTGGCCCCGCAGGCCGAGGCCATGGAGGGCACCCCGCAGGTGGGCCAGCTCCTCAAGGCAGCCCTCCAGACCCTCAACCGCACCCGCTAGCCAGCCGCCGACCATCCTTCAGACCCGTAACGCGAGGCACACCACATGAACTGGGACGAGACGACCGACGAAGGCGCCCCCCAGGCCGCCGACCGGCTCGTCGGTGCGTCCGCCGACGGCGAGGACCAGGCCGTCGAGGCGGCCCTGCGCCCCAAGGACCTGGGCGAGTTCATCGGCCAGGAGAAGGTCAGGGAGCAGCTCGACCTGGTGCTGCGCGCCGCCCGCGCGCGCGGCGCCACCGCCGACCACGTCCTGCTCTCCGGCGCCCCCGGCCTCGGCAAGACCACCCTCTCCATGATCATCGCCGCCGAGATGGGCGCCCCGATCCGCATCACCAGCGGCCCGGCCATCCAGCACGCGGGCGACCTCGCGGCGATCCTCTCCTCCCTCCAGGAGGGCGAGGTCCTCTTCCTCGACGAGATCCACCGGATGTCGCGGCCCGCCGAGGAGATGCTCTACATGGCGATGGAGGACTTCCGCGTCGACGTCATCGTCGGCAAGGGCCCCGGCGCCACCGCCATCCCGCTCGAACTGCCCCCCTTCACCCTGGTCGGCGCCACCACGCGCGCGGGCCTGCTGCCGCCCCCGCTGCGCGACCGCTTCGGTTTCACCGCGCACATGGAGTTCTACGAGCCGGCCGAGCTGGAGCGCGTGATCCACCGCTCGGCGAGCCTGCTCGACGTGGCGATCGACACGGCGGGCGCGGCCGAGATCGCCGGGCGCTCGCGCGGCACGCCCCGTATCGCCAACCGCCTGCTCCGCCGGGTACGTGACTACGCGCAGGTCAAGGCCGAGGGCCGGATCGACCGTGACATCTCCGCCGCCGCGCTCGCCGTGTACGAGGTGGACGGCCGCGGCCTCGACCGCCTCGACCGCGCCGTCCTGGAAGCGCTGCTCAAGCTGTTCGGCGGGGGACCGGTGGGCCTGTCCACGCTCGCCGTGGCCGTCGGGGAGGAGCGCGAGACCGTCGAGGAGGTGGCCGAGCCCTTCCTCGTCCGCGAGGGTCTGCTGGCGCGCACCCCCCGTGGTCGCGTCGCCACTCCCGCCGCATGGGCACATCTCGGCCTCACCCCGCCCCAGGGGAGAACGGGCGCAAGCGGACAAGGGGACCTCTTCGGGGCGTGACGGCGCGGGTACTCGCCGGGCCTGGAACCCCGGTGCCATGCTGAGCGTTGTTCCCACATGGCGGACTCGCTTAGACTCCGCCGACGTCGTCGTTACCGTTTACGGTCGACGGCCGCCCCCAGAACCCAACAAGGCCGCTCCCCGGCGCGGTCGTATGAAGGAAGTTCCCACCCGTGAGTCTCGTGACCCTCCTCCCGTTCATCGTGCTCATCGGGGCCATGTTCCTGATGACCCGGTCTGCCAAGAAGAAGCAGCAGCAGGCCGCCACGATGCGCAATGAAATGCAGCCCGGATCCGGCGTCCGCACGATCGGGGGCATGTACGCGACGGTCAAGGAGGTCCACGACGACGCGGTCCTCCTCGACGCCGGCCCCGGCGTCCACCTGATGTTCGCGAAGAACGCGATCGGTGCCGTGCTCTCCGACGACGAGTACAACCGCATCGTGCACGGCGAGGAGGCCGTCGACGACGAGCTGACCGACGACGCCGTCGTCCCCGACGACGCGTCCTCCCTCACCGAGACCGACGAGACCGCCGCTGACGACTCGCGCATCGACCTCGGCAAGAAGGACGACGAGGCCGAGAAGGCCGACGACGCCGAGCCGAAGAAGACCGACGGCGAGTCCGACGCGAAGTAGTCACGGCAGGAACCGCGGGCGGCTCTTGTGTCCCCGCGGTTCCCGCTCGTGAGTGACCCGCGCGGAGTCTCGACCATTTCATGGCCGTCCGAGCACGAATCCCCGATGCCGGACGGATGGAGAGGGAGTACGAGAAGGTGGCCACACCTAAAAAGAGCCGAGGGGCAGGTGCCCAGAGCAGGCCGGGCCGTGCTCTGAGCCTCATCGTGATCATCATGGTGGCGCTCGTCGGTGGGATGTTCATCTCCGGGACGTTCACCCCGCGACTGGGCATCGACCTCGCGGGCGGCACCAGCATCACGCTGGAGGCCAAGAACGAGCCGGGCAAGCCCAACGCGATCAACAAGACCAACATGGACACCGCGGCGGACATCATCAACCGCCGTGTCAACGGCATGGGTGTCTCCGAGGCCGAGGTCCAGACGCAGGGCAACAACAACATCATCGTCAACATCCCCAAGGGCACGAACCAGAAGCAGGCGCGCGACCAGGTCGGTACGACCGCGCAGCTCTACTTCCGCCCGGTGCTGACGGTGGCCGCCGGTGCGCCGACGGCGAACCCCTCCACGAGCCCGTCGCCGAGCGCCTCGTCCAGCAGCAAGGCGACCGACAAGGCCACGGACAAGGCGACCGACAAGGCGTCGTCGTCCGCCACGCCGTCCGCCTCCGCCACCTCGCAGGGCCGCGCCGTCACCGACAGCCTCAAGGACGACGCGTCCCCGAGCGCGTCCGCGAGCGCCAGTGCCGACGCCAAGGCGTCCCCGACGCCGTCCGCGAGCGCCTCGGCCTCCGCGGACCCGGCCACGGCGGCGCTGGAGAAGAAGTTCACGGCTCTGGACTGCACCGACTCGAAGGCCCGTACGGCGGTCAACGAGGGCGCCAAGGAGACCGACACCATCGTCGCCTGCGGCAAGGACTCGTCCGGCGCGTGGGAGAAGTACATCCTCGGTCCGTCCGAGGTGAACGGCAAGGACGTCAAGAAGGCCGCCGCGGGCATCAACCAGCAGTCCGGCCAGTGGGTCGTCAACATGGACTTCACGGGCTCCGGCTCGAAGAAGTTCGCCGCGACGACCAGCAAGCTCAAGGACCAGCAGTCGCCGATGAACCAGTTCGCCATCGTGCTCGACGGCGACGTGGTCTCGGCCCCCAGCGTCAGCTCCACCCTGAGCCAGAGCGCCGAGATCTCCGGCAGCTTCAACCAGGAGTCCGCCAAGGACCTGGCCAACGTGCTCTCGTACGGTGCCCTCCCGCTGACCTTCCACGAGCAGAGCGTCACCTCGGTGACCGCCACGCTCGGCGGTGAGCAGCTGCACGCCGGTCTGATCGCCGGTGCCATCGGTCTCGCGCTGGTCGTCATCTACCTGGTGGTCTACTACCGGGGCCTGTCGCTCATCGCCCTCGCCTCGCTGCTCACCTCCGGCATCCTCACGTACACGCTGATGACGCTGCTCGGCCCGGCCATCGGCTTCGCGCTGAACCTGCCGGCCGTCTGTGGTGCGATCGTGGCCATCGGTATCACCGCGGACTCGTTCATCGTGTACTTCGAGCGGATCCGGGACGAGGTCCGCGAGGGCCGGTCCGTGCGGCCCGCGGTGGAGCGTGCCTGGCCGCGTGCCCGGCGCACCATCCTGGTCTCCGACTTCGTGTCGTTCCTGGCGGCCGCGGTGCTCTACATCGTGACGGTCGGCAAGGTGCAGGGCTTCGCGTTCACGCTCGGCCTGACCACCCTGCTCGACGTCGTCGTCGTCTTCCTCTTCACGAAGCCGCTGATGACGCTGCTCGCCCGTACGAAGTTCTTCACGAGCGGCCACAAGTGGTCCGGTCTCGACCCCAAGCGCCTCGGCGTGCAGCCCCCGCTGCGTCGTACCCGCCGCGCCTCCGCTCCCGTCGACCCGAAGGAGGCCTGAGATGTCGAAGCTCGGCAATCTCGGCGCCAGGCTGTACCGCGGTGAGGTCGGCTACGACTTCATCGGCAAGCGCAAGATCTGGTACGGCGTCTCGATCCTGATCACCATCACGGCCATCCTCGGCCTGTCGGTGCGCGGCCTGAACATGGGCATCGAGTTCGAGGGCGGCGCGACCTTCACGACGCCCAAGACCAGCGTCTCCGCCGAGAAGGCGGAGGAGTACGCCACGGAGGCGTCGGGCCACGCGGCGACCGTGCAGGAGCTCGGCACGGGCGGCCTGCGCATCCAGGTCGCCGGCATCGACACCGGCGAGTCGGACAAGATCAAGGCTGAGCTGTCCCAGGAGATGGGCATCCCCGCCGACAAGATCAACGCCGAACTGGTGGGCCCCAGTTGGGGCCAGTCGATCGCCAACAAGGCATGGCAGGGCCTGGCCATCTTCATGGTCCTGGTCGTGATCTACCTGGCGATCGCCTTCGAGTGGCGGATGGCCCTCGCGGCCCTGGTCGCGCTCATCCACGACATCACGATCACCGTCGGTATCTACGCCCTGGTGGGCTTCGAGGTCACCCAGGGCACGGTGATCGGTCTGCTCACGATCCTCGGTTACTCGCTCTACGACACGGTCGTCGTCTTCGACTCCCTCAAGGAGCAGACGAAGGGCATCGAGAAGCAGACCCGCTGGACATACAGCGACATCGCCAACCGCTCGATCAACTCCACCCTGGTCCGCTCGATCAACACCACGGTCGTGGCGCTCCTGCCGGTGGCGGGCCTGCTGTTCATCGGCGGCGGCTTCCTCGGCGCCGGCATGCTGAACGACATCTCGCTGTCGCTCTTCGTCGGCCTCGCCGCGGGTGCGTACTCCTCGATCTTCATCGCCACTCCGCTGGTCGCCGACCTCAAGGAGCGCGACCCGAAGATGAAGGCGCTCAAGAAGCGGGTGCTCGCCAAGCGGGCCGCCGCTGCCGCCCAGGCCGACACGGCGCCCGCGGTCGTCGGCCACCAGGCCGGCACGCAGCAGGACGAGCCGGAGGACGCCGCCCCGGCGGGCGCGGGTCCGCGCAACCAGCCGGCCCGCAACCGTGGTCGCGGCCGCCCCTCGGGCAAGCGTCACTGACCCGGAACGACACGCGCGCGGGCGCCAGGAGCCGTCGAGGCCCTGGCGCCCGCGTCGTTGCGTCACCGCCCCTGCTGCTAGGGTTGACGACCGCGCGAGCCCCTTCAAAATTTCACCGAGACACACGCTGAGGTGCAGGAATGACAGACATCAAGGAGCTGCTCCTCAGCCGCATCCGCGACGTCCAGGACTACCCGGAGCCCGGTGTCCTCTTCAAGGACATCACGCCGCTCCTCGCGGACCCGGCGGCCTTCACGGCCCTCACCGACACCCTCGCGGAGCTGTGTGTCCGGCACGGTGCCACCAAGGTCGTCGGCCTGGAGGCGCGCGGCTTCATCCTCGGCGCCCCCGTCGCCGTCCGCGCGGGCCTCGGCTTCATCCCCGTACGCAAGGCGGGCAAGCTCCCCGGAGCCACGCTCGCGCAGTCGTACGAGCTGGAGTACGGGTCCGCCGAGATCGAGGTGCACGCCGAGGACCTCAGCGCCGACGACCGTGTGATGGTCATCGACGACGTGCTGGCCACCGGCGGCACCGCCGAGGCAGCCCTGCACCTGATCCGCCGGGCCGGCGCCCAGGTCGCGGGCGTCGCCGTCCTGATGGAACTGGGCTTCCTGCCGGGCCGGGCCCGCCTGGAGCCGGCACTTCAGGGCGCACCGCTCGACGCGCTGCTTGTGGTGTAAAGCACCAGCTCACCACCGTGACGGCGGGCCCGGAGGAATCCGGCGCCCGCCTCTGGTGTTTCTTCTGTACGAAGGCGTCTCACCGGCCGAATACGGCTCCCGGGCGCCGGATCGATACCATGGGCTCTCCGGGACCTGCACGGGGACCCGACGCGCACGAGGAGCGCCGTTGCCAGACGAGGCCAAGCCACTCACCGCCGCCAAGCCCGACCAGCAGGCCGCCCCGGCCGCGGCTCCCTCCGGCGCGCCCGCGAAGAAGGCGCAGCCGGCCCCGCCGAGCGGCAAGGCGGCCGAGCAGCCACGGCCCAAGCCCTCCGCCGAGAAGCCTGCGCCCGACCCGGCGCGCGCCACGCCGCCGCCCGCGATCCGTGCCGCCGCGAACCAGCCGGCCGCACGCTCCGGCTCCTCCAACCGCGTCCGCGCCCGGCTCGCCCGGCTCGGCGTGCAGCGCTCGAACCCGTACAACCCGGTTCTGGAGCCGCTGCTGCGGATAGTGCGCAGCAACGACCCGAAGATCGAGACGTCCACGCTGCGCCAGATCGAGCGCGCCTACCAGGTCGCCGAGCGCTGGCACCGCGGGCAGAAGCGCAAGAGCGGCGACCCGTACATCACGCACCCGCTCGCCGTGACGACGATCCTCGCCGAGCTCGGCATGGACCCGGCGACGCTGATGGCAGGGCTCCTGCACGACACCGTCGAGGACACCGAGTACGGCCTGGACACCCTGCGCCGCGACTTCGGCGACCAGGTCGCCCTGCTCGTCGACGGCGTGACCAAGCTGGACAAGGTCAAGTTCGGCGAGGCGGCGCAGGCCGAGACCGTGCGCAAGATGGTCGTCGCCATGGCCAAGGACCCCCGCGTCCTGGTCATCAAGCTCGCCGACCGCCTGCACAACATGCGCACCATGCGCTACCTCAAGCGCGAGAAGCAGGAGAAGAAGGCCCGCGAGACGCTGGAGATCTACGCTCCGCTGGCGCACCGCCTGGGCATGAACACCATCAAGTGGGAGCTGGAGGACCTCGCGTTCGCGATCCTCTACCCCAAGATGTACGACGAGATCGTGCGGCTCGTGGCCGAGCGCGCGCCCAAGCGCGACGAGTACCTGGCCATAGTGACCGACGAGGTGCAGTCGGACCTGCGCGCGGCCCGTATCAAGGCCACCGTCACCGGACGCCCGAAGCACTACTACAGCGTCTACCAGAAGATGATCGTGCGAGGCCGCGACTTCGCCGAGATCTACGACCTGGTGGGCATCCGCGTCCTCGTCGACACGGTCCGCGACTGCTACGCGGCACTGGGCACCGTCCACGCCCGCTGGAACCCGGTTCCGGGGCGGTTCAAGGACTACATCGCGATGCCCAAGTTCAACATGTACCAGTCGCTGCACACGACGGTCATCGGGCCCAACGGCAAGCCCGTCGAGCTCCAGATCCGTACGTTCGACATGCACCGCCGCGCCGAGTACGGCATCGCCGCGCACTGGAAGTACAAGCAGGAGGCCGTCGCCGGCGCCTCCAAGGTGCGCTCCGACGCCCCCAGGTCGACCGGCAAGGACGACCACCTCAACGACATGGCGTGGCTGCGCCAGCTGCTCGACTGGCAGAAGGAGACGGAGGACCCGGGCGAGTTCCTGGAGTCCCTGCGCTTCGACCTGTCGCGCAACGAGGTCTTCGTGTTCACCCCGAAGGGCGACGTCATAGCGCTCCCGGCCGGGGCGACACCGGTGGACTTCTCGTACGCGGTCCATACGGAGGTCGGCCACCGGACCATAGGAGCACGCGTCAACGGACGCCTCGTGCCCCTCGAATCCACCCTGGACAATGGCGACTTGGTGGAGGTCTTCACCTCCAAGGCCGAGGGCGCGGGCCCGTCCCGCGACTGGCTCGGCTTCGTCAAGTCGCCGCGTGCGCGCAACAAGATCCGCGCATGGTTCTCCAAGGAGCGCCGCGACGAGGCGATCGAACAGGGCAAGGACGCCATCGTCCGCGCCATGCGCAAGCAGAACCTGCCGATCCAGCGGATCCTCACCGGCGACTCGCTCGTGACGCTCGCGCACGAGATGCGCTACCCCGACATCTCGTCGCTGTACGCCGCCATCGGCGAGGGCCATGTCACGGCACAGTCCGTCGTGCAGAAGCTCGTCCAGGCGCTCGGTGGCGAAGAGGCCGCCAACGAGGACATCGCCGAGAGCACACCGCCCTCCCGCGGCCGCTCGAAGCGACGCTCCAGCGCCGATCCGGGCGTCGTCGTCAAGGGCGTCGAGGACGTGTGGGTGAAGCTGGCCCGCTGCTGCACGCCCGTACCCGGCGACCCCATCATCGGCTTCGTCACGCGCGGCAGCGGCGTATCGGTTCACCGCAGCGACTGCGTCAACGTGGACTCGCTCTCCCGTGAGCCCGAGCGCATCCTCGAGGTCGAATGGGCGCCCACCCAGTCCTCGGTCTTCCTGGTCGCCATCCAGGTCGAGGCCCTGGACCGCTCGCGGCTCCTGTCCGACGTGACCCGGGTCCTGTCGGACCAGCACGTGAACATCCTGTCCGCGGCCGTCCAGACGTCCCGCGACCGGGTCGCCACGTCCCGCTTCACCTTCGAGATGGGCGACCCGAAGCACCTCGGTCACGTCCTGAAGGCGGTGCGCGGTGTCGAGGGCGTGTACGACGTGTACCGGGTGACGTCGGCGCGACGGCCGTGATTCGAGCCCCTGCGGCGGTTGAGCAGCGGGGGCCGGGGCGGAGCCCCGAGGCATGAGGAAGGCCCCCGAGCACGATGCTCGGGGGCCTTCCTCATGCACGGGAGAGGGCGGTCAGCCGCCGAACTCCTCAAGCCCCTTCAGCGCGGAGTCGAGCAGCGCCTGACGGCCGTCCAGCTCGCGCTGGAGCTTGTCCGCCTTCGCGTTGTTGCCCTGCGCGCGGGCCTGCTCGATCTGGCCCTTGAGCTTGTCGACGGCGGCCTGGAGCTGACCGGTCAGACCCGCGGCACGCGCGCGCGCCTCCGGGTTCGTCCGGCGCCACTCGGCCTCCTCGGACTCCTGGAGGGCGCGCTCGACGGCCTGCATCCGGCCCTCGACCTTCGGCCGGGCGTCGCGCGGGACGTGGCCGATGGCCTCCCACCGCTCATTGATCGAGCGGAAGGCGGCGCGGGCCGTCTTCAGGTCCCCGATCGGCAGGAGCTTCTCGGCCTCGTCGGCCAGCTCCTCCTTGAGCTTCAGGTTCTCGCCCTGCTCGGCGTCGCGCTCGGCGAAGACCGCGCTGCGCGCCGCGAAGAAGACGTCCTGGGCGCCGCGGAAGCGGTTCCACAGGTCGTCCTCGAACTCGCGCTGGGCGCGGCCCGCCGCCTTCCAGTCCGTCATCAGCTCGCGGTACCGGGCCGCGGTGGCGCCCCAGTCCTGCGAGTTCGACAGCGCCTCGGCCTCGGCGACCAGCTTCTCCTTGGCCTTGCGGGCCTCCTCGCGCTGCGCGTCGAGCGACGCGAAGTGCGCCTTGCGGCGCTTGGAGAACGCGGAGCGGGCGTGCGAGAAGCGGTGCCACAGCTCATCGTCCGACTTGCGGTCGAGCCGCGGCAGGCCCTTCCAGGTGTCCACCAGGGCGCGCAGCCGCTCGCCGGCCGCCCGCCACTGCTCGGACTGGGCCAGCTCCTCCGCCTCGACGACGAGCGCCTCCTTGGCGTGCCGCGCCTCGTCGGACTGCTTGGCCTTCTGGACCTTGCGCTCCTCACGCCGCGACTCGACGGTCTCCACCAGCTTGTCGAGCCGCTTGCCGAGCGCGTCCAGGTCGCCGATGGCGTGTGCGTCGGTCACCTGGTCCCGCAGGTGCCCGATCGCGGTCATGGCGTCCTTGGACGACAGGTCGGTCGTCTGCACCCGGCGCTCGAGGAGCCCGATCTCGACGACCAGACCGTCGTACTTGCGCTTGAAGTAGGCAAGAGCCTCGTCGGGCGAACCAGCCTTCCACGAACCGACTTCACGCTCAGTGCCGTCGGCCGAACGCACGTACACGGTCCCCGTCTCGTCGACGCGGCCCCACGGGTCGCTGCTCACAGCGCCTCCTCCACATGATGCCTGCGGGCGGCTCGTGGCCCCCGGGCATCGTCCACAGTTTCGTCACCGCCAACATAGGCGACCGGCGGGGCGGCTGTCCGCATCCCGCGCGACCGAAGTTTGGCAGCGGGCAGGTCAGTTCTCGGTCACGTCAGTTCTTGGTCACGGTCGCGGTCGTGATGGTGACGCCCTTCTTCGGGGCGCCGTCGGACGCGCTCTGACCGCCGGCGGCCACGCCCGCCTTCGCGACGTCCTGGACCGCCTTGAGACCGGCGTCGTCCAGCGTGCCGAACGGCGTGTACGACGGCGGCAGCTTGCTGTCCTTGTAGACCAGGAAGAACTGGCTTCCGCCGGTGTGCGGCTGGCCGGTGTTCGCCATGGCGACGGTGCCGGCCGGGTACGTCACCGAGCCGTCCTTGCCGGCCTTGCCGAGGCCCTTCAGGTTCTCGTCCGGGATCGTGTAGCCCGGGCCGCCCGCGCCGGTGCCCTCGGGGTCGCCGCACTGAAGGACGTAGATGCCCTGGGTGGTGAGGCGGTGGCACTTCGTCTTGTCGAAGAAGCCCTTGTCGGCGAGGTGCTTGAACGAGTTGACCGTGTGCGGCGTCTTGGCCGCGTCCATGGCGATCGCCATGGCGCCACGGTTCGTCTTGAGCGTGAAGGTGTACTTCGCCTTCTTGTCGACGGTCATCTTCGGCTCGGGCTTCTCCGTGGACGAAGCGCTCGGGCTCGGGCTGGCGCTCGCGTCGGCGCCGGCCTTGCTCGACGAGTCGTCGCTCTTGAAGGCGCCGGCGGCGTACGCGGCGCCCGAGCCCAGGACGGCGACCGCGAGCACCGAGGCGATCACGATGTTGCGGGTGCGCGCCTTGCTGCGCGCGGCCTCGCGCCGCTGCTGCTGGCGCAGGAACTTCTCCCGGGCGAGCTGACGCTGCCGCTGATCCTTGCTGACCACCGGTTGTTCTCCTCGTACGTCTCGTGACCTCGTGTGCGGGCCGTCTGTTGGTGCCCCGTACCGTATATGGGTTCGCTGTGGAATCGGCAGCGCCGGTAGGCTCTGATCTGCCGCATTCCACTGTTACGACGACATACGAAGGACGATCGTGCTGATTGCCGGGTTCCCCGCAGGGGCCTGGGGCACCAATTGTTATCTGGTCGCCCCCGCCGCGGGTGAGGAGTGCGTGATCATCGACCCGGGCCACCAGGCCGCCGAGGGAGTCGAGGAAGCACTCAGGAAGCACCGGCTCAAGCCGGTCGCGGTCGTTCTCACGCACGGGCACATCGACCATGTCGCCTCGGTCGTCCCGGTCTGCGGAGCGCACGACGTGCCGGCGTGGATCCACCCCGAGGACCGCTACATGATGAGCGACCCGGAGAAGGCGCTCGGCCGCTCCATCGGGATGCCGCTCATGGGCGAACTGACCGTGGGGGAGCCCGACGACGTACGGGAGCTGTCCGACGGCGCCGCGCTGAAGCTCGCCGGGCTCGACTTCTCCGTCGCGCACGCGCCCGGCCATACCAAGGGGTCGGTGACCTTCCGGATGCCCGAGGCGTCGGACATCCCGTCCGTCTTCTTCTCGGGCGACCTGCTGTTCGCCGGCTCCATCGGACGCACCGACCTCCCGGGCGGCTCCATGGACGACATGCTCGAATCGCTGGCGCGCGTGTGCCTGCCGCTCGACGACTCGACCGTGGTCCTGTCCGGACACGGCTCCCAGACGACCATCGGCCAGGAGCGCGCCACCAACCCGTATCTGCGGCAGGTGGCCGCCACCGGCCAGGGGGACTCGCCCAGGGCCCCCCGACGAGGAATGTGAAGAGACAAGTTCCGTGAGCACCTTTCAGGCCCCCAAGGGCACGTACGACCTGCTGCCGCCCGACTCGGCGACGTACCTCGCGGTGCGTGACGCGATCTCCACGCCGCTGCGCAACTCCGGCTACGGCTACGTCGAGACGCCCGGCTTCGAGAACGTCGAACTGTTCGCGCGCGGTGTCGGTGAGTCCACCGACATCGTGACCAAGGAGATGTACGCCTTCGAGACCAAGGGCGGCGACAAGCTCGCGCTGCGCCCCGAAGGCACCGCGTCCGTGCTCCGCGCGGCCCTGGAGGCCAACCTGCACAAGGCGGGCAACCTCCCGGTCAAGCTCTGGTACTCGGGCTCGTACTACCGCTACGAGCGCCCGCAGAAGGGCCGCTACCGCCACTTCTCGCAGGTCGGCGCCGAGGCGATCGGTGCCGAGGACCCGGCCCTCGACGCCGAGCTGATCATCCTGGCCGACCAGGCGTACCGCTCGCTGGGGCTGCGCGACTTCCGCATCCTGCTCAACTCGCTGGGCGACAAGGAGTGCCGTCCCGTCTACCGGGCCGCCCTCCAGGACTTCCTGCGCGGGCTCGACCTCGACGAGGAGACACTGCGCCGCGCGGAGATCAACCCGCTGCGCGTCCTCGACGACAAGCGGCCCGACGTGCAGAAGCAGCTCGTCGGCGCGCCCTCGCTGCGCGACTACCTGTGCGACGCGTGCAAGGCGTACCACGAGCAGGTGCGTGAGCTGCTCGTCGCCGAGGGCGTCGTCTTCGAGGACGACGAGAAGCTGGTCCGCGGCCTCGACTACTACACGCGTACGACCTTCGAGTTCGTCCACGACGGTCTCGGCTCGCAGTCCGCGGTGGGCGGCGGCGGCCGCTACGACGGTCTCTCCGAGATGATCGGCGGCCCGTCGCTGCCGTCGGTGGGCTGGGCGCTCGGCGTCGACCGTACGGTGCTCGCGCTGCAGGCCGAGGGTGTGGAGCTGGAACTCCCGCCCACGACCAGCGTGTTCGCCGTGCCGCTCGGTGACGAGGCGCGGCGCGTGCTGTTCTCCAAGGTGACGGAGCTGCGGCGGGCCGGGATCTCGGCGGACTTCTCGTTCGGCGGGAAGGGCCTGAAGGGCGCGATGAAGAACGCGAACCGGAGCGGGGCGCGGTTCACGCTCGTCGCCGGTGAGCGGGATCTTTCCGAGGGGGTCGTGCAGCTCAAGGACATGGAGTCCGGGGAGCAGGACGCTGTCGCGGTGGAGCAGGTCGTCGAGGTGCTCCGGGCGAAGCTGGGCTAGGTGCGGTACGTGGTCTTCTGACCTGTGCGTCGTGGCTGGTCGCGCAGTTCCCCGCGCCCCTGAAATGCAGGCGCTGCGCGCCGCATTTCCCCTATGAAGGCTGCGCGCGGCGCATGCCTTCTAGGGACGCGGGGACCTGCGCGACCAGCTCCCACCGAATCCGCACCCGTCGTCGACACACCCTCGGCGCCTTCCTCGACGGCCCGCAGGACGTCGCGGTCCGTCGCGTACGTCGTCAGAGCGACCGTCCGGCAGAAGAACCGCTTGCGCTCGATCACGCCCCGGCGGAGCCCCAACTGCCGGGCCCCGGGCAGGCGTTCGGGCTTACGGGCCGTGGCGCGGGGGAGTGCCGTCGTCATCGCGGGTTCTCCTGTCCGGTGAGCCGGAGGGGACCGAACGTTCCGGGATCTCCGGGCGAACATCCTTATGTCGATCGAACGGGTGGACACCCGTGCCCGTACGGCAGAATGACGATGCCCAAGGCCCTCTCAGCGACGGATCGGCGTGATGAGCAAGACGACGACAGCAAGCGACAGCCTGTCCCGCGACACCGGGAGCGACGACGGCCCCCGTACCGTCGGCGGGAGCCGCGCGTTCGGGCTGCTCATGGTGATCACCGGAGCGGCGGGGCTGCTCGCCGCGTGGGTCATCACGCTCGACAAGTTCAAGATCCTTGAATACAAGGTCGAGGGGAAGACCTTCACGCCCGGGTGCAGCATCAACCCGGTCATCTCCTGCGGCAGCATCATGGAGAGCAAGCAGGCCGCCGCCTTCGGCTTCCCGAACCCGATGCTCGGCCTGGTCTGCTACGGCATCGTGATCTGCGTCGGCATGAGCCTCCTTGCCCGCGCCCGCTTCCCGCGCTGGTACTGGCTCACCTTCAACGCGGGCTGCCTGTTCGGCGTCGGCTTCGTGACCTGGCTGATGTTCCAGTCCCTGTACCGCATCAACGCGCTGTGCCTGTGGTGCTGCCTGGCCTGGGTCGCCACGATCCTGATGTTCTGGTACGTCACGTCGTTCAACATCCGCAACGACTTCCTGCCGGTGCCGCGGCCCGGCAAGACGTTCTTCGAGGACTTCACCTGGGCTCTGCCCGTGGTACACATCGGCATCATCGCCGTACTGATCTTCACGCGCTGGGGCGACGCCCTCTGGGCCTGACCTGCGCCCGCGGCGTTGTCAGTGGGGTGTCTTAGGGTTTCGTACGTGGAACCCGATCTGTTCACCGCCGCAGCCGAAGAACGCCAGGAGAAGGACCCGTCCGCGAGCCCCCTGGCCGTACGGATGCGCCCGCGCACCCTCGACGAAGTGGTGGGGCAGCAGCACCTGCTGAAGCCGGGATCGCCGCTGCGCCGCCTCGTCGGCCAGGGGGACTCCGGCCCGGCGGGCGCCTCGTCGGTGATCCTGTGGGGCCCGCCCGGCATCGGAAAGACGACACTTGCCTACGTGGTCTCCAAGGCCACGAACAAGAGATTCGTGGAGCTGTCCGCGATCACCGCGGGCGTGAAGGAAGTCCGCGCCGTCATCGAGGGCGCCCGGCGCGCGCTCGGCGGCCACGGCAAGGACACCGTCCTCTTCCTCGACGAGATCCACCGCTTCAGCAAGGCCCAGCAGGACTCACTGCTGCCCGCGGTGGAGAACCGCTGGGTGACGCTGATCGCGGCCACGACGGAGAACCCGTACTTCTCGGTGATCTCCCCGCTCCTGTCCCGCTCCCTCCTGCTGACCCTCGAACCGCTCACGGACGACGACCTGCGCGGCCTGCTCGCGCGGGCGCTCGCCGAGGAGCGCGGCCTGGGCGGCGCCCTGGTGCTCGACGCGGACGCGGAGGAGCACCTGCTGCGCGTGGCAGGAGGCGACGCCCGCCGGGCCCTCACCGCCCTGGAGGCCGCGGCCGGCGCGGCCTTCGACAAGGGTGAGGCGTCCATCAGCCTCGAAAGCGTCGAGGAGTCGGTCAACCGCGCGGCGGTGAAGTACGACCGCGACGGGGACCAGCACTACGACGTCGCCAGCGCCCTCATCAAGTCCATCCGCGGCTCGGACGTGGACGCGGCCCTGCACTATCTGGCCCGCATGATCGAGGCCGGCGAGGACCCGCGCTTCATCGCCCGCCGCCTGATGATCTCCGCGAGCGAGGACATCGGCCTCGCCGACCCCACGGCCCTGCCCACCGCGGTCGCCGCGGCCCAGGCCGTCGCGATGATCGGCTTCCCCGAGGCGGCCCTCACCCTGAGCCACGCCACGATCGCCCTCGCCCTCGCCCCGAAGTCGAACGCGGCGACGACGGCCATCGGCGCCGCCATGGAAGACGTACGCAAGGGCCTCGCCGGCCCGGTTCCGCCCCATCTGCGCGACGGCCACTACAAGGGCGCCGCCAAGCTCGGCCATGCGCAGGGGTACGTCTATCCGCACGATGTCCCCGGGGGGATCGCGGCGCAGCAGTACGCGCCGGACGCGATTGCGGGGCGGCGGTATTACGAGCCGACGCGGTATGGCGCGGAGGCGCGGTATGCGGATGTGGTGGAGCGGGTGCGGGAGAGGTTGCGGGGTGAGGGGGGCGGGGGCGGCTGATCGGCTGCCGGGTGAGTGTGCGTTGCCGGGTGCGGGTTGTGTGTGGCTGGTCGCGCAGTTCCCCGCGCCCCTGAAATGCAGACGCTTCGCGTCGCATTTCCTCGATGAAGGCCAGGCGGCGAGGCCGCTGCCCCAGGGGCGCGGGGAACTGCGCGGCCGGCCCCCGCCGGGCGGTCGGACGGAATGCGGGCCCAGCGCCGCAGGCCTACGCTCGGGCCATGGGTGCGTCGCGGGCCGTACGGGTCGCCGGGGGCCTGGTCGTCATGGTCGTCGCCGCGGCGTGCACCCCGCCCCAGCTGGACCGCACCGCACCCCCGAGCACGAGCAGCACCGCGACCCCGCGGACGCTCGCCAGTAAAGGGTTCCCGCCCGACGCCGCCACCGCCCGGGACCAGCTCGCCGGCCTCACCGTCGCCTGGGGCAAGAACTGGCAGACGTACAAGCGGAGCGCATTCGGTGACGGGTGGAGCGACGACGTGGACGCCCCGGGCGGGCGCAACGGCTGTGACACCCGCGACGACGTCCTGCGCCGCGACCTCAGCGACCTGCGCGAGGGCGACCGCAACCCGTGCGTGGTGATCTCGGGCACGCTGCACGACCCGTACACCGGCAAGGACCTGCCGTACTACTACCGCCGCGCCTCCCAGATCCAGAGCGACCACGTCGTCGCGCTCGGTGCCGCCTGGCGGGCCGGGGCCTGGGCCTGGACGCCCGAGCGGCGGCTCACGTACGCCAACGACCTCGACGTCCTGCTCGCCGCCGACAAGACGGCCAACTACGAGAAGAGCAGCCGGACGCCGGACAAGTGGAAGCCGTCGAACCACGGATACTGGTGCGAGTACGGGCGCCGCTGGACCGGCATCAAGCACAAGTACGGGCTCACGGTCACGGCCCCCGAGAAGCTGGCCCTCCAGGACCTGCTGGCGACCTGCCCCCGATAGATCCGGTAGACTTCCGCGAAGTGCTGTGATCCGTGCCCGGCCTCCCGAAAGGGATGCGGGGCGTCACCAGAGCGGATCATTCAGCCGGATCCCCCGAACCGCAAGGCACAGGGGATCCAGGAGCGTCGCGCACCTTCGAAGGTGTCGCGGGCAGCCCACCACCCTCCCGGTTCCCGGGTACAGGTCGGTGGGCCACTCGCGTGCTGCACGTATGTGCCCAGATCCGGGAGCGGCTGCCCACCTCGGTGGGTTTCCCGGGCTGCGGATGCGACCTCCCAAACCCTGGTGAAGCCGTATTCGCATCAGAAATATGAGGTGTTTGGTTCATGGCGAACCAGTCCCGCCCCAAGGTCAAGAAGTCGCGTGCCCTCGGCATCGCGCTGACCCCGAAGGCCGTCAAGTACTTCGAGGCCCGCCCCTACCCGCCGGGTGAGCACGGTCGCGGCCGCAAGCAGAACTCGGACTACAAGGTCCGTCTGCTCGAGAAGCAGCGTCTGCGCGCGCAGTACGACATCAGCGAGAAGCAGATGGCCCGCGCCTACGACCGCGCCAAGAAGGCCGAAGGCAAGACCGGCGAGGCCCTGGTCATCGAGCTCGAGCGTCGTCTGGACGCGCTGCTGCTGCGTTCGGGCATCGCCCGCACGATCTACCAGTCGCGCCAGATGGTCGTCCACGGCCACATCGAGGTCAACGGCACGAAGGTCGACAAGCCGTCGTTCCGTGTCCGCCCCGACGACGTCGTGATGGTGCGCGAGCGCAGCCGCAACAAGCCGCTGTTCCAGGTCGCGCGTGAGGGTGGCTTCGCCCCCGAGGGTGAGACCCCGCGTTACCTCCAGGTGAACCTGAAGGCCCTGGCCTTCCGCCTGGACCGTGACCCGAACCGCAAGGAGATCCCCGTGATCTGCGACGAGCAGCTCGTCGTCGAGTACTACGCCCGCTGATCTCCCTCACCGGAGTCTCCTTCACCGGAGGCGGACGTATTCTCACCTGCGTTTCAGCCCGTCGTCTCCCCGCCCTTGGTGGGGGAGGCGGCGGGTTCGCGTTTTTCCGCCGCGGCGGGCCGGGCCGGCCGCGGCACCTTCGCCGTGTGCTGCCGCCTGCCGCGGCCCAGCGCGCGGGCCACGGCCTCGTCGTGCCCCAACCGCTCGCCGGTGCGCGCCAGTTCGTCGAAGCGGGCGTCGCCCAGATCCTCGCGGGCGCGCTCCTCGCACCGCTCGTGCGGCACGTTGTAGTAGACCGAGCCGAACAGCGGCAGCCCCACCGCGGGCCAGATCCCGCCCGCCGCGCCCTGGAGCACCGCCGCCTCCGCGGCGTCGCCCTCCCCGGTCGTCACCAGCGCGAGCAGTTCGACGGCGAGGACCGTGCCCAGCAGATCGTGGAACTCGTGCCCGATGGCCAGGCACTCCTCCAGGAGCACGCGCGCCCGCGCGAGATCGTCGTCGGCCCACGCCGCGTAGGCCAGGACGTACAGCGCGTACGCCCGGGTCCAGCGCTCCCCGTGGTCCTCGCACACCTGCCGTACGTCCTCGCACAGCGCCACGGCCTCCGTCAGATCGCCCTGGAACGCGACGGCCATCGCCAGCTCCACCTGCCCCATCAGCACATTGCTGTTGAGCTCGCCGATCTCGCGGTAGCGGGCGAGGGCGTCCCGCAGCAGCTGCTCGGCGCGCGGCATGTCGTCGGTGACCAGGGCCAGACAGCCGGTGCGGTGCACGGCGTACGCCAGCGCCGTCGCGTTCCCGGTGCGCTCCGCCTCGTCGTGGCACTCCTGGAGCGCGGCGAGCGCGGGCACGGTGTCGCCCTGGAGGATCGCCACGTAGCCGAGCACCCACAGCGCCTTGAAGCGGGAGTCCGCGTACTCGCCGGGCTCGCCCGTGTCCAGGAGCTCGCCGTCCAGGCCGATGCTGCGGTCCAGCCAGTGCCGGCCCTCCGCGAGCCGCCCGCAGCCGGCCCAGTAGAACCACAGCGTGCCTGCCAGGTACTGGCCCAGATGCGTCTCGCCCGGCTCCGTCAGGCAGTACTCGAGGGCCGCGCGCAGATTCGGCAGCTCCGCGTCGATCCGGGCCGCGACCTCGGTCTGCCGCGACGAGAACCAGTCCAGCTCGCACCAGGTGGCGAGCCCCATGTACCAGTCCCGGTGCCGGCGCCGCATCCGCTCCGTGTCGCCGACGCTGTCCAGCCACTCCGCGCCGTACGCGCGCACCGTGTCCAGCATCCGGTAGCGCACCCCGGCGGCCGACTCCTCACGGATCAGCACGGACTGCGCGAGCAGCTCGTGCAGGACGTCGAGGACCTCGTCCGCGTGCAGACCCTCGCCGCCGCAGATGTACTCGGCCGCCTCCAGGTCGAACCGGCCGGAGAAGACCGAGAGCCGCGCCCACAGCAGCCGCTCCTGCGCCGTGCACAGCTCATGGCTCCAGCCGATCGCCGTACGCAGCGTCTGATGGCGCGGCAGCGCGTCCCGCACCCCGCCCCTGAGCAGCCGGAACCGGTCGTCGAGCCGCTCCACCAGCTGCCCCGGCGACAGGGCCCGCAGCCGCGCCGCCGCCAGCTCCACCGCGAGCGGCAGCCCGTCCAGGCGCCGGCACACCTCAAGGACGTCGACCAGGTTGTCGCCGTTCAGCCGGAAGCCGGGTAGCAGGGCCGCCGCCCGGTCCGCGAACAGCTCGGCCGCGTCGGCCACCGGCAGCGGGGCCAGCGGGAACAGCCGCTCGCCGTCGAGCGTCAGCGGCCTGCGGCCCACGGCGACGACCCGCAGGCCCGGCGCCGCGCGCAGCAGGTCGCGTACGAGAGCGGCGCAGGCGTCGAGGAGATGCTCGAACCCGTCGAGGACGAGGACGAGTTGACGCTCGGCGAGATGGTCGACCAGGATCTGGCGCGGCGGGCGCGTGGTGTGGTCGGTGAGGCCGAGCGACTCCACGAGGGTGTGCTCGACGAGCTCCGGCTGACGCACCGTCGACAACTCGACCCGCCAGACGCCGTCACGGCGCAGGTCGGCGGGGACACGGGCGGCGGCGTGCGCCGCGAAGCGCGACTTGCCGACGCCGCCGGCCCCCGTGACCGTGATCAGCCGGGCGGAGCCGAGCGAGCCGGCCAGCTCGGTGAGTTCGGCGGCACGGCCGACGAAACGGTTCAGTTCATGGGGGAGGTTGCCGGGCCGGGGAGGCCCGGTCGGGGCCGCGTGCGGATCGTCGTGGGGGGTGCCGGGGCGCAAAGAGCGTCGCATGAGGTACGGAGCGTACCCATCCGTACGCACTCCGTACAATCGCTCCGGTCGAAGTGCGCCCGCGCGCAAGCAGAATGCGGTAAGAAGCGCGGGGCCGGGCGCGATAGGCTCGGGGGACGACTTTTCGATGGTCGACAGGCGTGAATCGGCAAGAACAGGGAGCGGTGCCAAGTGTCCGGTGGAGAGGTGGCCGGGATCCTGGTGGCTGTCTTCTGGGCGATCCTGGTCTCCTTCCTCGCGGTGGCGCTCGCGAGGCTGGCCCAGACGCTCAGGGCGACCACCAAGCTGGTCGCGGACGTGACCGAACAGGCCGTCCCGCTCCTCGCCGACGCCTCCGACGCGGTGCGCTCCGCGCAGACCCAGATCGACCGCGTCGACGCCATCGCCTCGGACGTCCAGGAAGTCACGTCGAACGCGTCGGCGCTGTCCTCCACCGTCGCCTCCACCTTCGGCGGCCCCCTGGTCAAGGTGGCCGCCTTCGGCTACGGCGTGCGCCGGGCCATCGGCGGCCGGGGCAAGGACGTGCCCGCCAAGCAGACCCGTCGTACCGTGATCGTGGGCCGCTCGGTCCCGCAGTCGCGCCGCGCGAAGCGGAACGGCGGGGCCGACCGGAATAAGAGGGACTGAACCCAGCGATGTTCCGCCGTATGTTCTGGTTCACCGCGGGCGCAGCCGCCGGCGTATGGGCCACCACCAAGGTCAATCGCAAGCTCAAGCAGCTGACCCCGGAGAGCCTCGCCGCGCAGGCCGCCACCAAGGCGGTCGAAGCGGGCCACAAGCTCAAGGACTTCGCGCTCGACGTCCGCGACAACATGGCCGAGCGCGAGGCCCAACTCGGCGACGCGCTGGGCCTGAACGAGCCGGTGGACCGCGAACTCCCCGCGCAGCGCCGCCTCGCGGCCATCGAGAACACCTTCACCGCCAAGCAACCCACGTACATCGAGTACAACAACCGGAATGAGGACCACTGATGGAGTCGGCTGAAATCCGTCGCCGCTGGCTGAGCTTCTTCGAGGAGCGTGGCCACAAGGTCGTGCCCTCGGCGTCGCTCATCGCGGACGACCCGACTCTGCTGCTCGTCCCGGCAGGCATGGTCCCGTTCAAGCCGTACTTCCTCGGCGAGGTCAAGCCGCCCGCGCCGCGCGCCACTTCGGTGCAGAAGTGCGTGCGCACGCCGGACATCGAAGAGGTCGGCAAGACGACCCGCCACGGCACGTTCTTCCAGATGTGCGGCAACTTCTCCTTCGGCGACTACTTCAAGGAAGGCGCCATCAAGTACGCCTGGGAGCTGCTCACCAGCTCCGTGGCGGACGGCGGTTACGGCCTGGAGCCGGAGAAGCTCTGGATCACCGTGTACCTGGACGACGACGAGGCCGAGCGCATCTGGCACGAGGTCGTCGGCGTCCCGAAGGAGCGCATCCAGCGCCTGGGCAAGAAGGACAACTTCTGGTCCATGGGCGTCCCGGGCCCCTGCGGCCCGTGCTCCGAGATCAACTACGACCGCGGCCCCGAGTTCGGCGAAGAGGGCGGCCCGGCGGTCAACGACGAGCGCTACGTGGAGATCTGGAACCTGGTCTTCATGCAGTACGAGCGCGGCCAGGGCATCGGCAAGGAGGACTTCGAGATCCTCGGCGACCTGCCGTCGAAGAACATCGACACGGGTCTCGGCCTCGAGCGTCTCGCGATGATCCTCCAGGGCGTGCAGAACATGTACGAGACGGACACCCTGCGCGTCGTCATCGACAAGGCCACCGAGCTGACCGGCGTGCAGTACGGCGCCAAGCACGACTCGGACGTCTCGCTGCGCGTCGTCGCCGACCACATGCGTACGTCGACGATGCTCATCGGCGACGGCGTCACGCCCGGCAACGAGGGCCGCGGCTACGTGCTGCGCCGCATCATGCGCCGCGCCATCCGCAACATGCGCATCCTCGGCGCCACCGGACCGGTCGTGCAGGAGCTGCTCGACGTCGTCATCGACACGATGGGCCTGCAGTACCCGGAGCTGATCTCCGACCGCAAGCGCATCGAGACGGTCGCGCTCGCCGAGGAGGCCGCGTTCCTCAAGGCCCTCAAGGGCGGCACGAACATCCTCGACACCGCCGTCACCGAGACGAAGGCCGCCGGCAAGTCGGTCCTCTCCGGCGACAAGGCGTTCCTGCTCCACGACACGTGGGGCTTCCCGATCGACCTCACCCTCGAAATGGCCGCCGAGCAGGGCCTGTCCGTGGACGAGGACGGCTTCCGGCGCCTGATGAAGGAGCAGCGGGAGCGCGCCAAGGCGGACGCCCAGGCCAAGAAGACCGGCCACGCCAACGTCGGCGCGTACCGCGAGATCGCCGACGCCGCCGGTGCCACCGACTTCATCGGCTACACGTCGACGGACAGCGAGTCGACCGTCGTCGGCCTTCTCGTCAACGGCGTCTCCTCGCCGGCCGCCACCGAGGGCGACGAGGTCGAGGTCGTCCTCGACCGCACCCCCTTCTACGCCGAGGGCGGCGGCCAGATCGGCGACACCGGCCGCATCAAGCTGGACAACGGCGCGATCGTCGAGGTCCGCGACTGCCAGAAGCCCGTCCCCGGCGTCTACGTCCACAAGGGCGTCGTCCAGGTCGGCGAGGTCACGGTCGGCGCCCCGGCCCAGGCGATCATCGACGTCACCCGCCGCCGCGCCATCGCCCGCGCGCACTCGGCCACGCACCTCACGCACCAGGCGCTGCGCGACGCGCTCGGCCCGACGGCCGCGCAGGCCGGTTCGGAGAACCAGCCGGGCCGCTTCCGCTTCGACTTCGGTTCGCCGTCCGCCGTGCCCACGGCCGTGATGACGGACGTCGAGCAGAAGATCAACGAGGTCCTCTCGCGCGAGCTGGACGTGCAGGCCGAGGTCATGTCGATCGACGAGGCCAAGAAGCAGGGCGCCATCGCCGAGTTCGGCGAGAAGTACGGAGAGCGCGTCCGCGTCGTCACCATCGGCGACTTCTCCAAGGAGCTGTGCGGCGGCACGCACGTGCACAACACCGCCCAGCTCGGCCTGGTGAAGCTGCTCGGCGAGTCGTCCATCGGCTCCGGCGTGCGGCGCATCGAGGCCCTGGTCGGCGTCGACGCGTACAACTTCCTCGCCAAGGAGCACACGGTCGTCGCCCAGCTCCAGGAGCTGGTCAAGGGCCGCAGCGAGGAGCTGCCCGAGAAGATCTCGGCGATGCTCGGCAAGCTGAAGGACGCCGAGAAGGAGATCGAGAAGTTCCGCGCGGAGAAGGTCCTCCAGGCCGCCGCCGGGCTCGCCGACTCCGCCAAGGACGTCCGCGGCGTCGCCCTCGTCACCGGCCAGGTGCCGGACGGCACGGGCGCCGACGACCTGCGCAAGCTGGTCCTCGACGTGCGGGGCCGCATCCAGGGCGGCCGCGCTGCCGTCGTGGCCCTCTTCACCACCGTCAACGGCAAGCCGCTCACGGTCATCGCCACCAACGACGCCGCCCGCGACCGCGGCCTCAAGGCCGGCGACCTGGTCCGTACGGCCGCCAAGACCCTCGGCGGCGGTGGCGGCGGCAAGCCGGACGTCGCGCAGGGCGGCGGCCAGAACCCGGCCGCGATCGGCGAGGCCATCGACGCGGTCGAGCGCCTCGTCGGCGAGACGGCCAACTGATGCGCCGAGGCCGCCGGTTGGCGATCGACGTCGGGGACGCCCGGATCGGGGTCGCGTCCTGCGACCCCGACGGGATCCTCGCGACGCCGGTGGAGACCGTGCCGGGACGCGACGTCCCGGCCGCCCACCGGCGGCTGAAGCAGATCGTCGAGGAGTACGAGCCGATCGAGGTCGTCGTCGGGCTCCCTCGCTCCCTCAAGGGGGGCGAGGGCCCGGCGGCCGTCAAGGTCCGCGGTTTCGCCCAGGAGCTTGCGCGGGGCATCGCACCCGTTCCGGTGAGACTCCTGGACGAGAGGATGACCACAGTGACGGCCAGTCAGGGCCTGCGCGCCAGTGGTGTTAAGTCCAAAAAGGGCCGGTCTGTCATCGACCAGGCGGCCGCCGTCATCATCCTCCAGCAGGCATTGGAGTCCGAACGGGCGTCAGGAAATGCCCCCGGCGAGGGCGTCGAAGTGGTTGTCTGATCGCGATACGGTAACGTTCCGCGCGATCGGCGGCGTTCGAACAGCCGCCGCACAGCATCAAGAGGCGGAACGGTTGCCCTCCCGATCGGACACGGGCTCTGCCCCGCCTCGCGGCTTGTAGGGGACCGATGACTGAGTATGGCCGGGGCGAAGGCTCCGAACCGTGGCACCCTCAGGACCCGTTGTACGGGGACCAGGGGTGGGGGCAGCAGGCCGGGCACGGCCAGCATGCCTACGGCGGCCAGGGGCAGTACGACCCGCAGCAGCCGCAGCAGGCCTACGGCGGTGACTGGGGCACGGGGCAGCAGCCCGGCTACGGACAGGACCCCGGCCATGGTCAGGACCAGGGGTACGGGCAGCAGTCGTACGGCGGACAGCAGGGCCAGGGCGGCTGGGACAACACCGGTGCGCACGGCCAGGTCCCCTACGGCACCGACCCCATGGACCCCTACAACACCGGACAGAACGCCGCGTACAACGGCGAACAGCCGGACTACTACCACACCCCCGGCGCCTACCCGCCGCCCGAGCCGCCGGGCCGGCGCCGCGCGCCCGAGCCGGAGCAGACGGAGTGGGACGCGGGCCCCGACCAGGGCGAGCACGCGTTCTTCAGCGGCGGCGGGGACGACGGCGACGAGGACGAGGGCCGGGGTGGCCGTCGCGGCCGTGGCGGCAAGAAGCCGAAGAAGCGTCGCAGTGGCTGCGCCTGCCTGGTGCTCACGGTGATCTTCGCGGGCGGTGTCGGCGGGGTCGGGTACTTCGGTTACCAGTTCTACCAGGATCGTTTCGGCTCGGCGCCGGACTACTCCGGCGACGGCAACGGCGAGACGGTCAGCGTCCTCATCGAGAAGGGCTCGGGCGGTTCCGCGATCGGCCAGCAGCTCAAGGAGGCCGGCGTCGTCCAGAGCGTGGACGGGTTCATCGCCGCCTACTCGGCCAACGACAAGGCGAAGTCCATCCAGGCCGGTGCGTACGTCCTGGAGAAGAAGATGTCGTCGGCGAGCGCCGTCGAGCTCATGCTGAGCCCGAAGAGCCACGCCAACATGATCATCCGTGAGGGTGCGCGCAACGCCGAGGTCTACAAGAAGATCGACGAGAAGCTCAAGGTCTCCGAGGGGACGACCGCCAAGGTCGCCAAGACGGAGTACAAGGACCTGGGGCTGCCGGACTGGGCTCTGAACCACGGCAAGCTGAAGGACCCGCTGGAAGGCTTCCTCTACCCGTCGAGCTACGCGGTCGCCAAGGGCATGAAGCCCGAGGACGTGCTCAAGCAGATGGTCGAGCGGGCCAGTACGAAGTACGAGGAACTCGACCTCCAGGGCCAGGCCAGGAAGCTCAAGCTCGACAACCCGTGGCAGGTGCTGGCCGTCGCGAGCCTCGTGCAGGCCGAGGGCAAGACGCACGACGACTTCCGGAAGATGGCCGAGGTCGTCTACAACCGCCTCAAGCCCGACAACACCGAGACGAACCAGAAGCTCCAGTTCGACTCGACGTTCAACTACCTCAAGGGCCAGAGCAAGATCAACATCAGCGAGTCCGAGATCAACAGCAACCCGGACCCGTACAACACCTACTACCACAAGGGCCTTCCGCCGGGCCCGATCGGCAACCCCGGTGACGAGGCGCTCGCCGCGACGCTCAACCCGACGAGCGACGGCTGGATGTACTTCGTGGCGACGGACGGCATGCACAAGACCGAATTCGCGAAGACCCTCGCCGAGTTCGAGAGGCTGAAGGACAAATTCAATGACAGCCAGGGCAACTGACGCCCACCGGGCGGCAGTTCTCGGTTCCCCGATCGCTCACTCGCTCTCGCCGCAGCTGCACCGGGCGGCGTACCGGGCGCTCGGCCTCGGCGACTGGACGTACGACCGCTTCGACGTCGACGAGGCCGCGCTGCCCGGGTTCTTCGCCGGGCTCGGGCCGGAGTGGGCCGGGCTCTCGCTGACGATGCCGCTCAAGCGGGCGGTGATCCCGCTGCTCGACGGGATCACGGACACCGCCGCGTCCGTCGAGGCCGTGAACACCGTGGTGTTCCACCCCGACGGGCGCAGGACCGGCGACAACACGGACATCCCCGGGCTCGTCGCCGCTCTGCACGAGCAGGGCGTCGAGAAGGTCGAGTCCGCCGCGATCCTCGGCGCGGGCGCCACCGCGTCCTCGGCGCTCGCCGCCCTCGCGCGGATCTGCACCGGCGAGGTCGTCGCGTACGTACGCAGCGAACAGCGGGCCGACGAGATGCGCGGCTGGGGTGAGCGGCTCGGTGTGCAGGTGCGTACGGCGGACTGGTCCGACGCGGCGCGGGCCTTCGACGCCCCGCTGGTGATCTCCACGACGCCCAAGGGCGGCACGGACCACCTGGTCGGCGAGGTACCCGCCAGGACGGGCACGCTTTTCGACGTGGTCTACGACCCCTGGCCGACGCCGCTCGCCGCCGCCTGGCAGGAGCGCGGCGGCTCGGTGCTCAGCGGGCTCGACCTGCTCGTGCACCAGGCGGTCTTCCAGTTCGAGCAGTTCACCGGCGACACCCGGCCGGTGCTCGCCGCGATGCGCGAAGCGGGCCTGAAGGCGCTCTGAGCACGCCTCGCGCGTGTTCCCCGTCTCAGCGCACGTCCGCACATCGGACAGCGCGACGGCCCCGCGGCGCGGCATGGGAGGATCAGGGGATACACGGTGGGCCGGGCCGCGCACCCGTAGCCGCGCCCGCCGAGCCGTACAGAGCGCGAGCATGAGGAGCACCGTTGAGCAGGTTGCGCTGGCTGACCGCGGGGGAGTCGCACGGCCCCGCACTCGTCGCGACGCTGGAGGGACTTCCCGCCGGCGTTCCGATCACCACGGAGATGGTGGCGGACCACCTGGCCCGGCGGCGCCTCGGCTATGGCCGCGGAGCGCGGATGAAGTTCGAGCAGGACCAGGTCACCTTCCTGGGCGGCGTCCGGCACGGGCTGACCATGGGTTCGCCGGTCGCGGTCATGGTGGGCAACACCGAGTGGCCGAAGTGGGAGCAGGTCATGTCGGCCGACCCCGTCGACCCGGAGGTGCTCGCGGGCCTCGCGCGCAACGCGCCGCTGACCCGGCCCCGTCCCGGTCACGCCGATCTGGCGGGCATGCAGAAGTACGGGTTCGACGAGGCGCGGCCGGTCCTGGAGCGGGCCTCGGCGCGGGAGACGGCGGCGCGGGTGGCGCTCGGCGCGATCGCGCGGTCGTACCTGAAGGAGACGGCCGGGATCGAGATCGTCTCGCACGTCGTCGAGCTGTGTTCGGTGAAGGCGCCGCAGGGCGTGTACCCGACGCCGGCCGACGTGGAGAAGCTGGACGCGGACCCGCTGCGCTGCCTGGACGCGGACGCGTCGAAGCAGATGGTGGCCGAGGTCGACCAGGCCCACAAGGACGGCGACACCCTGGGCGGCGTCGTCGAGGTGCTCGCGTACGGCGTCCCGGTGGGGCTCGGCTCGCACGTGCACTGGGACCGCAAGCTGGACGCCCGTCTCGCCGGTGCGCTCATGGGCATCCAGGCCATCAAGGGCGTCGAGATCGGTGACGGCTTCGAGCTGGCCCGCGTGCCGGGGTCGAAGGCGCACGACGAGATCGTGAACACCCCCGAGGGCATCCGCCGCGTCTCCGGGCGCGCGGGCGGTACCGAGGGCGGGCTCACCACCGGTGAGCTGCTGCGCGTGCGCGCCGCGATGAAGCCGATCGCGACCGTGCCGCGCGCGCTGAAGACGGTGGACGTGACCACGGGTGAGGCGGCGCAGGCGCACCACCAGCGCTCGGACGTCTCCGCGGTGCCGGCCGCCGGCATCGTCGCCGAGGCGATGGTCGCCCTCGTCCTCGCGGACGCGGTCGCCGAGAAGTTCGGGGGCGACAGCGTGCCGGAGACCCGGCGCAACGTCACCTCGTACCTCGAGAACCTGCAGATCCGGTGAGCGGCGGACCCCAGGTCGTCCTCGTGGGCCCGATGGGCGTGGGCAAGTCGACCGTGGGCGAACTGCTCGCGGAGCGGCTCGGCTGCGCCTTCCGGGACACCGACGGCGACATCGTGGCCGCCCAGGGCCGGGCCATCGCGGACATCTTCGTCGACGAGGGCGAGGCGCACTTCCGTGCGCTGGAGAAGGCCGCGGTGGCGGCCGCCGTCGCCGAGCACGACGGCGTCCTCGCGCTCGGCGGCGGCGCGATCCTCGACGCCGGTACCCGTGAGCTGCTCGCCGGGCAGCACGTCGTCTATCTGTCGATGGATGTCGAGGAGGCGGCCAAGCGGACCGGCCTGAACGCGGCCCGCCCCCTCCTCGCCGTCAACCCCCGTAAGCAGTGGCGGGAGTTGATGGAGGCGCGTCGGCATCTGTACACCGAGGTCGCATCGGTGGTCGTGGCCACCGACGACCGCACCCCCGACGAGGTCGCCCAAGCCGTCCTCGACGCACTGGAGTTGAAGCAGGCATGAGCGAGAACGTCACGCGCATCCACGTCGGCGGCACCGCGGGCACCGACCCGTACGAGGTCCTGGTGGGGCGTCAACTCCTGGGTGAACTCGGCTCGTTGATCGGCGACAAGGCCAAGCGGGTCGCCGTCGTCCACCCCGAGGCGCTCGCCGAGACCGGTGAGGCGCTCCGCGCGGACCTCGCCGACCAGGGCTACGAGGCCGTCGCCATCCAGATCCCGAACGCCGAGGAGGCCAAGACCGCCGAGGTCGCCGCCTACTGCTGGAAGGCGCTCGGACAGTCCAACTTCACGCGCTCCGACGTCATCGTCGGTGTCGGCGGCGGCGCCAGCACGGACCTCGCCGGGTTCGTCGCGGCGACCTGGCTGCGCGGCGTGCGCTGGATCGCCATCCCCACCACCGTGCTCGCCATGGTGGACGCGGCCGTCGGCGGGAAGACCGGCATCAACACCGCCGAGGGCAAGAACCTCGTCGGCGCCTTCCATCCGCCGGCCGGCGTGCTCTGCGACCTGGCCGCCCTCGACTCGCTGCCGGTCAACGACTACGTGTCCGGTCTCGCCGAGATCATCAAGGCCGGATTCATCGCCGACCCGAGGATCCTCGAACTCATCGAGGAGGACCCGCAGGCGGCCCGCACGCCCGCGGGCCCGCACACCGCCGAGCTGATCGAGCGGTCCATCAAGGTCAAGGCCGAGGTCGTCTCCGGCGACCTCAAGGAAGCCGGGCTGCGCGAGATCCTCAACTACGGGCACACCCTCGCCCACGCCATCGAGAAGAACGAGCGCTACAAGTGGCGCCACGGCGCCGCCGTCTCCGTCGGCATGCACTTCGCCGCCGAACTCGGCCGCCTGGCAGGCCGGTTGGACGACGCGACCGCCGACCGGCACCGCACCGTCCTGGAGTCGGTCGGGCTGCCCCTGTCGTACCGCTACGACCAGTGGCCCAAGCTCCTGGAGACCATGAAGGTCGACAAGAAGTCGCGCGGCGACCTGCTGCGCTTCATCGTCCTCGACGGCCTCGGCAAGCCGACCGTCCTGGAGGGCCCCGACCCGGCCGTCCTGCTCGCCGCGTACGGCGAAGTGGCCGAATAGCACTGCTCGTTCAGCTACGGGCACTTTGCGGCCGCCCCGGCCGTTCACACAACGTCGGCCGGGGACGGTACCGTTCGGTAGCGCCCTGTTCGTCGGCGCCCCAGCGACGGATGTACGAGACGGAGTGGCACCGGATGCAGCACGCAGTGGGGTCTCCGCTGCCACCGCCCCATCGGCCCGGGCACGGCCCCGGCGCCCCGTGGACCGCGGCGCACCAGGCGCAGCAGCCTCCCGGCGCCCCGGGTTTCAACGGCACACCGCACCACCCCCCGGTCCCGCCGCACGCCCACCCGCACCCGGCGCCCCCGGCCCGGGACACCACGGGCCACGTCCAGCTCCCGCCCGGCGGCCCCGTCGCCGTGCCGAGCCCGCCGCTCGCGCAGGCCCCCGCCGACCCGACGGCGACCACCCTCGCCGTGCTGCTCATCGGCCCCGCCGGAGCAGGCAAGACGAGCGTCGCCAAGTTCTGGGCCGACCGCCGCCGTGTCCCGACGGCCCACATCAGCCTCGACGACGTACGCGAATGGGTCCGCTCGGGGTTCGCCGACCCGCAGACGGGGTGGAACGACAACAGCGAGGCGCAGTACCGTCTCGCCCGCCGCACCTGCGGCTTCGCCGCCCGGAACTTCCTGGCGAACGGCATCTCCTGCATCCTCGACGACGCCGTCTTCCCCGACCGGCCCGTGGTCGGGCTCGGGGGCTGGAAGCGGCACGTGGGACCCGGGCTGCTGCCGGTCGTACTGCTGCCCGGCCTCGAAGTCGTCCTCGAGCGCAACGCACAGCGCAGCGGCAACCGCCGCCTCACCGACGAGGAAGTCGCTCGTATCCACGGCCGCATGGCGGGCTGGTACGGCTCGGGGCTGCCCATCATCGACAACTCGGGCCTCGACGTGCCCGGCACCGCCCAGGTCCTCGACGAGGTCCTCGCCCGGGCCATCGCCAGTCCGCCCCAGTGGTGACCACACCCCGGGAGACGAAGGCACCGCCGCCCGTCCGGACGCGCTGAACCGGCCGGTTGCCCCGCCCGCTCGTACGCTCGGCCTCATGTCAGAGGAGTACGCGGCCCGACGGGACCGGCTGAGAGAGCGCGCGACGGCGGGTGGCAGTGCGGCCGCCCTCGTGTCGCGGCCCGCCAACGTCCGCTATCTCGCCGGTGCGGCTCCGCACGGCGCGGTCCTGCTGCTCGGCCGGGAGACCGGCGGCAGCGGCGATGTACTGCTGTGCGCGCGCCCGCCCAGCGGCCAGACCGACGAGGGCCGGGCCGACGAGGAGCTGCGGGTGCAGCTGCTCGCCGGGTCCGCCGGTGACCCGGCCGTCGCCGCGGCCGACGTGGCCGCGGCCCAGGGCATCGACTCGCTCGCCGTCGAGGAGCACCATCTGACGGTGGCCCGGCATCGCGCGCTCGGCTCCGTCGCGCCGCGGCTGCGCCTCACCGACCTGAACAACGCCGTCGAGCAGCTGAGGCTCGTCAAGGACGAGGACGAGATCTCGTGTCTGCGGATCGCGGCCGAGATCGCCGACCAGGCCCTGGGCGAACTCCTGGAGTCGATCCTCGTCGGCCGTACCGAGCGGCATCTCGCCCTGGAGCTGGAACGTCGACTTGTCGACCACGGCGCGGACGGGCCCGCCTTCCCGACGTCCGTGGGGACGGGACCGAACTCCGGGCGGTCCGCGCACCGGCCCAGCGACCGCCGCGTCGAGGAAGGCGACTTCCTGTCCGTCTGCCTGGGCGCCACGTACCGCGGATACCGCTGCGAGATCGGCCGCACCTTCGTCATCGGGACCTCGCCCGCCGGCTGGCAGATCGAGCTGTACGACCTCGTCTTCGCAGCTCAGCGGGCCGGTCGTGAGGCCCTGGCGCCCGGCGCGGAGTGCCGCGAGGTGGACCGGGCCGCCCGTCACGTACTGGACTCCGCGGGGTACGGTGACGGTCTGCCACAGCTCACCGGGCACGGGGTGGGACTCGAAATCGACGAGGACCCGCAGTTGGCCCCCGCCGCCATGGGTAAACTTGACGCTTGTGTGCCGGTCACCGTCGAACCGGGGGTCCACCTCCCGGGCCGGGGCGGCGTCCGGATCGATGACACGCTCGTCGTCCGCCCCGAGGCGGACGGCGGACCCGAGCTACTCACCATCACGACCAAGGAGCTGCTCGCGCTCTAGCCTTCGGGCTGCTCGCGTGCCCCCGGGGTCGTCCACGTCAGTCCAGGAGATTCCGCAACCGTGGCTTCCACGAACGACCTCAAGAACGGCCTGGTGCTCAAGCTCGAAGGCGGCCAGCTCTGGTCCGTCGTCGAGTTCCAGCACGTCAAGCCCGGCAAGGGCCCGGCCTTCGTGCGCACCAAGCTGAAGAACGTGCTCTCCGGCAAGGTCGTCGACAAGACGTTCAACGCCGGCGTCAAGGTCGAGACGGCCACGATCGACAAGCGCGACATGCAGTTCTCGTACATGGACGGCGATTACTTCGTCTTCATGGACATGGAGACCTACGACCAGCTGCACGTCGACAAGAAGGCTGTCGGTGACGCCGCCAACTTCCTGATCGAGGGCTTCAACGCCTCCGTGGCGCAGCACGAGGGCGAGGTGCTCTTCGTCGAGCTGCCGGCCGCCGTCGAGCTCGTCATCCAGGAGACCGAGCCGGGCGTCCAGGGCGACCGCTCCACCGGCGGCACCAAGCCGGCCACCCTGGAGACCGGCCACCAGATCCAGGTCCCGCTCTTCATCACCACGGGCGAGAAGATCAAGGTCGACACCCGTGACAGCAGCTACCTCGGCCGGGTGAACAGCTAACCGTGGCTGCCCGTAATACGGCCCGCAAGCGCGCCTTCCAGATCCTCTTCGAGGCCGACCAGCGCGGCGAGTCCGTCGACGTCGTCCTCGCGGACTGGATCCGGCATTCCCGCAGCGACACGCGGCAGCCGCCCGTCAGCGAGTACACGATGGAGCTCGTCGAGGGGTACGCCGGCAAGGCGCGCCGCATCGACGACCTCATCTCGCAGTACGCCGTCGGGTGGACCCTCGACCGGATGCCGGTCGTGGACCGCAACATCGTGCGGATCGGCGCCTATGAGCTGATCTGGGTCGACGGGACCCCGGACGCCGTGGTGATCGACGAGGCCGTCTCGCTGGCCAAGGAGTTCTCCACCGACGATTCTCCGGCGTTCATCAACGGACTTCTGGCCCGCTTCAAGGACCTGAAGCCCTCGCTGCGCCGCGACGAGGCCTGAGCCTCCCGCCCACCAGCACCTTCGCACCACCTCGCAGGCCCGAGGCAGAACTTGAACAATGTTCTGCTTCGGGCCTGGTGCGTTCCCGGGGATCTTCACTAAGTTCTGGCCATGTCCCCAACAGGTCTCCCGGCGCGGGTGCGGATCGGCTACGGCCTCGGCTCCTTCGCCACCGGCACCTTCGGCACCGTCCCCGGCCTGCTGCTGCTCTACTACCTCACCGACGTCCTCGGGGTGGGCGCGGGCGTCGCGGGTCTGCTCGTGTTCCTGCCCAAGGCGTGGGACGTGCTGCTCAACCCGTGGATAGGCAGCCTCTCCGACCGCAGCACCCGGACCCGCCTCGGCCCGCGCCGCTCCTGGATGCTGCTCGGGGCGCTCACCCTGCCGCTCTGCTTCGCCGCCATGTTCGCGGCGCCCGCCGGCCTCGACGGCGGCCCCGCCGCCGCGTACGTCGCCGTCCTCTTCCTGCTCACGGCCTCCGCGTACGCCTGCTTCCAGGTGCCGTACGTGGCCCTGCCCGCGGAACTCACCGCCGATCCGGACGAGCGCGCCCGCGTCATGTCCTGGCGGGTGGCCTTCCTGGGGCTGGCGATCCTGCTCTCCGGTGCGCTCGCGCCGCTGCTCGCCGGGGCCGGCTCCGGCGCCGACGACCGGGGGAGCGCGGGCGGCTACCGGCTGATGGGCGTGGTCATCGGCGCCGTGCTCGCGCTCGGCATGTGCGCCGCCGTCGTCGCGACGGCCGGGGCGAAGAGCGTCGTACGGACCACGAGCGAGCCGAGTCTGCGGGCCCAGCTGCGCGCCGCCCGCGGCAACGCGCCCTTCGCCTGGCTGCTCGGCGCCTTCGTCGTGCAGGCCGCCGCGACCGGCCTGATGCTCGCGGGCACCCAGTACTTCGCCACGTACATCCTCGACCGGCCGTCCGCCACGACCTGGCTGTTCGCCTGCCTCATCGTCCCGTCGCTGCTCGCGATGCCGCTCTGGCTCGCCGTCGGGCGCCGCACGGGCAAGCGGAACGCGGCCGTCGGAGCCTCCCTGTGCTTCCTGGCCGGGGCGCTGGGCGCGGCGGCGGGCCGGGAGCTGCCGCCCGCGCTCGTGTACGTCGCCGTGGCCCTGGCCGGTGTCGGGTACGCGGGCATGCAGATGCTGCCGATGGCGATGCTGGGCGACGCGATCGCCGCCGACGCCTACCGGAGCGGACGGCGCAGGGCCGGTGTCTTCACCGGGCTGTGGACCGCGGGCGAGACGCTCGGCCTCGCCCTCGGGCCCGGCCTGTTCGGGCTCGTGCTCGCCCTCGGCGACTTCGTGTCCTCCGACGCCGACGAGCGGGTCGCCCAGCCCGAATCGGCGCTCACCGCGATCGTCGTGGGCTTCGGCGCCCTGCCTGCGCTGCTGCTGGTCCTGAGCATTCCGCTGCTGGCCCGCTACCGCCTCACCGAGGCCGAACTGGTCGGGCTGCGCCACGAGTTCACCGAGCGAGACGAGGAATCCGTATGACGAGCGACGACCCGATCCTCCAGCGCCTGGCCGCCCTGCGCGAGGGCGATCTGCCGGTGCGCGGCGGACGCACCATGGCCTACGTGTACGACTCCGGGCTCGACGGACTCGAAGAGCTGGCGAGCGCCGCACAGGCCGCCTTCGCCGGGGTCAACGGACTCGACATGACCGCGTTCCCGAGCGTGGTGGAGCTGGAGAACGACCTGGTGCGGCGGGCGACCGCGCTCCTCGGCGGCACCGCGGGGACCTTCACCAGCGGCGGCACCGAGAGCTGCCTCCTCGCGGTCCTGACGGCCCGTCAGCATGCGCGCGGGGTAGGCGGCGTGAGCGAACCCGAGCTGGTCCTGCCCGAGACCGCGCACGCCGCGTTCCACAAGGCCGCCGAACTCTTCGGCCTGCGGGTCGTGTCCGTGCCCGTGGACCCCGCCACCTTCAAGGCCGACCCCGAGGCCATGGCCGCGGCGATCACCGACCGCACCGCGCTCGTCGTGGTCTCCGCGCCCTCGTACGCGCACGGCGTCATCGACCCGGTGCGGGAGGTGGCGGCCGAGGCGGCGCGGCGCGGGGTGCTCTGCCATGTCGACGCGTGCATCGGGGGCTGGTATCTCGGCCATCTGCGGATGAGCGGCGAGGCTTTTGCCCAGGACGCGCCGGAGATACCGGAGTTCGACCTGTCCGTCCCCGGTGTCACCTCCCTCTCCGTGGACCTCCACAAGTACGGCTACACCGCGAAAGGCGCCTCGCTCCTGCTCTTCCGGGACGGCGAGCTGCGCCGCCACGGCTGGTTCGCGCACGCTTCCTGGCCGGGATACCCCGTCGTCAACTCCACGCTCCAGGGCACCAAGTCGGCCGGACCGCTCGCGGCGGCCTGGGCCGTCACGGAGCGCGTCGGCTCCGAGGGTTACGCGGCGCTGTCGACGCGCGTACACCGGGCGACCCGCGCGCTCGCCGAGGGTGTCCGGCGGATCGAGGGACTTCGGCTGCTCGCCGACCCCGGGGCGTCACTGCTCGCGGTCGCCTCGGACGACCCTGATCTGGACGTCTTCGTCGTGGCGGACGAGATGCGGGGGAGCGGCTGGTATCTGCAACCGCAGCCCGCGTTCGGCGCGTCCCCGGCCAACCTGCATCTGACGGTGACCGCGGCCGTCGCCGGCGAGGAGGCCGTACGGCTGCTGCTCGACGAGCTGGAGAAGGCCGTGGGGCGGGCGCGTGCGGCCGGGCCCGTGCGCGTCGACCCGGCGATCGTGGAGGTCGCGGCCGGGCTCGACCCGGAGGCGCTGACCCCGGAAGAGGTCGAGGTGGCGCTTGCCCTCGCCGGTGTCGGCGAGGGCGGCCGGCTGCCGGAGCGGATGGCGCCGGTGCTCGCCGTCCTCCAGGCGCTGCCACCGCGGCTGAGCGAACGGCTGTTGCCCGAGGTCATCGGGCGGCTCTACCGGGTCTGACGCGACACGGGAACGCCCAAGGGGCGGAGCCGTACGGCTCCGCCCCTTGGGGTGTGACGTTTCTGCGCTGGGTGCTCGCTCAGACCTCTTCGTGCGCCACCGCGCGCCGCGCGTCCGCGTCGAGGACGCCCCAGCTGATCAGCTGCTCGGTCAGCACCGAGGGCGACTGGTCGTAGATGACCGCGAGGGTGCGCAGGTCGTCCTGGCGGATGGAGAGCACCTTGCCGTTGTAGTCACCGCGCTGCGACTGGATCGTCGCGGCGTAGCGCTGCAGCGGGCCCGCCTTCTCCGGCGGCACGTGGGCCAGGCGCTCCAGGTCGAGCACGAGCTTCGGCGGCGGCTCGGCGGCGCCGCCCGGGGTGGTGCCCGGCAGCAGCTCCTGCACCGGCACTCCGTAGAAGTCCGCCAGCTCGGCGAGGCGCTGCACGGTCACGGCACGGTCGCCGCGCTCGTACGACCCGACCACGACCGCCTTCCAGCGTCCCTGGGACTTCTCCTCGACGCCGTGGAGGGAAAGGCCCTGCTGGGTGCGGATCGCACGGAGCTTCGCCCCGAGCTGTTTGGCGTATTCGCTGGACATATAGCTCCCCGGACACTGCATCACTGTGCGGCTCCGCCGCGTGGCTGGTAACTCACTGTGAGGTTACGCAGCGTTACTTGGCCGCGTCAAGCCGAATGGTCCGTACCGACCATCTCCCGAAACCGGCGTTCTCGCACCTTCAGGGGGGTGATCAGCGATGTTGGGGGCCTGGTAACCTGGGTGGCGCAATTCCGACGTCCTTTAAGGTCCGTCCCGTGAGGCGGAGAAGGGGGTCCGTTTCTTATGGACACGCAGAATTCCGAGGCCAGGTCCGTTCTCGAAGGACCTGACATCGCACGGGTACTGACCCGTATCGCCCACGAGATCGTCGAGCGCGCCAAGGGCGCCGAGGACGTGGTTCTCCTGGGCATTCCCACGCGCGGCGTCTTCCTCGCCCGCCGGCTGGCCGAGAAGCTCGAAGAGATCACCGGCCGCGCCATCCCCGTCGGCTCGCTCGACATCACGATGTACCGCGACGACCTGCGCATGCACCCGCCGCGCGCGCTCGCCCGCACCGAGATCCCGGGTGACGGCATCGACGGCCGCCTCGTCGTCCTCGTCGACGACGTGCTCTTCTCCGGCCGCACCATCCGCGCCGCGCTCGACGCCCTGAACGACATCGGGCGCCCGCGCGCCGTGCAGCTCGCGGTCCTCGTCGACCGCGGCCACCGCGAACTTCCCATCCGTGCCGACTACGTCGGCAAGAACCTCCCCACGTCGCTGCGGGAGACGGTCAAGGTCCAGCTCGCCGAGGAGGACGGCCGCGACGCCGTGCTGCTCGGTGCCAAGCCGGACGCCAAGGCAGCCGAGCAGTAGCACTCCCGCGCCGCAGGCCTCGCGCCGTGCGGTCCGCAGGTGTGCCCTCGCGCGCCCAATTGCCCCGAAATCTCCTGAACTTCCTTACGGAGCACTCCGATGATGCGACACCTCATCTCGGCCGCCGACCTCACCCGCGACGACGCCGTACTCATCCTCGACACCGCCGAGGAGATGGCCCGCGTCGCCGACCGGCCCATCAAGAAGCTGCCCGCGCTGCGCGGGCGGACCATCTGCAACCTCTTCTTCGAGGACTCGACGCGGACCCGGATCTCCTTCGAGGCCGCCGAGAAGCGCCTGTCCGCCGACGTCATCAACTTCGCCGCCAAGGGCTCCAGCGTCTCCAAGGGCGAGTCCCTGAAGGACACCGCGCAGACCCTGGAGGCGATGGGCGTCGACGCCGTCGTCATCCGGCACGGCGCGTCCGGCGCCCCGTACCGCCTCGCGACCTCCGGCTGGATCGACGCCCCCGTCATCAACGCCGGTGACGGCACCCACCAGCACCCCACGCAGGCGCTGCTCGACGCCTTCACCATGCGCCGCCGCCTCGTCGGCCGGGACGCCGGGATCGGCAAGGGCCTCGACGGCAAGCGCGTCACGATCGTCGGCGACGTCCTGCACAGCCGCGTCGCCCGCTCCAACGTGGACCTGCTGCACACGCTCGGCGCCGAGGTCACCCTCGTCGCGCCGCCGACGCTGGTGCCGGTCGGCGTCGAGTCCTGGCCGTGCGAGGTCTCGTACGACCTCGACTCCACGCTCACCAAGTCCGACGCCGTGATGATGCTCCGGGTGCAGCGCGAGCGGATGAACGCCGCGTTCTTCCCCACCGAGCGCGAGTACTCGCGCCGCTACGGCCTCGACGGCGACCGCATGGCGAAGATGCCGGAGCACGCCATCGTCATGCACCCGGGCCCGATGGTCCGCGGCATGGAGATCACCGCCGAGGTCGCCGACTCCGAGCGCTGCACGGTCATCGAGCAGGTCGCCAACGGCGTCCACACCCGGATGGCCGTCCTCTATCTGCTTCTGGGCGGCAACGAGCCCGCCGTCAGCCACACCCGCCCCACCGGTTCCGAGGAGAGCAAGTAGTCATGAGCGAGCTGAAGAAGACGCTGATCCGTGGAGCGAAGGTCCTGGGCGGCGAGTCGCAGGACGTGGTGATCGACGGCGGCGTCATCACCGAGATCGGGCCCCAGCTGTGGAGCGACGGCATCCGCGTCGTCGTCGAGGCCACGGGCAAGATCCTCCTGCCGGGCCTGGTCGACCTCCACACCCACCTGCGCGAGCCCGGCCGCGAGGACTCCGAGACCGTCCTCACCGGCACGCAGGCCGCCGCCTCCGGTGGCTACACCAACGTGTTCGCCATGGCCAACACCTTCCCCGTCGCCGACACCGCCGGCGTCGTCGAGCAGGTCTACCGGCTCGGTCAGGAGCACGGCTACTGCGACGTGCAGCCCATCGGCGCCGTCACCGTCGGCCTCGAAGGGCAGAAGCTCGCCGAGCTCGGCGCCATGCACGAGTCCGCCGCCGGTGTCACGGTCTTCTCCGACGACGGCAAGTGCGTCCACGACGCCGTGATCATGCGCCGCGCGCTGGAGTACGTGAAGGCTTTTGGTGGTGTGGTCGCGCAGCACGCTCAGGAGCCCCGCCTCACCGAGGGCGCCCAGATGAACGAGGGGACCGTCTCCGCCGAGCTGGGCCTGGGCGGCTGGCCGGCCGTCGCCGAGGAGTCGATCATCGCCCGCGACGTGCTGCTCGCCGAGCACGTGGGCTCGCGGGTCCACATCTGCCACCTGTCGACCGCCGGGTCGGTGGAGATCGTGCGCTGGGCCAAGTCCCGCGGCATCGACGTCACCGCCGAGGTCACCCCGCACCACCTGCTCCTCACCGACGAGCTGGTCCGCTCGTACAACCCGGTCTACAAGGTGAACCCGCCGCTGCGCACCGAGAAGGACGTCATGGCGCTGCGCGAGGCGCTCGCCGACGGCACGATCGACATCGTCGCCACCGACCACGCCCCGCACCCGCACGAGGACAAGGACTGCGAGTGGGCCGCCGCCGCCATGGGCATGGTGGGCCTGGAGACCGCGCTCAGCGTGGTCCAGCAGACGATGGTCGAGACGGGCCTGCTCGACTGGGCCGGCGTCGCCGACCGGATGTCCTTCAAGCCCGCCGCGATCGGCCAGGCCAAGGGCCATGGACGCCCCATCTCGGTAGGTGAGCCTGCCAACCTCGTCCTCGTCGACGCCGACTACCGTGGAGCCGTTGACCCCGCGGGCTTCGCCTCCCGCAGCCGCAACACCCCGTACGAGGGCCGTGAGCTGCCGGGGCGCGTCACCCACACCTGGCTGCGGGGCAAGGCCACCCTCGCCGACGGGAAGCTCGCGTGACCTCACTGCTGTACCTCGCCGCCGAACAGAAGTCGGCGGACGTGACGGACTGGCCCGACCGGATCGGCTGGATCGTCGGACTGCTGCTCTTCATCGCCCTCGTCTACTGGCTGATGCGTCAGGGCTGGAAGTGGCGCGGCACGCTCCAGGGCGACCTGCCGCCGCTGCCCAGCGCGCCGGACGAGCGCGGCCCGGCGAAACTTGAGCTGAGCGGCCGGTACCACGGCTCCACCACCGCGGGGCAGTGGCTCGACCGCATCGTGGCGCACGGCCTCGGTACCCGCAGCCGCGTCGAGCTGACGCTGACGGACGCGGGACTCGACGTCGTACGCCCCGCAGCGGCCGACTTCTTCATCCCGCTGGCCGCGGTGCGCGAGGCCCGGCTCGACAAGGGCATCGCCGGCAAGGTCCTCACGGAGGGCGGTCTGCTGATCGTCACCTGGGAGCACGGGGACAAGCTGATCGACTCCGGGTTCCGCTCCGACCACGCCGCCGAGCAGGCCGACTGGGTCACCGCCATCAACGACATGATCAACACGACCATCACGACGGAAGGCACCGCACGATGACCACCTCCACCAGGGGAGCCACGAAGGTTCCCGCCGTTCTCGTCCTGGAGGACGGCCGGGTGTTCCGCGGCCGCGCCTACGGGGCCGTGGGGGAGACCTTCGGCGAGGCCGTGTTCTCCACCGGCATGACCGGCTACCAGGAGACCCTCACCGACCCGTCGTACGACCGCCAGATCGTGGTCGCCACCGCCCCGCAGATCGGCAACACGGGCTGGAACGACGAGGACGACGAGTCGAGCCGCATCTGGGTCTCCGGCTACGTCGTGCGCGACCCCGCCCGCATCCCCTCGAACTGGCGCGCCGAGCGTTCGCTCGACGACGAGCTGGTCGCCCAGAACATCGTGGGCATCAGCGGCATCGACACCCGCGCGCTCACCCGCCACCTGCGCGAGCGCGGCTCCATGCGCTCCGGCATCTTCTCCGGCGAGACGCTGCCCTCGGAGGCCGACCTGGTCGCCAAGGTCCAGGCGCAGCCGCAGATGAAGGGCGCGTCGCTGTACGAGGAGGTCGCCACCAAGGAGGCCTACGTCGTCCCCGCGGTCGGCACCAAGAAGTTCACCGTCGCCGCGATCGACCTCGGCATCAAGGGCATGACCCCGCACCGCATGGCCGAGCGCGGCATCGAGGTGCACGTGCTCCCCGCGACGGCGACCGAGGACGACGTCTACGCCGTCAACCCCGACGGCGTCTTCTTCTCCAACGGCCCGGGCGACCCGGCCACCGCCGAGGGCCCGGTCGCGCTGATGACCGCCGTCCTGGCGCGCAGGACGCCGCTGTTCGGCATCTGCTTCGGCAACCAGATCCTCGGCCGCGCCCTCGGCTTCGGCACGTACAAGCTGAAGTACGGCCACCGCGGCATCAACCAGCCGGTGCAGGACCGCACCACCGGCAAGGTCGAGGTCACCGCGCACAACCACGGCTTCGCCGTCGACGCGCCCCTCGACAAGGTGAGCGAGACCCCCTTCGGCCGCGCCGAGGTCTCCCACGTCTGCCTGAACGACCAGGTCGTCGAAGGCCTCCAGCTGCTCGACCAGCCGGCCTTCTCCGTCCAGTACCACCCGGAGGCGGCGGCAGGTCCGCACGACGCCGCCTACCTGTTCGACCGTTTCGTCTCCCTGATGGAGGGCCAGCGTGCCTAAGCGCTCCGATATCCAGTCCGTCCTGGTCATCGGCTCGGGCCCGATCGTCATCGGCCAGGCCGCCGAGTTCGACTACTCCGGCACCCAGGCGTGCCGGGTCCTGAAGTCCGAGGGCCTGCGGGTCATCCTCGTGAACTCCAACCCGGCGACGATCATGACCGACCCCGAGATCGCCGACGCCACGTACGTGGAGCCGATCACCCCCGAGTTCGTCGAGAAGATCATCGCGAAGGAGCGCCCCGACGCGCTGCTCCCGACCCTCGGTGGTCAGACGGCCCTCAACACGGCCATCTCCATGCACGAGCAGGGCGTCCTCGAGAAGTACGGCGTCGAGCTCATCGGCGCCAACGTCGAGGCGATCAACAAGGGCGAGGACCGCGACCTCTTCAAGGGCGTCGTGGAGGAGGTCCGCAAGAAGATCGGGCACGGCGAGTCCGCCCGCTCGGTCATCTGCCACTCCATGGACGACGTGCTCAAGGGCGTCGACACGCTCGGCGGTTACCCCGTCGTCGTCCGCCCCTCCTTCACCATGGGCGGCGCCGGTTCCGGCTTCGCGCACGACGAGGAGGAGCTGCGCCGCATCGCCGGTCAGGGCCTGACGCTCTCCCCGACCACCGAGGTGCTCCTTGAGGAGTCCATCCTCGGCTGGAAGGAGTACGAGCTGGAGCTGATGCGCGACAAGGCCGACAACGTCGTGGTCGTCTGCTCCATCGAGAACTTCGACCCGATGGGCGTGCACACCGGCGACTCGATCACCGTCGCGCCCTCGATGACGCTGACCGACCGCGAGTACCAGCGGCTGCGCGACATCGGCATCGCGATCATCCGCGAGGTCGGTGTCGACACCGGCGGCTGCAACATCCAGTTCGCGATCAACCCCGATGACGGCCGCATCATCGTCATCGAGATGAACCCGCGCGTGTCGCGCTCCTCGGCCCTCGCGTCGAAGGCCACCGGCTTCCCGATCGCGAAGATCGCCGCGAAGCTGGCCGTCGGCTACACGCTCGACGAGATCCCGAACGACATCACCGAGAAGACGCCGGCCTCCTTCGAGCCGACGCTCGACTACGTGGTCGTGAAGGCCCCGCGCTTCGCGTTCGAGAAGTTCCCGTCCGCGGACTCCACGCTGACCACGACCATGAAGTCGGTCGGCGAGGCCATGGCGATCGGCCGCAACTTCACCGAGGCGTTCCAGAAGGCGCTGCGCTCCCTGGAGAAGAAGGGCTCGCAGTTCACCTTCGTCGGCGAGACCGGCGACAAGAAGGAACTCCTGGAGGCCTCGGTCCGCCCGACCGACGGCCGGATCAACACCGTCATGGAGGCGATCCGGGCCGGTGCCACGCCGCAGGAGATCTTCGACTACACGAAGATCGACCCGTGGTTCGTGGACCAGCTCTTCCTGATCAAGGAGACCGCCGACGAGCTCGCGCAGGCCCCCGAGCTGACGCGCGAGCTGATCGCGGAGGCCAAGCGCCACGGCTTCTCCGACCAGCAGATCGCCGAGATCCGCGGTCTGCGCGAGGACGTCGTGCGCGAGGTCCGGCACGCCCTCGGTGTCCGCCCGGTCTACAAGACGGTCGACACCTGCGCCGCCGAGTTCGCCGCCAAGACGCCGTACTTCTACTCCTCGTACGACGAGGAGACCGAGGTCGCTTCCCGGACCAAGCCCGCGGTGATCATCCTGGGCTCGGGCCCGAACCGCATCGGCCAGGGCATCGAGTTCGACTACTCCTGCGTCCACGCTTCCTTCGCGCTCAGCGACGCGGGCTACGAGACCGTGATGGTCAACTGCAACCCGGAGACGGTCTCCACGGACTACGACACGTCCGACCGCCTCTACTTCGAGCCGCTGACGCTGGAAGACGTCCTGGAGATCGTGCACGCCGAGTCCCTCGCGGGCCCGATCGCCGGTGTCGTCGTCCAGCTCGGCGGGCAGACCCCGCTGGGCCTGGCGCAGGCGCTCAAGGACAACGGCGTCCCGGTCGTGGGCACCCCGCCCGAGGCGATCCACGCCGCCGAGGACCGCGGCGCCTTCGGCCGCGTCCTCGCCGAGGCCGGCCTCCCGGCCCCGAAGCACGGCACCGCCACCACGTTCGCGGAAGCGAAGGCGATCGCCGACGAGATCGGCTACCCGGTCCTCGTCCGCCCGTCCTACGTGCTCGGCGGCCGCGGCATGGAGATCGTCTACGACGAGACCCGCCTGTCCTCGTACATCGAGGAGTCCACCGAGATCAGCCCGTCCCGCCCGGTCCTCGTCGACCGCTTCCTGGACGACGCGATCGAGATCGACGTGGACGCCCTGTACGACGGCGAGGAGCTCTACCTCGGCGGCGTCATGGAGCACATCGAGGAGGCCGGCATCCACTCCGGCGACTCGGCGTGCGCCCTGCCCCCGATCACGCTCGGCGGCTTCGACATCAAGCGGCTGCGCGCCTCCACCGAGGCCATCGCCAAGGGCGTCGGCGTCCGCGGCCTGATCAACATCCAGTTCGCGATGGCGGGTGACATCCTCTACGTCCTGGAGGCCAACCCGCGCGCCTCGCGCACCGTCCCCTTCACCTCGAAGGCGACCGCGGTGCCGCTCGCGAAGGCCGCCGCCCGCATCTCGCTGGGCGCCACCGTCGCCGAGCTGCGCGCCGAGGGCCTGCTCCCGAAGACCGGCGACGGCGGCACCCTGCCGCTGGACGCGCCGATCTCCGTCAAGGAGGCCGTCATGCCGTGGTCGCGCTTCCGCGACATCCACGGCCGCGGCGTCGACACGGTCCTCGGCCCGGAGATGCGCTCCACCGGCGAGGTCATGGGCATCGACTCCGTCTTCGGCACGGCGTACGCCAAGTCGCAGGCGGGTGCCTACGGGCCGCTGCCCACCAAGGGCCGCGCGTTCATCTCCGTCGCCAACCGCGACAAGCGCTCGATGATCTTCCCGGCGCGCGAGCTGGTCGCCCACGGCTTCGAGCTGCTCGCCACGTCCGGCACGGCCGAGGTGCTCAAGCGCAACGGCATCAACGCCACCATCGTGCGCAAGCAGTCCGAGGGCGAGGGGCCCAACGGCGAGAAGACGATCGTCCAGCTGATCCACGACGGCGGCGTCGACCTCATCGTCAACACCCCGTACGGCACCGGCGGCCGTCTCGACGGCTACGAGATCCGCACGGCGGCGGTCGCCCGCTCCGTGCCCTGCCTGACCACGGTCCAGGCCCTCGCGGCCGCCGTCCAGGGCATCGACGCCCTCAACCACGGTGACGTGGGCGTGCGTTCACTGCAGGAACACGCGGAACACCTGACCGCGGCCCGCGACTAGCAACCCACGAGGGGGACATCGGAAACGGTGTCCCCCTCTTCATGAGGCTCATCAAGAGGGCACCCACCATGTACAAGCTGTTCTTCAACCTCGTCTTCAAGCGCATGGACCCCGAGAAGGCCCACTACCTGGCCTTCCGCTGGATCCGCCTCGCGGCCCGCACCCCCGTCCTGCGCACCTTCGTGGCGGCCGCTCTCGCGCCGCGCTACAAGGAGCTGCGTACCGAAGCCCTCGGTCTCCGTATGCACGGTCCCTTCGGCCTCGCCGCCGGCTTCGACAAGAACGCCATCGCGATCGACGGCATGGCCATGCTCGGCTTCGACCACATCGAGATCGGCACCGTCACGGGCGAGGCCCAGCCGGGCAACCCCAAGAAGCGCCTGTTCCGCCTCGTCCCGGACCGCGCGCTCATCAACCGCATGGGCTTCAACAACGAGGGCTCGCTGGCCGTCGCGGCCCGGCTGGCCTCCCGCAACCCCGTCTTCAGGACCACGGTCGGCGTCAACATCGGCAAGACCAAGGTCGTGCCGGAGGCGGACGCCGCCGCGGACTACGTGAAGTCCACCGAGCGCCTCGCCGCCTTCGCCGACTACCTCGTCGTGAACGTGTCGTCCCCGAACACCCCTGGCCTGCGCAACCTCCAGGCCACGGAGGCGCTGCGCCCGCTCCTGACCGCCGTGCGTGAGGCCGCCGACCGCACCGTGCGCTCCCGCCGCGTCCCGCTCCTGGTGAAGATCGCGCCCGACCTGGCCGACGAGGACGTCGACGCGGTCGCCGACCTCGCCGTCGAGCTGGGCCTGGACGGCATCATCGCCACGAACACGACGATCTCCCGCGAGGGCCTGACGACCCGGGGCGACGTCGTGAACGAGACGGGCGGCCTGTCCGGGGCTCCCCTCAAGGAACGCTCCCTGGAGGTCCTCAGGCGCCTCTACGCGCGCGTGGGCGACCGGATCACCCTCGTGGGTGTCGGCGGCATCGAGAACGCCGAGGACGCCTGGCAGCGCATCCTCGCCGGCGCGACCCTCATCCAGGGCTACTCGGCCTTCATCTACGAGGGCCCGTGCTACGCCCGCGCGATCCACAAGGGCCTCGCCGCCCGCCTCCGTACGAGCCCGTACGCCACCCTCGCCGACGCGGTCGGCGCCGATGTGAAGAAGGTGTCCGCATGACCGTCCTCGAACCCTTCGGTGCCCGCCTGCGCCGTGTCATGGACGAGCGCGGCCCGCTCTGCGTCGGCATCGACCCGCACGCCGCCCTGCTCTCCTCCTGGGGCCTGAACGACGACATCGCGGGCCTGGAGTCCTTCACGCGCACGACCGTCGAGGCGCTGGCCGACACGGTCGCCGTGGTCAAGCCGCAGATCGCGTTCTTCGAGCGGTTCGGCTCGCGCGGCATCGCCGTCCTGGAGAAGGCCGTCGCGGACCTGCGCGCCGCGGGCACCCTCGTCGTCATGGACGCCAAGCGCGGCGACATCGGCTCGACCATGGCCGCGTACGCGGAGACCTTCCTGCACAAGGACTCCCCGCTGTTCTCGGACGCCCTGACGGTCTCCCCGTACCTCGGCTACGGGTCGCTGAAGCCCGCCGTCGATCTCGCGCGCGAGTCGGGCGCGGGCCTCTTCGTGCTCGCCCTCACCTCCAACCCCGAGGGCGGCGAGGTCCAGCACGCGGTGCGCGCCGACGGCCGCGACGTCGGCGCGACGATGCTCGCGCACCTCGCCGAGGAGAACGCAGGCCAGACCCCGATGGGCTCCTTCGGCGCCGTCGTGGGTGCCACGCTCGGGGACCTGTCCTCGTACGAGCTCGACATCAACGGTCCGCTGCTCGCGCCCGGCATCGGGGCACAGGGTGCGACGGCCGCCGATCTCCCGACGGTGTTCGGCGCCGCCGCGCGCAACGTCGTACCGAACGTGAGCCGTGGCGTCCTCAAGGCGGGTCCCTCGGTGGACGCCCTGCGCGACGCCGCCGTCCGGTTCGCCGACGAGGTGCGGGAAGCGGTCGCGGGGGTCCGCTGAGCGGACTTCGGGGGTGACATGAGGTCGGCGCGGGGGTGGCACTCCGTGCCGACCTTTGGCCAGGCGTCCGAATCCTGACCGATTTACCGGTCGATTTGTCCGAAATGTATAGCTCGACAGAGGCTGACCAGGACTTTTCCTCTGTTCTCGCTGACTCAGACGGCCTTGGCCGCTAGTCTCCGACGAGAGCGAAGGGCCAGCGCGGGCAATCGCGTTGCTCGTTGCTCCCCAGGTGTGGGGCGACTAGGTTCCTCACCGGTCCGTATCCGACAGTTCGACATCCGAGGTGACGTAGGCGTGGCTCTTCCGCCCCTTACCCCTGAACAGCGCGCAGCCGCGCTCGAAAAGGCCGCCGCGGCTCGCCGGGAGCGGGCCGAGGTCAAGAATCGACTCAAGCACTCCGGCGCCTCCCTTCACGAGGTCATCAAGCAGGGCCAGGAGAACGATGTCATCGGCAAGATGAAGGTCTCCGCCCTGCTCGAGTCCCTGCCGGGCGTGGGCAAGGTCCGCGCCAAGCAGATCATGGAGCGTCTCGGGATCTCCGAATCCCGCCGGGTGCGCGGTCTCGGTTCCAACCAGATCGCCTCCCTGGAGCGCGAGTTCGGCAGCACCGGCGCCTGAGTGACCGCGGCCGGTCGCGAGACTGGTCCGGGCACTCCGGAACAACTGGAATAATCGCTGCATGAGTGAACGTCCGCGGCTGACCGTGCTCTCCGGCCCCTCTGGAGTCGGCAAGAGCACGGTCGTCGCTCATATGCGCAAGGAACACCCCGAGGTATGGCTCTCGGTGTCGGCGACGACTCGCAAGCCGCGCCCCGGCGAGAAGCACGGTGTCCAGTACTTCTTCGTCACCGACGACGAGATGGACAAGCTGATCGCCAACGGTGAGCTCCTCGAGTGGGCCGAGTTCGCGGGGAACCGCTACGGCACCCCGCGGCGTGCCGTGCTCGACCGCCTCGAAGCGGGTGAGCCGGTGCTCCTCGAGATCGACCTCCAGGGCGCCCGCCTGGTCCGGGAGTCGATGCCCGAGGCGCAGCTGGTCTTCCTCGCCCCGCCGAGCTGGGACGAGCTGGTCCGCCGGCTCACCGGGCGCGGCACCGAGGCACCGGAGGTCATCGAGCGCCGGCTCGAGGCCGCGAAGGTGGAGCTGGCGGCCGAGTCCGAGTTCGACACGACCCTGGTCAACACCTCCGTCGAGGACGTGGCGCGTGAGCTGCTAGCCTTGATGAAAGTTCTTTGATCTTTACCCCTGTCGGGGCCTCTCCGGTCCCGATCCCCATCGGAAGGCAGAGCGTGTCCTCTTCCATCACCGCGCCCGAGGGCATCATCAACCCGCCGATTGATGAGCTGCTTGAGGCCACCGACTCGAAGTACAGCCTGGTCATCTACGCCGCCAAGCGCGCGCGTCAGATCAACGCGTACTACTCGCAGCTCGGTGAGGGCCTGCTCGAGTACGTCGGCCCGCTGGTGGACACCCACGTCCACGAGAAGCCGCTCTCGATCGCGCTCCGCGAGATCAACGCGGGTCTGCTGACGTCCGAGGCCATCGAGGGCCCGGCGCAGTAACACCCGTCGTCTCGCAGTTTTCTACGTCATCACAGGCCCGGCAGCGCGACTGCCGGGCCTGTGGTGTGTCATGGAGTCGTACGCAGTCGAATCAGGGGAGAGCCGGTGCCGTCGAAGCCGAAGGTCGTACTGGGAGTCAGTGGTGGGATCGCCGCCTACAAGGCGTGCGAACTGCTGCGCAGGCTGACGGAGTCCGGTCACGACGTCCGCGTCGTCCCCACCGACTCGGCGCTGCACTTCGTCGGCGCCGCGACCTGGTCCGCACTGTCCGGCAACCCGGTCTCCACGGAGGTCTGGGACTCCGTCCACGAGGTGCCGCACGTGCGCATCGGCCAGCACGCCGACATCGTCGTCGTCGCCCCGGCCACGGCGGACATGCTCGCCAAGGCCGCCCACGGTCTCGCCGACGACCTCCTGACCAACACCCTGCTCACCGCCCGGTGTCCGGTCGTCTTCGCGCCCGCCATGCACACCGAGATGTGGGAGCACCCGGCCACCCAGGAGAACGTCGCCACGCTGCGCCGCCGCGGCGCCCTCGTCATCGAGCCGGCCGTCGGCCGGCTGACCGGCGTCGACACCGGCAAGGGCCGCTTCCCCGACCCGGTCGAGATCTTCGACTACGTACGCCGGGTCCTCGCGGGCGGCGGCGAGACGGACCTCGTCGGCAAGCACGTCGTCGTCAGCGCCGGCGGCACCCGCGAACCCCTCGACCCGGTCCGCTTCCTCGGCAACCGCTCCTCCGGCAAGCAGGGCTACGCCCTGGCCCGTACCGCCGCGGCGCGCGGCGCCCGCGTCACGCTGCTCTCCGCGAACGCCGCCCTGCCCGACCCGGCGGGCGTCGACGTCGTCCACGTGGGGACGGCTATGCAGCTGCGCGAGGCCGTACTCAAGGCCGCCGCCGACGCCGACGCCGTCGTCATGGCCGCGGCGGTCGCCGACTTCCGCCCCGAGACGTACGCCGCCGGGAAGATCAAGAAGAAGGACGGCCAGGAGCCGGCGCCGATCGCGCTGGTGCGCAACCCGGACATCCTCGCCGAGATCTCCGGCGACCGGCCGCGCCCCGGCCAGGTCGTCGTCGGCTTCGCCGCGGAGACCGACGACGTCCTCGCCAACGGCCGCGCCAAGCTCGCGCGCAAGGGCTGTGACCTGCTCGTCGTCAACGAGGTCGGGGAGCGCAAGACCTTCGGCTCCGAGGAGAACGAGGCCGTGATCCTCGGCGCCGACGGCAGCGAGACCCCCGTGCCGTACGGACCGAAGGACGTACTCGCCGACCGGATCTGGGACGAGGTTCTGCGGCTCGGGTGAAAATCCACATTCGCCCCTTCGGGCGCCCCGAAACCCCAAAAACACGGGAATTCCGGGCGCCCGGTACTCTTCCGGAAGCCGATGGTCGTATCGCAGAATGCGGTGTCGCAGGTCACAGCGCTCCCAACCAGCGAGACGCGTGGTCCGGCGGCCGAGCACGACCGATAAACTGTTCCCGGATGTCGTCGGGCGCAGCCCCCGTACCGTCCGTCAATGATCAGCCAGCAGCCGCTGCAACCACAGGGAGCGTTGTGTCCCGTCGCCTGTTCACCTCGGAGTCCGTGACCGAGGGTCACCCCGACAAGATCGCTGACCAGATCAGCGACACCATTCTCGATGCCCTGCTCCGCGAGGACCCCACGTCCCGCGTGGCCGTCGAGACGCTGATCACCACGGGCCTCGTGCACGTGGCCGGCGAGGTCACCACCAAGGCGTACGCGCCGATCGCGCAGCTCGTGCGCGACAAGATCCTCGAGATCGGTTACGACTCGTCGAAGAAGGGCTTCGACGGCGCGTCCTGCGGCGTCTCGGTCTCCATCGGCTCGCAGTCGCCCGACATCGCGCAGGGCGTCGACACCGCGTACGAGAAGCGCGTCGAGGGCGATGACGACGAGCTCGACAAGCAGGGCGCGGGCGACCAGGGCCTGATGTTCGGCTACGCGTGCGACGAGACGCCGGAGCTGATGCCGCTCCCGATCCACCTCGCGCACCGCCTGTCGCGCCGCCTGTCCGAGGTCCGCAAGAACGGCACGATCCCTTACCTCCGTCCCGACGGCAAGACCCAGGTCACCATCGAGTACGACGGCGACAAGGCCGTCCGTCTCGACACCGTCGTCGTCTCGTCGCAGCACGCGAGCGACATCGACCTGGACTCCCTCCTCGCCCCCGACATCCGCGAGTTCGTCGTCGAGCCGGAGCTCAAGGCGCTCCTCGACGACGGCATCAAGCTGGAGACCGACGGCTACCGCCTGCTGGTGAACCCGACCGGGCGCTTCGAGATCGGCGGCCCGATGGGCGACGCCGGCCTCACCGGCCGCAAGATCATCATCGACACGTACGGCGGCTACGCCCGCCACGGCGGCGGCGCCTTCTCGGGCAAGGACCCGTCGAAGGTCGACCGCTCGGCCGCCTACGCCATGCGCTGGGTCGCCAAGAACGTCGTGGCCGCGGGTCTCGCCGCGCGCTGCGAGGTCCAGGTCGCGTACGCGATCGGCAAGGCCGAGCCGGTGGGTCTGTTCGTCGAGACCTTCGGCACGAACACGGTCGACACCGACAAGATCGAGGCCGCGATCTCCGAGGTCTTCGACCTCCGACCGGCCGCGATCATCCGCGACCTCGACCTGCTCCGCCCGATCTACTCCCAGACGGCCGCCTACGGCCACTTCGGGCGCGCGCTGCCCGACTTCACGTGGGAGCGGACCGACCGCGTGGACGCGCTGCGGAAGGCCGCGGGCCTGTAGGTCCCCGAGCACCCGCACGGGCCCGGCCTTCCTTCGGGAGGGCCGGGCCCCGCTGTTTTCCCGGGAGTTCGACTGTCGGTGCCCTCTGGTAGGAATGCACGTGTGAGCAGCGAGAACGACACCCCCGCGCAGCCCGATGGAGGCGAGCCGGAGCAGCTTGCGTTGATTCGGGAGAGCGTGCGCAAGGCGAAGGCCAAGGCGCCCAAGGCCAAGCCGCGGACGTGGCGGGGGGCTCCGCTGGCCAAGGAGCTGCCCGTCGCGCGGGTGCTCGTCGACAAGGGTGTGCTGCATCTCGACCGGTACTTCGAGTACGCGGTGCCGGAGGAGCTGGACGCCGTCGCCCGGCCCGGCGTGCGGGTGCGGGTGCGGTTCGGGGCCGGGAGCAGGAATGTGCGGGACGGGCGGCGCGAGGGGGGTGGGCTGATCGACGGGTTTCTGGTGGAGCGGGTTGCCGAGGCCGAGTATCAGGGGCCGCTCGCCGCACTGGCCCAGGTCGTCTCGCCTGAGCCGGTGCTCGGGCCCGAACTGCTCGGGCTGACCCGGGCCGTCGCCGACCGGTACGCGGGGAGCCTCGCCGATGTGTTGCAGCTCGCGGTTCCGCCGCGGCACGCCAAGGCCGAGGCCAAGGAGTTCCCCGCGCCGCCGGTGCCGCCCGCGCCGCCGGGACCCGGCTCGTGGCAGCGGTACGAGCGGGGGGCCGACCTGGTGGCCTCGCTGGCCGCGGGGGGCGCGCCGCGTGCCGTGTGGACCGCGCTGCCCGGCCCGGAGTGGGCCGTCGAGATCGCGCTCGCCGTGCAGGCGACGCTGGCGTCCGGGCGCGGGGCCCTGGTGGTCGTACCCACCGTGCGGCTCGCGGCCCGGGTCGATGCCGCGCTGCGGGAGACGTTGGGGGAGGGGCAGCACGCGCTGCTCACCGCCGAGGCGGGACAGCAGCGGCGCTACGAGGAGTGGCTCGCCGTGCGGCGCGGCGCCGTGCGGGCGGTGGTGGGGACGCGGGCCGCCATGTTCGCGCCCGTACGGGACCTGGGACTCGTCGTGGTGTGGGACGACGGGGACGGGCACCACAGCGACGACCACGCGCCGTTCCCGCATGTACGGGAGGTTCTCGAACTGCGGGCCACGCGGGACAAGTGCGCCTTTCTGCTGGGGAGTTGGGGGTGCACGGTCGAGGCCGCGCAGTTGGTGCGCAGCGGGTGGGCCGCCGCCGTGGCCGCTCCGCGGGAGGCCGTGCGGCGGGTCGCTCCGCGCGTGCGGACCGTCGGCGACCTGGACCTGGCCAGGGACGAGGCGGCCCGGGCCGCGCGCCTGCCGAGCATCGCGTGGGACGTCGCACGGGACGCGCTGCGGACCGGGCCCGTCCTGGTGCAGGTGCCGCGGCGCGGGTACGTGCCCCGGCTCGCGTGCCAGCGGTGCCGCGAGCCCGCCCGCTGCCGGCACTGCGCGGGACCACTGGAGGCGCGGGAGGCCACCGGTGTGCTCGCCTGCGGCTGGTGCGGGCGCGAGGAGGCGAACTGGCAGTGCGGTGAGTGCGGCGGCGTCCGTCTGCGGGCGCAGGTCGTCGGGGCCCGGCGCACGGCCGAGGAGCTGGGGCGGGCCTTCCCCGCCGTGCCGGTGCGGACGTCCGGCCGGGAGCAGGTGCTCGACACCGTCTCGGGGGAGCCCGCGCTCGTCGTCAGCACACCCGGCGCCGAGCCGGTCGCCGAGGGCGGGTACGCGGCCGCGCTGCTGCTCGACGGGTGGGCGATGCTCGGGCGGCCCGACCTGCGGGCCGGGGAGGACGCGCTGCGCCGCTGGATCGGAGCGGCCGCTCTCGTCCGCCCCCAGGAAGCCGGCGGCACCGTCGTCATCATGGCCGAGCCGACGCTGCGCCCCGTGCAGGCGCTGGTCCGCTGGGACCCCGTGGGGCACGCGGTGCGCGAACTCGCCGACCGGGCCGAGCTGGGCTTCCCGCCGGTGTCCCGGATGGCGTCGGTGAGCGGCACGGTCGAGGCCCTCGCGGGGTTTCTCGGCGCGGTCGAACTGCCCGCGGACGCCGAGGTGTTGGGGCCCGTCCCGGTGCCCGCGCCGGCGCCGGGGGGTGCCCGGCGGCCGGGGGCGCCGCCGGTCGGGGAGCAGTGGGAGCGGGCGCTCGTGCGGGTGCCGCCCGGCAGCGGCGCCGCGCTGGCCGCCGCCCTCAAGCAGGCGCAGGCGGCGCGTATGGCCCGCGGTGGCGTCGAGCCCGTACGGGTGCGAGTGGACCCGCCGGACATCGGCTGACCCGGCGTCAAGCCGGCCTGACAGCCGGGCGTCAACATGACACCGCCTCCCCGTACCTGGTGTACGGGGAGGCAGAGGTGGTGCGGGCGCGCGGGCGCCGCTCGGCGGTGCTCAGCCGTTGCGCGGGCCGGGGAAGGCGCCGGGGCGGACTTCCTCCCGCAGGCCCGTGCTGCCCGCGGTCGGCTGGGTGGGCATGGAGCGGGCGGCGGGCACCGAGGGGAGCGGACCCGCACCCACCGGCAGGGCGGGACGCGGGGCCGTCGACGTCACCGTGGCGGGGGACGTGGGGGTCTCCGCACCGCGCTCGGCGTCGGCTGCCGCCTGGGCGGCGGCCCTGCGGGCCCCGTAACGGCGGTGCACCGCCTGCTTGGTGACTCCGAGCGCGGAGCCCACCGCGTCCCACGAGAAGCCCAGCGAACGGTCGAAGTCCACGGCGGCGGTCACCAGGGTCTCGACGCTGTCCCGCAGCTCCTGGGCGAGACGGACGGTCGGTGCGGGGGCCCTTCCGTAGACGACGAAGCCCGCGGAGGGGCCGGAGCGGCGCGGGCGGTAGACGTTGCCGAGCTGCGCGGTGAGGGTGCGCAGCGCGTCCACCTGCCGCCGGACCCGCTCGATGTCCCGCACCAGGAGGTGCAGGCTGGCCCGTGCCTGGGCGTCGTGGGTTGCGTGGTCGGCCATGAACAAGCCTCTCGAACCGGCGATGTAAAGGATGGGGTCGCGCTCGCGCCGACCGGCGGAATCCGGTGACGAAGGAGCGATCGCGGCCCTTGGGGTGGTCAACTCTTTCTTGACCAACGCGCCATACGGTGAGGGGTCACGCTGTTCCGGCGTATCCGCATATGCGCGGGGCGCGCGTCACGGCGTGCGCCCCATGTGTGCCGGGCGCGGCGCCCCCATAGACTGGTGCGCTGCCCTTGACCCTGCCCCGAGAGGCCGTAAGCCACCGATGAAGCTCGTCTTCGCAGGCACCCCCGAGGTCGCCGTTCCCGCTCTGGACGCCCTGATCGCCTCCGACAAGCACGAGGTCGCCGCGGTCGTCACCCGGCCCGACGCCCCCGCGGGGCGCGGCCGTCGCCTCGTCGCGAGCCCGGTCGCGGAGCGCGCCGAGGAGGCCGGCATCGAGGTGCTCAAGCCCGCCAAGCCGCGCGACGAGGAGTTCCTCGCCCGGCTGCGCGAGATCGGCCCCGACTGCTGCCCGGTCGTCGCGTACGGGGCGCTGCTCCCGAAGATCGCGCTCGACGTGCCGGCCCGCGGCTGGGTCAACCTGCACTTCTCGCTGCTGCCCGCCTGGCGCGGGGCCGCGCCGGTGCAGCACGCGGTCATGGCGGGCGACGAGATCACCGGCGCGTCCACCTTCCTCATCGAGGAGGGGCTCGACTCCGGCCCCGTCTACGGCACGGTGACCGAGGCCGTCCGGGCCACCGACACCAGCGGCGACCTCCTGACCCGGCTCGCGTTCGCGGGCGCCGGACTGCTCGTCGCGACGATGGACGGCATCGAGGACGGCTCGCTCCAGGCGGTGCCGCAGCCCGCGGACGGCGTCTCCCTCGCTCCGAAGATCACCGTCGAGGACGCCCGGATCGACTGGAACGCGCCCGCGCTGCGGGTCGACCGCGTCGTGCGGGGCTGCACGCCCGCGCCCGGCGCCTGGACCGAGTTCCGCGGCGAGCGGCTCAAGGTGCGCACGGCGGTGCTCGCGCCTGACCGCACCGACCTGGCCCCGGGCGAGATCGGCGCCGGCAAGAAGAACCTGTACGTGGGCACCGGTTCGCACGCCGTGGAGCTGCTGTGGGTGCAGGCCCAGGGCAAGAAGCCGATGGCGGCGGCGGACTGGGCGCGCGGCGTGCGGATCGCCGCGGGGGAGCGGCTGGGCTGAGCGCCCGCACCCCAAGGCCCGCTCGGCCCGCGGACCCTGGCGGGACGTACCCTGGGAGGGTTCATCCCGGCGTACGACCCGTGCGTAGCGCCCGTACGATCCCACCAGCGGAGCACCTTTGAGCGACCAGCCGACCTCGTCGAACCGCGGCCCCCGTAAGCCCGGCGGGCCGGGCAAGCCCCATCGCCGTCCGAAGAAGGACCCCGTCCGCATCCTCGCCTTCCAGGCGCTGCGGGCCGTCGACGAGCGGGACGCCTACGCGAACCTCGTGCTGCCGCCGCTGCTGCGCAAGGCGCGCGAGAAGGAGGGCCCCGACAAGTTCGACGGGCGGGACGCGGCGCTCGCGACCGAGCTCGTGTACGGGACGCTGCGCCGGCAGGGCACGTACGACGCGATCGTGGCGGCCTGCATCGACCGGCCGCTGCGCGAGGTCGATCCGCCGGTTCTCGATGTGCTGAACCTCGGTGTGCACCAGCTGCTCGGGACGCGGATCCCGACGCACGCCGCCGTCTCCGCGTCGGTGGAGCTGGCGCGGGTGGTGCTCGGTGATGGGCGGGCCAAGTTCGTCAACGCCGTGCTGCGGAAGGTCTCGCAGCACGATCTGGACGCGTGGCTGGAGAAGGTCGCACCGCCCTACGACGAGGACCCCGAGGACCATCTCGCCGTGGTGCATTCGCATCCGCGATGGGTCGTGTCCGCGCTCTGGGACTCGCTGGGCGGTGGCCGCGCCGGGATCGAGGACCTCCTGGAAGCCGACAACGAACGGCCCGAGGTCACGCTCGTCGCCCGCCCGGGGCGGACCACCGCCGAGGCCGTGCTCCAGGAGGTCGGCGAGGACTCCGGGCTTCCGGGGCGCTGGTCCCCGTACGCCGTGCGGCTCGCGGAGGGCGGGGAGCCGGGCGCGTTCGACGTCGTGCGGACCGGGCGCGCCGGCGTGCAGGACGAGGGCAGCCAGCTCGTCGCGATCGCACTGGCGAACGCTCCGGTCGAGGGGCGCGACGAGAAGTGGCTCGACGGGTGCGCGGGCCCCGGCGGCAAGGCCGCGATGCTCGCCGGGCTCGCCGCGCAGCGCGGGGCGACGCTGCTCGCCTCCGAGAAGCAGCCGCACCGCGCCGGGCTCGTCGCGAAGGCGCTCGCCGGGAACCCGGGCCCGTACCAGGTGATCGCCGCGGACGGCACCCGCCCGCCGTGGGGTCCCGAGACCTTCGACCGCATCCTGATGGACGTGCCCTGTACGGGACTTGGCGCCCTGCGGCGTCGGCCCGAGGCGCGCTGGCGGCGCCGCCCCGAGGACCTCGACGGGTTCGGGCCGCTGCAACGCTCCTTGCTGCGCACGGCACTTGAGTCCGTGCGCGTCGGCGGTGTCGTCGGCTACGCGACCTGCTCGCCGCACATGGCCGAGACGCGGGCCGTCGTCGACGACGTCATGAAGTCCTTCGACGGGGCCGAACTCATCGACGCACGGCCCCTGCTGGAGGGCGTGCCCGCGCTCGGCGAAGGCCCCGACGTCCAGCTGTGGCCGCATCTGCACGGCACGGACGCGATGTACCTAGCGCTGATTCGGCGTACCGCCTGAGCTCCTCGACAGTGCGTGGGGCCACCACACCCGTGGCCCCACGTCCAGGAACAGCGACGTCACCAGGACCGAGCGGACCACGAACGTGTCCAGGAGCACGCCGAGCGCGACCGCGAAGCCGATCTCCGCGAACGCCACCATCGGCAGGGTGCCGAGCGCCGCGAACGTGCCCGCGAGCACCAGGCCCGCCGACGTGATCACCGCGCCGGTCGCGGCGAGGCCCGTGACGACGCCCGGCCGCGTGCCCTGGCGGATGGCCTCCTCACGGATGCGGGTCGTGAGGAAGATGTTGTAGTCGATACCGAGCGCGACCAGGAACACGAAGACGAACAGCGGGAAGTCCGTGGACTCGCCCGCGTAGTCGAAGAGATGGCGGAAGGCGAGCGCGCTCAGGCCGAGGGCCGCGGCGAACGACAGGACGACCGTCCCGATCAGGATCAGCGGCGCGATCAGCGCGCGCAGCAGCAGCCCCAGGATCAGCAGGACGACCACCAGGACCAGCGGGATCACGAGTTTGTTGTCGTGGGCCGTCGCGCGGTCCATGTCGAGCAGGGCCGCGGGACCGCCGCCCACCTTGGCGTCCGCGCCGTCCACCTCGCGCACCGCGTCGCGCACCCGCTCCACGGTGTCCCGTGCCGCCTGGCTGTCGGACGGTGCGGTGGTCGTCGCCTCGAAGAGCACCTTGCCGCCGTGCTCGGGCGCGGTGTTCGGGGGCACGCCGATGCTCTGCCCGACCACGCCCTTCGTCCCGGCGACGGCGCTCGTCACCGCGTCGCCCTGCGCGCTGTTCGCCACGATGACCAGCGGGTCGCCGCTGCCCGCGGGGAAGTGCTTCGCCGAGATCTCCTGGCCGACGATCGAGTCCGGCTTGTCCGTGAACGAGTCGGCGTTGCTGATGCCCGCCGCCTTCAGCTGGATCAGGCCGAGCGAGCACGCCGCGAGGACCAGCGCCGTCACGAGCCACACCGTGCGCGGGCGGCGGGCGATCCCGCGCCCGGTCCGCGCCCACACCCCGCGCTCGGTCGGCTCGGGGCTGCCCACGTGAGGGACGACGGGCCAGAACATCCACCGCCCGAAGACGACGAGGAGGGCGGGGAAGAGGGTGAGCATCGCGAGCAGGGCGACCGCGACGCCGATCGCGGCGACCGGGCCGAGGCCGCGCGTCGAGTTCATGTCGGCCGTCAGCAGCATCAGCATGCTCAGCACGACCGTCGCGCCGGACGCGAGGACGGCGGGGCCCGCCCGGTGCAGGGCGAGCGCCATCGCCTCGTGCCGGTCGTCGTGCCGGCGCAGCTCCTCCCGGTAGCGGGCGACGAGGAGCAGCGCGTAGTCCGTCCCCGCGCCGAACACGAGCACCGTGAGGATGCCCGCGCTCTGCCCGTTGACGGTCAGGCCCGCGTGCCGGGCCAGGAGATAGATCAGGGCCTGCGCGGTGAACAGGGCCGCCACCACGCTCAGGACGGGCACCAGGAGCAGCGACGGACTGCGGTACGTGAACAGCAGGATCACGATCACGATGCCGAGCGCGGACAGGAGCAGCGTCGAGTCGATGCCCTCGAACGCCTCGGAGAAGTCCGCCGAGGTGCCGCCCGGGCCCGTGATGTGGATGGCGAGCCCGCCCGTCGACGCGCCGGTGCGGTCCCGGATGGAGTCGACGGCGGGCGCGATCTCCTGCCAGCCCTTCTCGTCCATCGTCAACGGCACGTAGATCTGCGCCGCCGAGGCGCCCGCCTTCTTGTCGAAGACCGGGCCGCGTGCCTCTGCGCCGCGCAGACCGTGGTCGCTGAGCCACTTGATCTGTCGTACGTCCTGGGCGATCCGGGCGCGGTCGGCCACGGTGAGGCCGCCGTCGCGGGCGTAGACGACCACGGCCGGGATCGTCTCGGGCCTGAAGTCCTTGGAGATGTCGAGGACTTGGGTCGACTCCGCGGAACCGGGCAGCCAGGACTGCGCGTCGTTGTCCTGCGCGTCGGTCAGCTTCTGGGCGAGCGGTGCGACCCCCACGATGATCACCAGCCACAGCAGCAGCACCAGCCACTTGCTGCGCCGTCCGCACACCAGCCACGCGACTCCGCGCCGCCGTCCCGGTTCCGGTGCTGTACCCCGTACGTCGTCCTCGCTCCGTACGTCCGCCATGGCGCCCCCCGCTGCGTCGCGCGCGGTGAATCCTGTCGGCCTGCTGTGGGCCGCCCAGAATGGCACGGGAGGGCACGGCTCGGCATCGGTATCGGGTACTGGTCCGGACCGGGGCGGGCAACGGGCCGCGGACATGGCAGGCTTGGGGCATGGCCGTTCAGATCAACCCCAGCATCCTCTCCGCGGACTTCGCCCGCCTTGCCGACGAGGCACGGGCCGTCGAAGGCGCCGACTGGCTCCATGTCGACGTCATGGACAACCACTTCGTACCGAACCTGACCCTGGGGGTTCCGGTCGTAGAGTCGCTGGCGCGTGCGACGGACACCCCCCTGGACTGCCATCTGATGATCGAGAACCCCGATCGGTGGGCTCCCCAGTACGTCGAAGCGGGTGCCGGGTCCGTCACCTTCCACGCGGAGGCCGCGGCCGCCCCGGTCCGGCTCGCCCGCGAGATCCGAGCCAAGGGCGCCCGCGCCTCCATGGCCCTCAAGCCGGCGACGCCCATCGAGCCGTACGAGGATCTGCTCCCCGAGCTCGACATGCTCCTGATCATGACGGTTGAGCCGGGCTTCGGCGGGCAGGCGTTCCTCGACATCATGCTGCCCAAGATCCGCCGGACGCGGGAGCTGATCTCGAAGCACGGTCTGGAGCTCTGGCTCCAGGTCGACGGCGGAGTCTCCGCCGCGACGATCGAGCGGTGCGCCGAGGCCGGGGCCGACGTGTTCGTCGCCGGTTCGGCCGTATACGGGGCGAACGACCCGGCCGAAGCGGTACGTGCACTGCGCACCCAAGCGGCGCAGGCCACGTCCGGTGCGTCCTGGGCGTGCGACCACTGAGCCACGGATACGTGAACGCCGTCCATCAGGGCTGATCAAGCCCGCCGGATCTGCAAGGATGAACGGCGTATCCAGGTTGTGAACGCAGTGAGTCGTGCAGAAGAGAAGTGAGGAGATCGCCGTGTCCGCATCATCGGCGGGACGGGCAGCCCTGCGGATGGGACCCGCGGAGCTGGTGCAGGCGGCGGCCATGGCCCGTCGCTTCTACCTCGAGGGCAAGTCCAAGATCCAGATCGCCGAGGAGTTCGGCGTGAGCCGCTTCAAGGTGGCCCGGGTCCTGGAGACCGCCCTCGAGCGGGATCTCGTGCGTATCGAGATCCGGGTCCCGGCCGAGCTGGACGCCGAGCGCTCCGACGCGCTGCGCGCCCGCTACGGCCTGCGGCACGCGGTCGTCGTCGAGTCGCCGGCCGAGGCCGAGGAGTCGCCCGACCCCGAGAACCTCGGCGAGGTCGCCGCCGACCTGCTCGGCGAGCTCGTCACCGAAGGCGATGTGCTCGGCCTCGCGTGGGGCCGCTCCACCATCCACATGGCCGCCGCCCTCGACCGGCTGCCGCCGTGCACCGTCGTGCAGCTGACCGGCGTGTACGACGCGGGGACCGCGGAGCGCGGCTCCGTCGAGGCCGTGCGCCGTGCCGCCCAGGTCTCCGGCGGCGACGCGCACCCCATCTACGCCCCGATGCTGCTGCCCGACGCCGCCACCGCGGCCGCGCTGCGCAACCAGACCGGTATCGCCCGCGCCTTCGAGTACTTCGACAAGGTCACCGTGGCGTGCGTGTCGATCGGCTCGTGGGAGCCGGGGATCTCGACCGTGCACGACATGCTGAGCGACGAGGAGCGGGCGCACTACGCCTCGCTCGGTGTCGCCGCCGAGATGTCCGCGCACCTCTTCGACGCGCAGGGGCGCCGGGTCGGGCGGGATCTGGGGGAGCGGTGCATCACCGTCGAGGCGGACCGCCTCCGGCGGATACCTGAGGTCGTGGCGATCGCCGGTGGGCAGCGGAAGGCTGCCGCCATCGACGCGGTGCTGCGGTCGGGGCTCGTGACCAGCCTGGTCACCGATACCGCTGCGGCTGATTTTCTGCTGACTGCGGGGAACGCGCCCCGGCCTGCGCTGCAACGGGCTGACCCGGACGACTGAGCTGCGGCGCCTCGGCCGAGGCCACGGGGCTCCGCCCCGGACCCCGCTCCTCGAACTGCGGAGGGGCTTGATTGTGGTGCGCTTGTTGCGTGTGCTGCTGGTCTGTCTCGGGTTGCTGGTCGCCGGGTGTGCGAGCAGTGACGACGGCATGGCCACCGTGCGGGTGGCTCAGTTGCCCGTCGAAGCGCGGCGGACCCTGGAGCTGATCGACGCCGGGGGGCCGTTCCCGTACGAGAAGGACGGGAGCGTCTTCTCGAACTTCGAGGGGGAGCTGCCGAAGGAAGCGCGCGGGTACTACCGCGAGTACACGGTGCGCACGCCGGGGGAGCGCGGCCGCGGGGCGCGGCGCATCGTCACCGGGCGGGGCGGCGAGACGTACTACACCGATGACCACTACGAATCGTTCAGGGTGGTGCTGAGATGAGCCGGATGTACGAGGCCGTCGCCGGGGACGGGTGGGCCGTACGGGTCGTCGATCTCGAAGGGGCCGCCGACAAGGGCGCCTTCATGGACCGCTTCGCCGCCGCGCTCCAGTTGCCGGGCTGGTTCGGACGGAACTGGGACGCGCTGGCCGACGTGCTCAGCGATCCGGGCGTGTGGCCGAAGTCCGCGACGGCCGGGCTCGTGGTCGTCGTGACCGGCTGGGCGGATTTCGGCGGGCGGCGCTCCGTGGAGTGGGAGACCGCCCGCGAGGTCTTCGAGGAGGCCGTCGAGCGGCGCCGCGACGGCGACACCGCCCTGGTCGTGCTGCTGGGTCTGCGGTAGGGGAACTTTGGCTGATCGTCCAAGATCGGCCCCCTGACCTTGGGACGTTCGGCCCGGAGACGGATCTGTCGGGCGCATGGGAAAATGAAGTACGTGCTTTGTGCTCCGGTGGCACTCTTCCGGGGCCCCCTTCTACCGACTGGGATGTCCGCACGTGCGTTTCCTCAATGACATCAAGCCCGCGTACGACCTGACGTACGACGACGTCTTCATGGTGCCGAGCCGGAGCGCCGTCGGCTCCCGCCAGGCCGTGGACCTCTCGTCGCCGGACGGCACGGGCACCACGATCCCGCTGGTCGTCGCCAACATGACCGCGATCGCCGGCCGCCGGATGGCCGAGACGGTCGCCCGCCGCGGCGGCCTCGTCGTCATCCCGCAGGACATCCCGATCGAGGTCGTCACCGAGGTCATCTCCTGGGTGAAGACCCGCCACCACGTCCTCGACACCCCGATCGTGCTCGCCCCGACGCAGACCGTCGCCGACGCGCTCGCGCTGCTCAACAAGCGCGCGCACAACGCCGGTGTCGTCGTGGACGGCGAGCAGCGCCCCGTCGGTGTCGTCACCGACCAGGACCTGACCGGCGTCGACCGCTTCACCCAGCTGTCCGAGGTCATGGCCAAGGATCTGCTCCTGCTCGACGCGGACATCGACCCGCGCGACGCCTTCAACAAGCTGGACGGCGCCAACCGCCGCTACGCCCCGGCCGTCGACAAGGACGGCAAGCTCGCGGGCATCCTCACCCGCACCGGCGCCCTGCGCGCCACGCTGTACACCCCGGCCACCGACGCCGAGGGCAAGCTGCGCATCGCCGCCGCCGTCGGCATCAACGGCGACGTGGCCGGCAAGGCCAAGCAGCTGCTCGACGCCGGCGTCGACACGCTCGTCATCGACACCGCCCACGGGCACCAGGAGTCGATGATCAGCGCCATCAGGACCGTGCGCGCGCTCGACCCGCAGGTGCCGATCGTCGCGGGCAACATCGTCGCCGCCGAGGGCGTCAAGGACCTCATCGAGGCCGGCGCCGACATCATCAAGGTCGGTGTCGGACCCGGCGCCATGTGCACCACCCGCATGATGACCGGCGTCGGCCGGCCGCAGTTCTCCGCCGTCCTGGAGTGCGCCGCCGAGGCCAAGAAGTACGGCAAGCACGTGTGGGCCGACGGTGGCGTCCGGCACCCGCGCGACGTCGCCATGGCGCTCGCCGCCGGAGCCTCCAACGTCATGATCGGGTCGTGGTTCGCGGGCACGTACGAGTCGCCGGGCGACCTTCAGCACGACGCCCAGGGCCGCGCGTACAAGGAGTCCTTCGGCATGGCCTCGGCCCGCGCCGTGAAGAACCGTACGAGCGACGAGTCCGCCTACGACCGCGCCCGCAAGGCGCTCTTCGAGGAGGGCATCTCCACGTCGCGGATGTTCCTGGACCCGCAGCGTCCGGGCGTCGAGGACCTGATCGACTCGATCATCGCGGGCGTCCGCTCCTCCTGCACCTACGCCGGCGCCAACTCGCTCGCCGAGTTCGAGGAGAAGGCCGTCGTCGGGATCCAGTCCGCCGCCGGTTACGCGGAGGGCAAGCCGCTGCACGCCAGCTGGAGCTGATGCCGGCCGCGCGGGAGCGCGTTCGCTGTTGGCTGACGTCGCGTCAGATTCCCTTGACGGTACGGGGATCCGACGCGACGTTCCGCGTATGACGACACCTGAGGGAATCGAAGCGGAACACACGCTGCGCACCGCCGTCGCCCGTCTCGACGAGCTGCGGTCGCGGGACTCGCTCGCCGGGGCCGGCAGCGACCAGGAAGCCCTCGACCGGGCGGAGCTGCTCGAACTGCTCGCGCTCATGGAGGTCGTGGCCCGAAAGGCCGCCTACGGGCGGCAGTTGACGGTCCGGTCGGCGCGGGCGGCGGGCGCCTCCTGGGCGCAGGTCGGCGCCGCCCTCGGCACCAGCAAGCAGGCCGCCTGGGAGGCCCATGAGCGCTGGCTCGCCGAACAGGAGTGACGCTTGCGGGAGCTGAGGTTCAGAGAGCCGGGGCCGCCCAGGCCGCCTCGATGCACTTGCCGCCGGGTGCCGGGTGCACCGCGAGCCGCTCCGCGAGGCGCTCGACCATCGGCCAGCCGAACCCTCCGCCCCCGCCGAAGTCCGGGGCGCGGGGGACCGGGGCGCGCGGGTCGTCGTCCTCCACCGACACGGCGAGACCGGCCGCGTCGACGTGCAGTCGCAGCCGGGCGAGCGCGCCGGTGTGCCGGGCCGCGTTCGTGACCAGCTCGGTGACGACCAGCAGGACCGCGTCCGCGTCGGCCCAGGGGCAGTGCTCGGCCAGGAAGCGAGCGGCGGTGCGTCGGGCCTGTGTCCCCGTCACGGGACCATCCACCACGATGTCCATGGGTACCGGCTACCCCGCTGCCGGATCTTCATCGCCCCCATACGGGTGGGGAGCGTCCGGTGCGAGCACCGCGTCCAGGCCCGTGATCCGGAAGATGCGCTCCACGACCGGCGAGAGCCTGCGGACCCGCAGCTCGGCGCCGCGTTCCTGGAGCCTGCTGCGGGCCCGCAGCAGGGCGTTGATGCCGCCCGAGTCGAAGAACCGTACGCCCGAGAGGTCGAGGGTCACGGTGGAGCCGGCCGGGGCGGACAGCGCGTTCACGGCGGTGAGCAGCTCCGGCCCGCTCTCGTAGTCGAGGTCGCCGCTCAGCGAGACGACGGGCCCGGTGGGGCCCGCCGCCGTGGCGACGTCCAGGGTGCCGTGCGCCGGTTCGGGGGCGTCGTCGGGTATGTATCCGGCCGCCGCGGGGTTCATCGCGTTCTCCGTACGGTCAGGGCCAGGGTGTCGTCCGGATGCAGGATCACGGTGTGCATCTCCTCCGCGAGGGCGCCGGGGATCTCTTCGGTCGGGCGGTGCCGGTGGCGGACGGTCGCCGACGTGAGCCGGCGCTCGCCCTCGTAGGGGTCGCGGCGGCTCTCGGTGAGGCCGTCCGTGTACAGGACGAGCAGATCGCCGGGGGCGAGCTTTTCGTGCCACAGTCGTTCACTGCCCGCCATCGGGTAACCGATGCCCCTGCCGCGCACTTCGAGGAAGCGGGCGGTGCCGTCCTCGGAGACGAGCAGGGGCGGCGGGTGGCTGCCGTTGGCGAGGGTGAGGTCGCCGGAGACCGGGTCGATCCGGGCCAGCAGGACCGTCGCCATCAGCTCGCGGTCGTACGGCATCAGGATCTCGTCGGTGCGGGCCACGACGGTCTCCAGGGGGTGGCCCTCCAGGGCGAGGGTGCGCACGGCGTGCGTCACGTTCAGGGCGCTGCGGGTGGAGGTCAGGCCATGGCCGAGGGCGTCGACGACGGTGATGTGCACGGTGCCGTCAGGCAGTTGGAACCAGTCGTACAGGTCGCCGCCGGTGGGGGCGTCGGTGCCGGCGGGCGCGTAGTGGATGGCCAGTTCCAGGCCGTCCACCTTCATCGGGCCGGGGCGCAGCGCGTCCTCCAGCTCGCGCAGCATCTGCCCGTGCGCGCGCCGCAGTTGCTCGTCGCGCTCCTCCAACTGGACGTACAGGGCGAGCACTCCGCTGTTCGTCTCGTCGAGTTCATGGGTGAGGCGGCGCCGGTCGGCCTCCAGGGACTCGGCGCGGGCGACGGCCACCCGCAGCTCCTCCTCCAGGAGTTCCGTGGGGTCCGGGGCCCCCGTCGCGATGTCCTGGCGCTCGGGGAGCGGCAGATGCCACACCGTCGTGTCCGCCTCGCGCTGCGCCGGCAGCGGCAGCCCGTGCACGGGGGCGGGCCACGGCGCGTACGGCGCGTGCAGTCGCAGCGTCAACCGCCCCTCCCGCGCGCCCTGTTCGGGGGCCGACTCCAGCGTGACGAGCCGTCCCGCCCGCAGTTCGGGCTCGGCGACCCGCGTCACCGACAGGGTCAGCCTCGTCCGCAGCTCGGCGGGCAGTCGCAGCGAAGCCGCCAACGACCGTACAGTGGCCCGCAGTTCGGGCAGTGAGCGGTGGGTGGTGCGGCGCGGGCCCTCGGGCCCCACGTGCCGCGACGCCGCGGCCTGATCCGTCATGAACTCCTCCTGGCGGCCCCGGTGACCAGGGCAGTCGCGTCGTCGCGTGCCGAGCGATGGCCGTGCCCGAGGGCCGCGGCGAGCAGCCGGGGCGGCAGCCCCAGCAGGAAGGGGGTGGCGGTGTCCGGCCAGCGCGTCGCGATGCCGTCGCTGTGCAGGACCGCCGCGCACTCGTCGGGCATCGGCAGCGTACGGGGCAGCGGCCGCGGCATGTTCCAGCCGACCACGCCCGGCTGGCCCGCGGCCCGGGCCCGTACGCCGTCGTGCGCGACGAGCAGCAGCCGTACGTTGCCGATGCCGCAGTGCTCCGCCGTGCCCGGCCGCAGTCGCAGCAGGCCGACGGCCGCGCCGCGGCTCGCGCGCAGGGCCCGGTCCATCGCCGCGAGCAGGTCGGGCAGCGGCCGGTCGGGCTCCGCGCGGAACGCGGCCACGGCGGCCGCGCTCGCCTCGGCGGCCTCGGCGCCGTGCCCGAGCCCGTCCACCACGGCGACGGTGCGGCCGCCCGGCGCGTCCGCCACCGCCGCGCTGTCCCCGCACTCGTCCTCGCCGCGCACGGGCAGGCACAGCAGGCCGATGTCGGAGCGCGGGGGAGTGCTGCCCGGCGCGTGGAACCGGGCGCAGATCAGGGTGCCCACGCCGGGCAGGGTGCGCAGCGCCAGCTCGTCCGCGAGCCGCCGTGCCGCGCCCATGCCGGAGCCGAGCGACCCGGCCGTGCTGAACCCGTCGACCATCGCCCGGTCCGGCTGCGCCATGCCGGGCCCCCGGTCGACGGCGACCACGTCGAGGCCGCCGCCCTGCGGGAGGCGCTGCACGTAGACGGCGCCGCCCACCGCGTGCCGCAGCAGGTTCCCGGCGAGCTCGCTGGTGAGCACCGCGGTCCGCTCGGCGACGGCGATGCCGAGGCCGCCCGCGAGCGCGGCGGCCCGGGCCAGCGCGGCGGCGTGGTGCACCGCGCTGCTGTGGTCGACGATCACCTGCGAGGTGACGGCGGTGTCGATCGGTGGCCTCATGGCGTGGTCCAGCGGGTCGCGGTCACCGTCGTGCCGGCGCCGGGCCGGGTGTCCAGGTGGAACTCCTCCATCAGGCGCCGGGCGCCGCCCAGGCCGTGGCCGAGGCCGTTGCCCGAGGTCCAGCCGTCCGTCATGGCCGCCGCGATGTCCGGGATGCCGGGGCCCTCGTCCTGTATGACGAGGCGGATGCCGGCGGCGCCGGGCCGGGTCAGCAGCTCCACGCTGAGCGTGCCGCCCCCGCCGTGGATGTAGGCGTTGCGGGCGAGTTCGCTGGCCGCGGTCACCACGCGGGTCTGGTCGACGAGGCCGAAGCCGCATTCGACCGTGGCGGCGCGCACGGCATGACGCACCGTCAGCAGATCGTCGTCGGACCGTACGTCGTAGCTGCGTCGGACGGTCACCTGCGCCATGCCCGACCGCGGCTGGTGCAGGGTGCGCTCATCGGACATGGTCACGGCCTGGGCCCTCCGGTGTCCGCTGCCAGCCGAGCGCGATGAGACCCTGCTCCGCGTTGAGAGCGGTCTCCACGCCGGTCAGCTGGATGCCGAGCTCCACCAGCGTGATCGCGACGGCGGGCCGCATGCCCGCGACGATCACCCTGGCCCCCAACAGCCTTGACATCGTGGTGAGTTCCATCAGCGTACGGGCCACGAACGAGTCGATGATCTCCAGGCGGGAGATGTCGATCAGTACGCCGCGGGCACCGTCGGCCGCGATGCGCTCGGTCAGCTCGTCGGTGAAGGCCACCGCCGACCGGTCGTCCAGCTCGTTGAGCAGCCCTGTCACCAGGACGTCGCCGAGCCGCAGGATGGGTACGCCCGTCGGGCGCGGCGAGTTCACCGCGGTGCCGACTCGGCGACGGCGAGACCGACCGCGGGCTGGTCGGTGAGTTTGACCGCCGCGGTGAGGGCGTCCGCGAGGGTGGCCCGGGTCAGGATGGTGGACAGGTCGATCCCCAACTGAGCGATGGTCTGGGCGATGGGCGGCCGGATGCCGCTGATGACGCAGTCCGCGCCCATCAGCCGGACCGCGTTGACGGTGTGCATGAGGTGCTGGGCGACGGCCGTGTCGACCGTGAGCACCCCGGTGATGTCGATGATGGCAACCTTGGCCTCGTGGTCCTGGATCGCCTGGAGCAGCGACTCCATGACGATCTGGGTGCGGGCCGTGTCCAGGGTGCCGATGAGCGGCACCGCGAGGACGTGCTTCCACAGCCGCACGACGGGCGTGGACAGTTCCATCAGCTGACGGCTCTGCCGCTGGATGATCTCCTCGCGGCCCTCGACGTACGTCTCGAAGGAGAGCGCGCCGGCCGCGTCGAGCATCCGGTTGACCAGGACGGCCGCCGAGAACAGCTCGCTCGTGTCGCGCGTCGTGTGCTGCACCGCGGCGAGCAGCGCCTCCTTGAGGGAGAGCACGGCGAGCGCGGTGTCGGTGGGGGTGGCCCCGGCCCGCACCCGGCGCAGCGACAGCTCGGTGACCGTCGTACGCAGATTGTGGTGCGACGTCACCAGGCGTCCCGCCGGGGTGTCACTGGCGAGCGCCTCGGTCAGGGCGTCGATGAGCAGCAGCGCCTCCTCGCGCAGCTCACCCTCGCTCATGTCCGTGCCGAGCGCAGCCTGTTCCAGCTGGAGCGTCGTCCAGCGGTCGGCGATCTGCTCCTCCTGGTCCCGCAGCGCCTCGAGCAGCAGATTGCGGATGTCGGTCTCGCTGGTACTCACATGCCCCTCTCATCGTCCGTCTCCGGCATATGCGTCCTGCCCATGATGCACAGGTCGAAGTGCCGCTCCCCCTGCCGTGTCGACAGCAGACCGTCCCGGGATCAACGGCCGGGACGGCCCCAACGAATACCCCGGGACGAAGGTTTCACTCCCGCGCGTGAGGTGTGACTCCCGTCACGGCGTGCGCAACAGACGAAACGGGCACCGCAACGAACGTGCGTCGCACGGCGATCCGCGCAACGATCATGCGGCGGTGCGCAAGGTTGCTGCATTACAGCCGGGAAGCCATCTCCCTTAGAGTCATCCGCTGTACGTGGCGTGGCGGGGGACGGCCTGCTCGGCGGTCCCCCGGTCAGGGCGTGGGCCGTCTCGTTCCCCGCAGCCTCAACCGGCAGCGATGAAGGAGCCGACCCGTGCTCGATCACGGCGCACCCCCGCGCACCCCACCCGTCGACCCCGTGACCCCCGGGTTCGGTACCCGGCTGATGCGGCGCAAGCCGGTGGAACGCCTGGTCGCCGAGGGTGGCCAGGGCGAGGGCGGCACGCTGCGGCGCTCCCTCGGCCTCTGGCAGCTGACGATGATCAGCATCGGCGCCACCCTCGGCACCGGCATCTTCGTGGTCCTCGGCGAGGCCGTCCCCAAGGCCGGTCCCGCGGTCACGCTGTCCTTCGTGATCGCCGGACTCACCGCGCTCTTCTCGGCCCTCTCGTACGCAGAGCTGGCCGGCACCATCCCGGTCGCCGGGTCCTCGTACTCGTACGCATACGCAACGATGGGTGAGCTGATCGCCTGGGTGTGCGGCTGGTGTCTGGTCCTGGAGTACGGCGTCTCGGTCGCCGCGGTGGCGGTCGGCTGGGGCGAGTACCTCAACGAACTGCTCGACGGCACGATCGGCGTCACTATCCCGGACGCGCTCTCCGCGCCGCCCGGCGACGGCGGGATCTTCAACCTGCCCGCCCTGATAGTGGTCCTGCTCGCCATGGTGTTCCTGCTGGGCGGCGCCAAGGAGTCGGCCCGCGCCAACACGATCATGGTCGTCGTGAAGATCGCGGCCCTGCTGCTCTTCTGCGCCATCGGCATCAAGGGCTTCCAGTCCGGCAACTACGAGCACTTCATGCCGCTCGGCATGGCGGGCGTCAGCGCCGCGGGCGCCACGCTCTTCTTCTCGTACATCGGGTTCGACGCCGCCTCCACCGCCGGTGAGGAGGCCAAGAACGCGCAGCGCGACCTGCCGCGCGCCATCATGCTCTCGCTCGTCATCGTCACCGCGCTGTACGTGCTCGTCGCCGCGGTCGCCGTGGGGGCCAAGCCCTGGAAGCAGTTCACCGACTCGGAGGCCGCGCTCGCCGGGATCATGAAGGACGTCACCGGCCAGTCGTTCTGGGCGACGCTGCTCGCCGCAGGGGCCGTCATCGCCATCGCGTCCGTCGTGCTGACCGTCCTGTACGGCCAGACCCGCATCCTCTTCGCGATGTCCCGCGACGGGCTCGTGCCCAAGGTGTTCTCCAAGGTCCACCCGAAGACGGGCGCTCCGCGCGCCAACACCGTCATCGTCTCCCTGTTCTGCGGCGTGCTCGCCGCGGCGATCCCGCTTGGCCAGCTCGCCGACGCCACCAGCATCGGCACGCTCTTCGCGTTCGCCCTGGTCAACATCGCCGTGATCGTGCTGCGCCGCACCCGCCCCGACATGAAGCGGACTTTCCGTGTGCCGTTGTCGCCGGTCCTGCCCGTGATCGGCTTCGCACTCTGCGTCTGGATGATGGGCAGTCTGTCCGCGATCACCTGGATCGTCTTCGGTGCCTGGATGGTCGTGGGGCTCGTGTTCTACTTCTGCTACGGGATGCGTCGCTCCCGTCTCGCCGCTCCCGCGGCACCCGTGCCCGCACAGAAGTGAACCGCCTGCCTTGCTGAACGATCTCGACGAACGCATCGTGCACGCCCTCGCGGAGGACGCCCGCCGCTCCTACGCCGACATCGGGCAGCTCGTCGGCCTGTCCGCGCCCGCCGTGAAGCGGCGCGTGGACCGGCTGCGCGCCACCGGCGCGATCACCGGGTTCACCGTGCGGGTCGACCCGGCCGCGCTCGGCTGGGAGACCGAGGGGTTCATCGAGATCTACTGCCGCCGCAACACCTCGCCGGACTCGATCCGGCGCGGTCTGGAGCGCTACCCCGAGGTCGCGTCCGCCTCCACCGTCACCGGTGAGGCGGACGCCCTCGTCCAGGTCTTCGCCTCCGACATGCGGCACTTCGAGCGGGTCCTGGAGCGGATCGCGGGGGAGCCGTTCGTCGAGCGGACCAAGTCCGTCCTCGTCCTCTCCCCGCTGATGCGCCGCTTCACCTCGGGCTCGCCCGCCTGACCGTACGCACCGCGACCGAGAGGTCACGCGAGCGCGCAACGAATCGCCGTCGGCGGCCCCCGGGACGCAACGGATCGCACGCTGAGACGCAACGGTCGGCTCTTGTCCCGCCGACCAGCGGAAACGTACCGTCGTCTGGATCCCTCCCACCCCTTTGGACGACTCCGAGGACCGTCATGCCGTCGTTGCCGCTGCGCACCGCCCTGCTCCAGAGCTCGGGCCGCCCCGGTGTCGTCGCCGAGAATCTCGCGGCGCTCGACGCGGCCGCGGGCCGCGCCGCCGCGTCGGGGGCCCGGCTGCTCGTGGCGCCGGAGATGTTCCTCACCGGGTATGCGATCGGCGACGGCCTCGGCCGCCTCGCCGAGCCCGCCGACGGCCCCTCGTACGACGCCGTCGCCCGGATCGCCGTACGGCACGGCCTCGCCGTCGCCTACGGATGGCCCGAGCGCGACGGCGCCGATGTCTTCAACTCCGCCCAGCTGATCGGCCCCGACGGCAGCCGCCTCGCCGGCTACCGCAAGACCCACCTCTTCGGAGACTTCGAGCGGGCCCACTTCAGTGCCGGTCAACAGGCGGTCGTGCAGGCCGAGTTGGACGGCGTACGGGTCGGGATCATGATCTGCTACGACGTGGAGTTCCCCGAGAACGTCCGCGCCCACGCCCTCGCCGGCACCGACCTGCTCCTCGTGCCGACCGCGCAGATGCACCCCTTCGAGTTCGTCGCCGAGTCCGTCGTGCCGGTGCGCGCCTTCGAGAACCAGATGTACGTCGCCTACGCCAACAGGGCCGGCCGGGAAGGGGAGTTCGACTTCGTCGGGCTCTCCGTGCTCGCCGGTCCCGACGGCGTCGCGCGGGCCCGCGCCGGACGCGCCGACGAGCTGATCACCGGCGACGTCGACCCGGCCCTGCTCGCCGCCTCGCGCGCCGCGAACCCGTACCTCACCGACCGCCGACCGGGTCTGTACACGTCCCTCACGTGACGTCCGCCCCCGCACCTTCCGCCTCAACTGCCCCGTATCCGCAAGGAGTCCGCACCCCATGACGTCCACGGTGCCCACCGCCGTCCAGCACACCGACGCGCAGCCCCCGATCACCATGTTCGGGCCGGACTTCCCGTACGCGTACGACGACTTCCTCGCCCACCCGGCGGGCCTCGGCCAGATACCCGCGACCGAGCACGGCACCGAGATCGCCGTCATCGGCGGCGGCCTGTCCGGCATCGTCGCCGCGTACGAACTGATGAAGATGGGCCTCAAGCCCGTCGTCTACGAGGCCGACGAGATCGGCGGCCGGCTGCGCACGGTCGGCTTCGACGGCTGCGACCCGTCGCTGACCGCCGAGATGGGCGCGATGCGCTTCCCGCCGTCGTCGACGGCGCTCCAGCACTACATCGACCTGGTGGGCCTGAAGACCCGCCCGTTCCCCAACCCCCTCGCGGAGTCCACCCCTTCGACGGTCGTCGACCTCAAGGGCGAGTCGCACTACGCCGAGACGATCGACGACCTGCCGCAGGTCTACCGCGACGTCGCCGCCGCCTGGAACAAGTGCCTCGACGAGGGCGCCGACTTCTCCGACATGAACCAGGCGATGCGCGAGCGCGACGTGCCGCGCATCCGGGAGATCTGGTCCAAGCTCGTCGAGAAGCTCGACAACCAGACCTTCTACGGGTTCCTGTGCGAGTCCGAGGCGTTCAAGTCGTTCCGGCACCGCGAGATCTTCGGCCAGGTCGGCTTCGGCACCGGCGGCTGGGACACCGACTTCCCCAACTCCATCCTGGAGATCCTGCGCGTCGTCTACACCGAGGCCGACGACCACCACCGCGGCATCGTCGGCGGCTCGCAGCAGCTGCCGCTGCGCCTGTGGGAGCGCGAGCCCGAGAAGATCGTGCACTGGGCGTACGGGACCTCGCTCAAGTCCCTTCACCCGCAGGGCGATCCGCGCCCGGCCGTGACCCGGCTCGCCCGCACGGCAGGGAACCGGATCACCGTCACGGACGCCGACGGCGACATCCGTACGTACAAGGCCGCGATCTTCACCGCGCAGTCCTGGATGCTGCTCTCCAAGGTGGCGTGCGACGACGAGCTGTTCCCGATCGACCACTGGACCGCCATCGAGCGCACCCACTACATGGAGAGCTCGAAGCTCTTCGTCCCCGTCGACCGGCCCTTCTGGCTGGACAAGGACGAGGAGACCGGCCGCGACGTCATGTCGATGACGCTCACCGACCGGATGACCCGGGGGACCTATCTGCTCGATGACGGCCCGGACAAGCCCGCCGTCATCTGCCTCTCCTACACCTGGTGCGACGACAGCCTGAAGTGGCTGCCGCTGTCGGCCAACGAGCGCCTCGAAGTCATGCTGAAGTCGCTCGGCGAGATCTACCCGAAGGTCGACATCCGCAAGCACATCATCGGCAACCCGGTGACCGTGTCCTGGGAGAACGAGCCCTACTTCATGGGCGCGTTCAAGGCGAACCTGCCCGGCCACTACCGCTACCAGCGCCGCCTGTTCACCCACTTCATGCAGGAGGACCTGCCGGCCGACCGGCGCGGCATCTTCCTCGCCGGTGACGACATCTCGTGGACGGCCGGCTGGGCCGAGGGCGCCGTGCAGACCGCGCTGAACGCCGTGTGGGGCGTCATGCACCACCTGGGCGGGGCGACCGACGCGGCCAACCCCGGCCCCGGTGACGTCTACGACGAGATCGCTCCGGTCGAACTGCCGGAGGACTAGAGGACGTTGGGCTAGATGCCGGCGGCGCGGGCCTTCTCGTAGACCTCCGCCGCCACCGCCTTCAGCTCCTGCGCGTCGCGCACCGAGCCCTGGAGGTCGACGAGGATCTCCTCCAGGCCCACCTCGTCGTGCGCGACCAGATCCTCCACGATCTGGTCGACGCTGCCCTGGAACGGCCTGCGGTCGTCGCCGGTGTACGCCTCGCTCGTGTACGTCGTGTTCACGCGCAGCACGCTCTGGAGCGGGGCCGTGCGCCCGCGCTCCTCGGCCAGGGCCTGGAGGTCCGCCCACTGCTGCTTGAGCTGCTCGGCGCCCATCGCCGCCGGCATCCAGCCGTCCGCCCGGTCGACGAGCCGGCGCGCGGCCTTCGGGCTGTTCGCCGGGAGCAGGATCGGCAGCGGCCCGGCGGGCTTCGGCCCGACCTCGGACGGGGCGATCGTGGTCAGCGTCCCCTCGTACGCGACCGGGTCGGGGCCCCACACCGCACGGCATACGTCGATCAGCTCGTCCAGGACCTTGCCGCGCTGCGCGAACGGCGCCACCGAGGCCGCCGCGTACTCGTCGTGCGACCAGCCCGTGCCGATCCCCGCGACGACCCGGCCGCCGCTCGCCGCGTCCAACGAGGCCAGCGAGCGGGCGAGTTGGAACGGGACGTGCAGCGGAGCCACCAGGACGCTGGTGCCGAGCCTGGCCCGGGACGTGGCCGCCGCGGCGAGGGTGAGCGAGACCAGCGGGTCGGCCACCGAGCGGTACTGCTCGGGCCAGGGGAGACCCGGAACCCCGTAGAGCCCCTGCGTCGCGGGGTCCGGGAACAGGATCCGCTCGAAGACCCACAGGCTCTCGTAACCGGTCGCCTCCGCGGCGCGCGCCACGTCGGGGATGTCGCGGCCGATGTCGTACTGCTTCATCTGCGGGAGGCTCAGGCCGAGTCGGGTCGCCATGCGGTGCTCCTTCGCGTTCGTTCACTGTCGTCGTAGCCGGCGCGGTCGTGATCGTGATCGTGATCGCCGACTCAACGTACAGAGAAAGCACGGGAGTTCCGGGTGCGGCGCGGCCGGTTTCAGTCAGGGAGAGGCGTGAGGAGCATGCGGCTCACCAGGCCCACGGAGGCGTCGAGGCGGTGGCCGAACTCGGCGGAGAGGGCGGGCAGTTCACGGAGGGCCCACAGCGCCTGGGCCGCCGCCCACGCACCGTCGCGGGCGCGCTCCAGGGTCCAGGAGCCCAGCAGATGGGTGAGCGGATCGGCGACCTGGAGCAGGTCGGGGCCCGGCATCAGCTCCTCGCGGATGCGCTCCTCCAGTGTCACGAGGATGTCGCCCACGCGCTCGAACTCGTCCTCCACGGCGGTCGGTTCGCAGCCGAGCGTACGACAGGTGTCCATGACGGCCAGCGCGAGATCGTGGCCGATGTGCGCATTGATGCCCGCGAGCGCGAACTGCAACGGACGTACGCCCGGATGGCGCCGGAACTGGAACAGCGGACGCCAGCACGCGGGCGCGCGCAGCCCGTGGGACGCCGCGTCGACGGCCGTGAGATAGCGCTCGGCGAAGCGGACGTCGAGCGTGGCCGCGGCTCTGCGGTCCGCGAAGCCGCCCGCGCGACCGGTGTCGATGGCCCGGTCGAGCGCCTCCGTGACCGCAAGGTAGACGCGGTTGAAGACCGCCACGCCGTCCCGCGGCGGCAGGTCCGCGCCGACCGCCCGCATCCTCGCGAGCACCGTGTCGACGCCGTCGACGGCGGGTGCGTGGGGTTGTGTGATCCGTTCCAACTGCGCCATGCGCGCAGGATCGCAGTCATAGGCTGGCGCGGGTGTCGGCTGGCCGGGGGCTTCCCCAGAACGAGGGAACGGCGGGCCGAGGCGAGGGGGAGAGCACGGTGCCAGGGTTACGTGCGCGGCGGCTCGCCGAGCGGCGGGCCGCACGGCGAAGGGCCGCGGGACGCGGCGCGATGGTCGCGGCCGCATCGGCGGTGGTGGCCGTCGGGACGGTCGCGGGTCTGGTCTCCGCGCTGGACAGCGGTCCGGACGGCGGCGACGAGGCGCGGCCCGTCGTCAGCGATTCGCCCAGCATGGTCCCGCTGCCCGCCCCGACGCTGACCAGCGCGTCCCCGTCCCCGTCGACGAGCTCGAAGAGTTCGAAGAAGCCCGCGGTGAAGAGGTCCGCGCCGGTCCGGCCGAAGCCGACGGCGAAGGCGCCCGCGCCGCCGGCACCCACCGGGCTGTACCGGCACGGCGACTCCCAGGTCCAGGACTGGGTGCGGGCCAACCGCTCCGACCCGCGGCGCCCGCTGATCGAGTCCCGGATCGCGGACCGGCCGGCCGCCGTCTGGTTCGCCGACTTCACGCCCGCCACCATCACGTCCCGGGTGCGCGCGGTGACCTCCGGCGCGGCGGGCGCCGGGCAGGTCCCGGTGGTGGTCCCGTACGCGATCCCCGCGCGGGACTGCGGCGGCTACTCGGACGGCGGGGCGCCCGACATCGCCGCGTACGACGACTGGATCGACAAGTTCGCCGCGGGGCTCGGCTCCCGCGAGGTCATCGTGATCCTGGAGCCCGACGCGCTCTCCCAGACGGAGTGCCTCAGCGGGTCCCAACGGTCCGCACGGTACGCCGCGCTGGCGCGCGCCGGGCGGGTCATGAAGGCCGCGAACCCGCGGGCCCGGGTCTACTACGACGCCGGGCACTCCGACTGGAACCCGGCCGGCACCCAGGCGGAGCGGCTGCGGGCGGCGGGCGCCGCGTCGGCCGCCTCCTCCGACGGCGTCTTCACCAACGTCTCGAACTTCAACAGCACCGGGAACGAGATCGCGTACGCCCGCCGGGTGCTCGCCGCGATGGGCGGCCCGAGCGGCCTCGGCGCCGTCATCGACACCAGTCGCAACGGCAACGGCGCCCCGGCGGACGGCGAATGGTGCGACCCGGACGGCCGCAAGATCGGCCGGGCGCCGACGCTGCGCACCGGGGAGTCCGCGATCGACGCGTATCTGTGGGTGAAACTGCCCGGCGAGTCGGACGGCTGCAAGGGGCAGCCGGGGACGTTCACACCCGACTACGCGTACGAGTTGGCCGAGTGATCCGGCGACTCCCGTAGCGAGACCGCAAGTCCCTTGGCAGCGCGAGGGGTTGACAGTTCAACTGGCCAGAATATGTTGCATGCAATATGAAGTCCGGCCGACCCCTTGGAGGCTCCATGGACTCCCCGCGCACCTGTGATCTCCTGCTCACCGGCGGCCACGTGGTCACCGTCGACGACGCCCGCACCGTGTACGAGCCCGGCGCGGTCGCCGTGACCGGCGGGCGGATCGCCGCCGTGGGACCCGCGGCCGACATCGAAGCCGCCTGGCGGGCGGAGCGGACCGTCGACTGCCGGGGCCGGGCCGTCCTGCCCGGCTTCGTCGACGGGCACAGCCACCTCTTCCAGACGCTGGCCAGGGGCCTGGGGGAGGGGCAGTCGATCTGGCCCTGGCTCTGCGCGTTCATGTGGCCGTACTCGATCGCCGTGGACGCCGAGGACGCCCGGGTCGCGGTCACGCTCGGCGCCGCGGAGGCGCTGCGGGCGGGCATCACGAGCGTCGTCGACCACCACTACGCGCCGACCGACGCGGAAACGGTTCTCTCGGTGGCCTCCGCCATCGAGGCCACCGGCCTGCGCGGTGTCGTCGCCCGCGGCATGCTCGGCCACAAGACGCAGGTCGCCGCCGCGCGAGGCCTGCCCGACGCCCTGTTCCGCCACTCCGTCGCCGACGAGCTCGACCTCACCCGGGACTGCATGCGGGCCAGGCCGGCCGGCTCGCCCGTCCAGATCTGGCCCGCGCCGCTCAACCTCAGCTACGTCGACCAGGACCTGGTGCGCGGCGCGGCCGAGTTGGCGCGTACGCACGACACCAAGTGGCACACCCATTGCAGCGAGGGCGCCAAGGACCCGGCGAGCTACCTGGACGCGTACGGGATCAGGCCCGTCACCTGGCTCGCGCACGAAGGGCTGCTGGACGAGCGGGCCACCCTCGCGCACGCGATCTGGCTCGACGACGAGGAGGTCAAGGCGGTCGGCGGGCGCGGCGCCGGTGTCTCGCACAACCCGTCCTCCAACGCCTACCTGGCCTCCGGCGTCATGCCGCTGCGCCGGCTGCGCGACGCCGGGGCCGTGGTGGCGCTCGGCACCGACGGGCCGAGCGCCGGGCACCGGCAGGACATGTTCGAGGTGATGAAGCAGACCCTGTTCGCACAGCGCCTCGACACCCTCGACCCGGCGGTCGCGCGCTGCGAGGAGGCCCTGGAGCTCGCCACGCGGGAGGGCGGCCGCTACGTCGGCTCGGGCGCCGGAGTGCTCGCCCCGGGCGCCCCCGCCGACCTCGCCGTCGTCGCGCTCGACCGGCCCCACCTGCGGCCGCTGCACCGGGCCGTGTCCGCCCTCGTGTACTCCGCGCGCGGCGGCGACGTCGAGATGACGGTGGTCGGCGGGCGCGTCGTCGTGGAGCACGGGCGCTGCACCCTCGTCGACGAGGAGGCGCTCATGGAAGAGGCCCAGGAGCGGGCCGAACGCCTCGTCCGGCGGGCCGGGTTCGGCCCGCTCGTCACCCCCTGGCTGCACTGAGAGCCGTCGGGTCCCGGCCGTCCGTCCACGGCCCCGGTAAGTGCGCACGAGAACAACACCCGTTCGGCGGGTGGAGGGAGAACGCACATGTCCGACAAGGAAGTTCAGGACGGGGCCGAGCCGACGGCCGCACCCCAGGACCCCGTGGAGACGGTGCCGTCGCTGTGGCGGCTCGTGGTCTACGGATTCCAGCACGTGCTCGCCTTCTACGCCGGCGCGGTGGTCATGCCGCTGCTGGTCGCCGAGGGCATCGGCATGAAGGGCGACGACATCGCGCTGCTCGTCAACGCCTCGCTGCTGACCTGCGGCCTCGCCACGCTGCTCCAGTCCGTCGGCCTGCCCGGCATCGGCATCCGGCTGCCCGTGGTGCAGGGCACCTCGACCACGGCCGTGCCCTCGCTGGTGTCGGTGGGGCTCGCGGCGGGCGGCGCGCAGGCCGGGCTGCCGACGGTGTTCGGGGCGGTGATCGCCGCCGGGCTCGCCCTGTTCGTCGTGGCGCCCGTCTTCAGCAAGCTGGTCCGGTTCTTCCCGCCGCTGGTCACCGGCACCATCGTGACCGTCGTCGGGATCACCCTGCTCGCCGTCGCCGCACGTCAGGTGGGCGGCGGGGACCCGAGCAAGGGGTCGTTCGGCTCGCCCGCGCACCTGGGGCTCGCCGCCGTCACGCTGGTGGTCATCCTGCTCCTGCACAAGCTGTCGCGGGGCTTCGTCGCCACGGTCGCGGTGCTCGCCGGACTCGTGGTGGGGACCGTCGTCGCGGCGATGGCCGGATTCACCGACTTCTCGCGGATCGGGTCGGCGCCCTGGCTCGGCACGGCCGCGCCGCTGCACTACGGAGCGCCGCGCTTCGACGTCATCGCCGTGCTGTCGATCGTCCTCGTGATGGTAATCATCGCGGTGGAGTCCATCGGGCAGTTCTTCGCGGTCGGCGAGATCGTCGGACGCGAGGTCCAGGGCCGGCACGTCACCCGCGCCCTGCGCGCCGACGGGCTCGCGACGGCGCTGGCCGGCGTCTTCAACTCCTTTCCCAGCACGGTGTATTCGCAGAACATCGGCCTGATCAGGCTGACCCGCGTCAAGTCCCGGTGGATCGTCGCCGCGTCCGGCGTGATCATGATGGTGCTCGGGCTCGTACCGAAGGTCGGGGCGATCGTGGCCGCCATGCCGTCCTCGGTGCTCGGCGGCGCGACGATCGTCCTGTTCTCCACGATCGCGGTCGTCGGCGTGCAGATCCTCGTCCAGGCCGACCTCACCGACCAGCGCAACACGATCCTCGTCGCCGCGAGCATGGGTGTCGGCTTCCTGCCCACGGCGTTCCCGCAGTTCGCCGAGCAGATGCCGGGCCGGCAACTGCACGCGCTGTTCGAGAGCGGCATCATCCTCGGCACGATCACGGCAGTGCTGCTCAACCTCTTCTTCCACCACCTGCGCATCCCCGGACGCCGCCGGGAGGGTCGCGCGAACTCTGCCGCATCCATTGACCCGCCCGAACATTACATGCAACATGTAACTCCAACGGGCAAGCGGTGAGGGGGAGTTGACGATGAGCGCAGAGCGAGCGGTCAACCCGGTCGCGGCCGGCAGCCTCCTGGCGGACCGGGCCTACGAGGAACTCAAGGGCGCCGTCCTCGCCAACCGGCTCCGCCCCGGCGACGCCCTCTCCGTACCCGCCCTCGCGGTGCAGATGAACATCAGCCGCAGCCCCGTACGGGAAGCGGTGCAGCGCCTCATCCACGACGGCCTCGCCACGCACGTCCCGCACAAGGGTGCCGTCGTCGCCACCGTCGACGTGGAGGACGTGCGCCAGTTGTACGTCGTCCGCGAGGTGATGGAGGGCCTGGCCGCACGCCTGGCCACCGAGCGCCTCGACGCCTCCCGGGTCGCCGAACTCCGCGACCTCCTGGAGCGCCACGAGCGCGAGGTCGGCACCGGTGTCGACGAGCGCACCCACATCGAGATGGACATGGCCTACCACCGCACCATCCGCGAAGTGGCGGGAAACGCCCACCTCACCGCCGCCCTCGACACCATCCAGGGCAAGGCCCACCTCGCCCTGCACCAGCTGTGGCGCGGCCAGGAGGCACCCCGGCTCGCGGTCGCCGAACACCGCCGGATCTTCGAGGCGATGACGTCCGGCGACCCGGACGCCGCCGACCTCGCGGCCCGCGACCACATCCGCAGGCTCCGCATCCGCCTCTCCCAGGCGGTCGCACCCGGCCCGGCCGCCGGCCCGGGGCACGTCCGCCCCGTCGACTGAACCAGCGCAGCCACGCTCAACTCCCGTACGTCGCAAGGCAGAAGGGAAGTGAACGACCGTGAGTACCGCCACCCGAGCCGCCACCCGTGACGGCGTCGGCACCAGCACTCCGCGTCCCGACGGCCGCCTGAAGGTCAGGGGGGACTTCGCGTACTCCTCCGACCTGCGGGCCGAGGGCATGGTGTGGGGCGCGACCCTGCGCTCCCCGCACCCCAGCGCCCGGATCGTCCGGCTCGACACCACGGCGGCCCTGCGGCTGCCCGGTGTGGTGGCGGTGCTCACCCACGAGGACGTCCCCGGGCGGCCGACGTACGGGATGAAGGTCGCCGACCAGCCCGTCCTCGCCTCCGACGTCGTCCGCTACCAGGGCGAACCGGTGGCCCTCGTCGCCGCCGACCACCCCGAGACCTGCCGCCGCGCCCTCGCCCTCATCGACGTCGCGTACGAGGAACTGCCCGCGCTCACCGACCCGGAGGACGCCGTCCGTGGCGTCGGCCCGCTCGTCCACGAGCACCGGGCCGACGGCAAGCACGGCAACGTCGTACGCCACGTCCGCATCCGCCACGGCGACCTGGCGCGGGCCCGCCGCGAGGCCGACGTGATCGTCACCGGCACGTACGAAGTGGGCATGCAGGACCAGGCGTTCCTCGGCCCCGAGTCCGGCCTCGCCCTCCCCGCCGAGGACGGCGGCGTCGACGTGTACGTCTCCACCCAGTGGCTCCACGACGACCAGCACCAGATGTGCGCGGCGCTCGGCCTGCCCCCGGAGAAGGTGCGTCTGACGCTCTCCGGCGTGGGCGGCGCGTTCGGCGGGCGCGAGGACGTCTCCGTGCAGATCCACGCGGCGCTGCTCGCCCTGCGCACCGGCCGGCCCGTGAAGATGAGCTACGACCGGGAGGAGTCCTTCTTCGGGCACGTGCACCGCCATCCGGCCCGCATGCGGTTCGAGCACGGGGCGACGCGCGACGGGAAGCTCGTGTACGTGAAGGCGCGACTCCTCTTCGACGGCGGCGCCTACACCTCCACCTCCCAGGTCGTCATCGCCAACGGCTCCTACTTCGCGGCCGGCGCCTACGAGGTGCCGCACGCCGAGATCGACGGCTTCTCCGTGTTCACCAACAACCCGCCGTGCGGGGCGATGCGCGGCTTCGGCGCCGTCCAGTCCTGCTACGGCGTCGAGTCCAACCTCGACAAGCTCGCCCGCGAACTCGGCCTCGAACCGGTCGAGTTGAGGCTGCGCAACGCCATGACGACGGGCACCGTCCTGCCGACCGGGCAGGCGGTCGACGGCCCGGCCCCCGCGGCCGAACTCCTCGAACGGCTCCGCGCCCGCCCGCTGCCCCCGGCCGGCGAAGGCCCCTTCGGCAATCCCGGCGGCCTCAACAACACCAGCCACGGCGAAGGCGTCCGGCGCGGCGTCGGCTACGCGATCGGCGTCAAGGCCATCGGCTTCTCCGGCGGCGTCGACGACCGCTCCGTGGCCCGCGTCCGGCTCTCGCTCACCGGCGGCGAACCGGTCGCCGAGGTGCACACCGCCGCCGCCGAGTGCGGCCAGGGCATCGTCACCGTGCAGGCGCAGATCGTCCGCACCGAACTCGGCGTCGAGCGGGTCGTCGTCCTGCCCGCCGACACCCGGGTCGGCGACGCCGGATCGTCCTCGGCGTCGCGCATCACGTGGATGAGCGGGGGAGCGGTGCAGGGCGCGTGTCAGGCGCTGCGTGAGCGCCTCACAGCCCTGGGCGAGGGAACGCTCGCCGAACTCCTGGCCGCACACGGCCCGTTGGAGGAGGAGTACGAGTACGCGCACCGCCGCACCCACCCCATCGACGCCGAACGCGGCCAGGGCGACGCCCACATCGCCTTCGCGTTCGCCGCGCACCGCGCCGTCGTCGACGTGGACACCGACCTCGGCCTGGTGAAGGTGGTGGAGCTGGCCACCGCGCAGGACGTCGGCAAGGCCATGAACCCCCTCGCCGTCGAGGGCCAGATCGAGGGCGGCAGCGCCCAGGGGCTCGGCCTCGCCGTGATGGAGGAACTCCGCGTCGAGAACGGACGGGTGCGCAACCCGTCCTTCACCGACTACCTGATCCCGACCATCGCCGACATGCCGCACGTCCCCATCGACCTGCTCGAACTCCCGCACCCGGATTCCCCGTACGGCCTCAACGGCGTCGGCGAACCGCCCACCCTCTCCTCGACCCCGGCCATCGCGAACGCGCTGCGCGACGCGACCGGGCGGGAGCTGACCAGGGTGCCGGTGCGCCCCGAAGACATCACCGGAACCGGCTCCGGCTCCGGTGGCCTCGACGACGACGAGAGGAGGTGAGGCGGGCCCTGCCCTGGGTCCCCAAACGGTCCACCAAGAAACACGGTTGGCACCAGCTGGGAAGGAAACAGCACCTTGATCATCGACACCCATATGCACCCGACGAACATCGTCGACCAGGCGTGGCGGCACGACGGCTCCCCGTTCACCGGTGAGCGCACGCTGGAGATGATGAACGGCCCGTACATGATCAACGGAAAGCCCCGCCGCATCGACTACGGCTGCATCATGCCGCCGCCCGGCAACTCCGTCTGGCAGGACGGGATGCGCACCGGCCGCGAGGGCATCCGCGACTACATGGCGTACATCACCGAACTGGTCCAGCAGTACCCCGACCGGTTCATCGGGAACTTCATGTACAACCCGCGCTTCGGGCCCGAGAACGGCGCGAAGGAGCTGGAGTTCCACGTCAAGGAGTACGGCTACAAGATGGTCAAGCTGCATGCCAACATGCACGCGTACCGTCCCGACCGTGCCCTCGACTGGCTCCGCCCGGTCCTGCGGGTCTGCGACGAACTGGGTGTCGTCGTCCTCATCCACACCGGCGACGGGCCGTACTCGATCCCGACGCAGTTCTATCCGATCATCCGCGAGTTCAAGGACGTCAACTTCATCCTCGCCCACTTCGGCGTGCAGACCGGCGGCGTCTACTGCTTCGAGGCGCTCTACATGATCCTCGACTCGCCGAACGTGTACGGCGAGTCCGGCTGGCTCCTCCAGTCGCGCATCGTCGAGTTCGCGCAGCAGATGGAGCGGCACCAGCTCGTCTTCGGCACGGACTCCCCGCCGAACGAACCGGGCATGTGGGCACGGGAGTTGGAGGTGCTGTGCGGCCCGCCGCCGCAGGGCATGCACCTGTCCGAGGAGGACCTGGAGGGCTACCTCGGCAACAACATGGCCAAGCTCCTCGGCCTGAAGCCGACCCCGCCGCCGCGCAACCAGGAAGAGGCGCAGCTGCGCCTGAAGGACACATACGCGTCCCTCGACACGGTCGCGCGCAGCTGAGTTCTCGCGCCTCGGGGTGGCCGGTTCGGGGGACCGGCCACCCCGCCCCCTCTTCGGCCGCCACCCAGAGCGGAGTCCTCATGCAGCGCATCGGCCACCTCCTGCCCGCCACCTCGCTCGGCGCCGACCGCTGGACCGCGCAGATCTGCGCGCCCGTCCAGGTCGAGACCGCCCACCCGGGCGCCCGCGCGTCCCTGCCCGAGATCCAGTACGGTCCCGGGCTCGCCCCTTCCCACACCGTCGAACTGGAGCGCGGCGCCGACCAGTTGGCGCAGGCCGGTGTCGACGGGATCGTCTGGCACGGCACCTCCGCCGGGCTCGACGGCGCCGCGCACGCCCGCGCCGTCGCCCGCGTCATCGAGCGGACGGCCGGGGTGCGCGCCTCCACCGTCACCCTCGGTCAGCTCGACCTGCTCGCCCGCGAAGGAATCCACTCGCTGGCCCTCATCACGGCAGGATCGGAACGCGCCGCCGGCCGCCTCGCCGACACCTACCTCGCGGCCGGACTGCGCATCGCGTCCGTCACCGCGCTGGGCCTCGCCACGCCGCGCGAGGCCGCCGAACTCCCTGTGGCGAAGGTGCGCCGCGTGCTCCTCGACGCCGACACGGCCGACGCCCAGTGCCTCGTCGTGGCCGGCACCGAACTGCCCGTCGCACCTGTCGCGGCGCTGGTGGAAAGGGAGGTGGGCAAGCCCGTGCACGACGGGGCGCGGGTCGCGGTGCGTACCGGCCTCGACCTGCTCGGCCTCGACGTCGAAGCGCCGTCGTGGGGCGCCCTGTTCACGGGCGGCGTGCACGCGGGGGTGTGCTGTGACAGCCACTGACCCGGGTGTACGCGCATGGCTGCGCCGGTACGCCACCGAGCACCCCGACGACGTACTGACGGTCGGCGACGAACTCGAAGGCCCTGAAGTGGCGGCCCTCGTGGCCGAGTTGGCGGCGCGCGGTCGCGCCGAGGTCGTCGTCTGCCCGCACGTGAAGGGGCTCGGCGGCACCACCCTGGTCACGAACCTGTTCGCATCCCGGCGCCGGATCGCCCGGCTCCTCGGCACCGACCCGGCCGGACTGCACCGCGCGTACCAGCAGGCCGCCGCCCGCCGGACCGAACCACGGCTCGTCGCCACGGGACCGGTCCTGGACACGGTCGCCGAGGGCGACGACGTCGACCTGACCGCCCTGCCGCTGCTCCGGCACTTCGACTCCGACCGGGGCCCGTACCTGACCAGCGGTGTCATCACGGCCGAAGCGCCGCAGGGCGTCCCCGGCCGTGCCGGCAACCTCAGCTACCACCGCGCCCTCGTCCACAGCCGCACCGAACTCGCCACGAGCCTGCACTCCCGGGGCCATCTGTGGCAGGTGCTGCGGATGGCCGAGGAGCGCGGCGAGGTCCTGCCCGTCGCGATGGTCGTCGGCGCCCACCCGCTGTTCCAGCTCGCCGCGTCCGCCCGCGTCGCCCCCGACATCGACGAACGCACCCTGGCGGGCGGCCTGTTGGGCGCACCCCTCGACGTCGTCCGCACGCCACGGCACGGCATCCGCGTACCCGCGCAGGCCGAACTCGTCCTCGAAGGCGTCATCGACCCGGCCCGCAGCGCCCCCGAAGGTCCCTTCGGCGAGTTCTCCGGCTACTCCTCGGACCGCTCCACGAACAACGTCCTCACCGTGCACAGCGTGCTGCGCCGCCGCGACGCGGTCCTGCTCGACGTGGTCGGCGGCAACAGCGCCGAGCACCTCAACCTGGCCCGCATCCCGCGCGAGTCGGAGATGGCCGAGCAGCTCATGGCCCGATTCCCCGAGGTCACCGCACTGCACTACCCGACATCGGGCACCCATTTCCACGCCTACGTGGCCCTGCGCCGGGCCCGCCCGGGGCAGGCGCGGCAGATCCTGCTCGCGCTGCTCGGCTGGGACCCGTACCTGAAGACGGTGGTGGCGGTGGACGACGACGTGGACGTGACCCGGGACGACGAGGTGCTGTGGGCCCTCGCGACCCATCTCCAGCCGCACGCCGACGTGTTCATGGTCGACGGGCTGCCCGGCAGCCCCCTCGACCCGTCCGCCACACCCGACGGCACCACGTCCCGGATGGGCCTGGACGCCACGCGCGGCCCGCACTTCGACGCCGTCCGCATCCGCACCGACCCGGCGCGCACGGCCCGGGCCCGCGCGCTGCTCGATGCCCGGTGAGGCTGGTCGTCGGGATCACCGGGGCGACCGGCGCCGTCTACGGCATCCGCCTTCTGGAGGCCCTGCGCGCCGTGCCCGCCGTGGAGACCCATCTGATCCTCACCCGCTGGGCGCGGACGACCATCGAGACCGAGACGGACCTCGGCGTCGGCGACGTACTCAAACTCGCCGACGTCGTCCATCGCCCCGGCGACCAGGCGGCGGCGGTCTCCTCCGGCTCGTTCCGCACCGACGGCATGGTGATCGCGCCGTGCAGCATGAAGACGCTGGCGGGGATCCGGGCCGGATACGCGGACGGTCTCGTCGGACGGGCCGCCGACGTGACCCTCAAGGAGGGCCGTCCGCTCGTCCTCGTGCCGCGCGAGAGCCCGCTCCACGAGATCCATCTGGAGAACATGCTGGCCCTGGCCCGCATGGGCGTCCGCATCATGCCGCCGGCGCCCGCGTTCTACCAGCGGCCGAAAACGATCGAGGACCTGGTCGACCACACGGTCGCCCGGGTCCTCGATCAACTCGCCCTGCCGGGACCGGCGGTGGACCGGTGGGCGGGCGGCTAGCTACTTCTTCGCGGCCCCGGTGCTCTCGTCGTACGTCGACGTGCCCGCGTCGAGCAGCGGCTCCTGCGACTTGAGGTGCGCGGGGGCCATCGCCCGCAGCGCGTGGTAACCCGTGATGACGACGATCGTGCCGAGGGCGATGCCGCTGAGCGAGAAGTTGTCGGTGAACTTCAGGGAGACGTTGCCGACGCCGATGATGATGCCCGCGGCGGCCGGCACGAGGTTCAGCGGGTTGCGCAGGTCCACCTTGGCGTTGATCCAGATCTGCGCGCCGAGCAGGCCGATCATGCCGTACAGGATGACGGTGATGCCGCCGAGGACGCCGCCCGGGATCGCGGCGACGATCGCGCCGAACTTCGGGCACAGGCCGAAGAGGAGGGCGAAGCCGGCCGCCGCCCAGTAGGCCGCGGTCGAGTAGACGCGGGTCGCGGCCATCACGCCGATGTTCTCGGAGTACGTGGTGTTCGGCGGGCCGCCGACCGCGGTGGACAGCATGGACGCGGCGCCGTCCGCGGAGATCGCGGTGCCGAGCTTGTCGTCGAGGTTGTCGCCGGTCATCTCGCCGACGGCCTTGACGTGTCCGGCGTTCTCCGCGATCAGCGCGATGACGACGGGCAGCGCGACGAGGATCGCCGACCACTCGAAGGACGGCGCGTGGAAGGAGGGCAGGCCGATCCAGTCCGCCGAGCCGACACCGGAGAGGTCGAGCCGCCAGTGGTCGACGGCCTCGGCGCCGCCGTTCGTCGAGTGGATCTTGCCGAAGACCTGGTCGAAGACCCACGAGATCGCGTAACCGAAGATCAGGCCGAGGAAGATCGCGATGCGGGACCAGAAACCGCGCAGGCACACGACGGCCAAACCGGTGAAGAGCATGACGAGCAGAGCGGTCCACTGGTCGGTCGGCCAGTAGGTGGAGGCGGTCACCGGCGCCAGGTTGAAGCCGATCAGCATGACCACCGCGCCGGTCACGATCGGCGGCATCGCGGCGTGGATGATCCGCGCCCCGAACTTCTGCACCGCGAGACCGACGAGGAAGAGCACGACACCGACGACGAAGACCGCGCCGGTGACCGTCGCGCTGTCGCCGCCCGAGGCCCGGATGACCGCCGCGACGCCCACGAACGAGAGCGAACAGCCCAGATAGCTGGGCACCCGGCCGCGCGTGGCCAGCAGGAAGATGACCGTCGCGACGCCGGACATCATGATGGCGAGATTCGGGTCCAGACCCATCAGAACGGGCGCGACGAAGCTTGCGCCGAACATGGCGACCACGTGCTGGGCGCCGAGCCCGATGGTGCGCGGCCACGACAGCCGCTCGTCGGGACGGACGACGGCACCGGGCGCCGGGGTGCGCCCGTCGCCGTGAAGTTTCCAGCGGACGCCGAGGTCCATGCGCGCACTCTGCTTTCTGTGGTGCCGGGGGTGCCGGTGGTGAGGGTGTGGCTCAAATCGATCGCCTCATGTTAATGCGACGTAAGTGCGAGCGGCGGACCGAGACCCGGCCGCCCGCACCACCCGCACCGCCCGGGCGGACGGTTCAGTCCGCGGGCCCGGACGCCGCCCGCGACCGCTCGCCCGGCCGGAGCACCCCGGCGAACACGACCAGACCGCAGGCCAGCACCGTCACCACGCCGAACGAGACCATCAGGCTCGTCGCCTGGGCGACCCCGCCGATCAGGCTCGGCGCGACCAGCCCCGAGGTGTACGTGACAGTGGCGACGCCCGCGATCGCCTGGCTCGGGTTCGGCCCGCTGTGCCCGGCGGCCGCGAAGCAGAGCGGGACGACCACCGCGATGCCGAGCCCCATCAGCGCGAACCCGCCCATCGCCACGGCAGGGTTCCCCGCCGCCACGATCAGGAGGCCGCCGACCGCGGCCAGCGCACCGCCCGCCCGCACCGTGCGCACCGCCCCGAACCGGTTCACCGTGATGTCCCCGGCGAGCCGGGCCACCGCCATCGTCAGCATGAACCCGGTGGTGCAGGCCGCGGCGAGCCCCGCCGACGTGTCGAGCTGGTCGCGCAGATAGACGGCCGACCAGTCCAGGCTCGCGCCCTCCGCGAACACCGCGCAGAAGCCGACCGCGCCGATGAGCAGCGCCGAACGCGGCGGCAGCGCGAACCGCGGCGGCGGCTCCTCGTCCTCCGTGGGCCGCAGGTCGAGCACCCACTGACAGGCCACGAGGCCCAGCGCGGTCAGGACCAGCGCGGCCAGGGCATGGTGCACCCGCGCGTCCGAACCCAGATGCGCGGCGAGCGTGCCGGCCGCCGAACCGATCAGCGCCCCCGCGCTCCACATGCCGTGCAGGCTGGACATGATCGACCGGCCGAGCCGCTGCTCGACCTCCACACCCAGGGCGTTCATCGCGACATCGGCCATGCCCGACGTGGCGCCGTACGTGAACATCGCCAGGCACAGCGTCCACAGGCTCGGCGCGAGCGCCGGCAGGACGAGCGCCAGCGTCCACAGCGCGAGCAGTCCGCGCAGCGCCGTCCGGCTGCCGAACCGGTGCGTCACGCTCCCGGCCAGCGGCATCGCGCACGCCGCGCCGAACGCCGTGAAGGCGAGCGCGAAGCCGAGCTGACCGGCGCTCACCCCCGTGTGGTCCTGGATCCGCGGCACCCGGGTCGCGAAGGACCCCGTCACCGATCCGTGGATGCAGAAGACCGCGGCCACGGCGTACCGCGCCCGCTTCACTTCCGTCGATATGCCGATGCCGCCGGCGGTCGCCTGAGCCATCGTGTCGGGCCCTCCCCATGTGTCCCGTGAGCGTGCCGCCGTAAACTATCAGGAACCCTGCCTGATAGTTAGAGGATTTCCGCGTAGGATCCCGCCATGCCCGCATCGCCGAGGACCGCCCGCGCCATCAACGACCGGCTCGCGCTCCGCCTCCTCCAGGAGGAAGGACCGCTCACCGCCGGGCAGTTGAAGCAGCTCACCGGCCTGTCCCGGCCCAGCGTCGCCGACCTCGTCGAGCGCCTCACGGCCTCCGGCCTGATCGCCGTCGTGGGGGAGGCGGGCGCCGAGCGCCGCGGACCGAACGCCCGGCTCTACGGGATCGTCGCCGACCGCGCCCACCTCGCCGCGCTCGACGTGCGCACCGAAGGCGTCCGGCTCGTCGTCGCCGACCTGCTCGGCACCGTCCTCGCCGAGGCGTCCGCGCCCGTCGAACCCGGCGAGAGCACGGGCGACGCCGTCGAGCGCGCCGTCGCCCTCCTCGAACGTACGGCGAAGGAGGCGGGGGCCGAGCGGCTGCACACGGTCGGCGTCGGCGCGCCCGGCCTGATCGACCCGGCCACCGGCGAACTGCGCGACTCCACGGGGCTGCCCGAATGGCACCGCCGCCTGGTCGCCGTGCTCCAGGAGCGGCTGCCCGCACGGGTCCTCGTGGAGAACGAGACGAACCTCGCAGCCCTCGCCGAACAGCGCGACGGCGCCACCCGCGACCGCGACACGTTCGTGCTGCTCTGGCTGGGGCTCGGCATCGGCGCGGCGGTCGTCCTGGACGGGAAACTGCGCCGGGGTGCCTCCGGCGGGACGGGGGAGGTGGGCTTCCTGCCGGTGCCGGGCACGGGCGCGCTGCCGTCCGCGACCGGGTGCGACGGGGGCTTCCACTCCCTGGCCGGTTCGGGCGCCATCCTCCAACTCGCCGTCGGACACGGCCTGGTGGGACCCGGCGCGCCGGTGGAGCGGGCGGCGGCCGTCGTACGGGAGGCGGTGGCGTCCGGCGCGGACGCGTTCCTCGACGCCCTGGCCGACCGGGTCGTCCTCGGCGCCGCCGCGGTGGTGGCGGTGCTCGACCCCGGCTGCGTCGTCCTGGCCGGGGAGGTCGGGAGGGCCGGCGGCGACGACCTCGCGCGCCGGGTCTCCGACCGGTTGGCCGGGATGTCCCCGCTGCCGACGGAGGTGCGGGCGGGGGAGCTCGGCGGGGGTGCGGTGTTGGGCGGTGCCCTGCTCATGGCGCGGGGCGCGGCGCAGGAGGATGTGTTCGGGGCGGGTTAGGCCGTGGTCGGGTGCGGCTTTCGTCGTGGCTGGTCGCGCAGTTCCCCGCGCCCCTGAGATGCGGACGCTTCGCGTCGCATTTCCCCTGTAAAGGCTGCGCGCAGCGCATGCCTTCAGGGGCGCGGGG